>NZ_JAMYRZ010000033.1:0-77587 GCF_040321675.1 Mesorhizobium sp. M0296
CCGTGCTTTTGCTCGACGAGCCGTTCGGCGCGCTCGATGCGCAGGTGCGCCGCGAACTGCGCCGCTGGCTGCGCGACATCCACGATACGACCGGCCACACCACGGTCTTCGTCACCCATGACCAGGAAGAGGCGCTGGAGCTTGCCGACCGCGTCGTGGTGATGAGCCAGGGCCGCATCGAGCAGGTCGGCACCGCCGACGAAATCTACGACACTCCGAACTCGCCCTTCGTCTACGGCTTCATCGGCGAATCGAGTTCGCTTCCGGTCAAGGTCGAGGACGGCCAGGTCTGGATCGTTGACCGCCCGATCGGGCTGTCCGCGCCGCAGGCGCCGCAAGGCGCAGCGACGCTGTTCTTTCGCCCGCACGACGTCGATCTGGTGGAAGAATGCAACGGCTGCATCGCCGGCACGGTCACCGCCAGCCGCCGCGTTGCCGATACCAGGCGGGTGGAACTCGAAATCGGCGGCGAGCGCCAGCGGGTCGAGATCGAGCTGCCCGTCGACCATCCGGCGGCGCAGAAAAGCCGGGTGGCATTCAGGCCGCGGCGCTGGAAGCTGTTTCCGGCTGCTTGATTACGAGGCGATTACCAACTTGTGCACAACAAGACGTTTCGGCCCGCTCTTTCAACGCGCCTTAGCGAGAGCACAAGGGTCATCGGATTTTTCGGGAAAGCCGCAAAGCCGTAGTGCTCGTAGAAGGCTTTCGCTTCGTCCGATATGGCATGAACAAGAAGGCCGCGAATCCCGAGGATCGTCGCGGCGTAACGCGGTGCGCAGAACGGCGTCTTGCAACAGCGCGGCGCCTAACCCCTTGCCTTGCCAGCTTGTGTCCACGCTGCTCGAATGTCGCGCGGTCGACGTCGAGCAGCCTGATGGAGCAGGTCTGCACGGCCTTGCCGTTCAAGATGGCTTTGGTCACCGCGATCACGTTCCCGGCGGAAACTCGCCGTCGGTTGTCTCCCATCCCTGAAAGGCATCCACGTCATCGACCGGAGCAAGCGCTGCATCAGCGGATAGTGGTGTCGATGCACGCGTCTTTCGCCACAGCGGCGCCAGGAGCCACCATTCCCGGCGCTTCTCCAATACTGACCTTCGCGCGCTACGGCTTGAGGCGATTCGGAGCTGACCTTCAAAGATAATAGCGAATTAAAGAAAACAGCGGTATTTTGACCGATTGAAATCTCCTTGGGGGTGCTCATGGCTCTAGATGTCATTGGTGCAGGCCTGGGTCGCACTGGCACATATTCGCTGAAGCTCGCGTTGGAGCATCTTGGGTTCGGGCCGTGTCATCACATGGCAGATGTCCACGCCAATCCCGAGCAGAAGACGCTGTGGCGCGCCGCTGGTCAGGGACAACTCCCGAGTTGGGATGCGGCTTATGCCGGCTATCTTTCCGCGGTCGATTGGCCAACGGCGCATTTTTGGCGCGAAGTGAGTGACCACTACCCTCATGCAAAGGTTATCCTGACAGTTCGTGACCCGGAAGCCTGGTATGACAGCATGGCGCAAACAATAGGGCTCACGATGGATGCTGCTACCAATGATCCACAGTCCTTTGGTGTGGCGGTGGTTGGAAACACTGTCTTTGGCGGTCGATTTGATAACCGTGATCACGCCATCGCTGTCTATGAAGCACATAACGCTTCCGTGAAATCAACGCTGCCGCCTGAACGCCTTCTCACGTATCAAGTCTCCGAAGGGTGGGAGCCGCTTTGTGCCTTTCTCGATGTACAGTTGCCTTCCGAACCGTTTCCACGCACCAATTCGACTGCCGAATTTCGTGCTCGCATAGGGCGCTGAACGGCGGTTTTCCACCCCGGCCGGACCTTCCCGAGCCTCATCAGGCAATCTGATGTCTGAACGCACCAACCGACCACGTGCGCCAGTAGCAGTCATCCGATCGGACGAATCGAATGACCGCTTTGGCTAGTTCGGTTCGAATTCTTTTGCTCCAGGATGTGTTCCGCCGAACCAACCACGTAGGCAGCTGGTACAATAGCAATAACTGCAGGCCGGGGGTACGCGTCCGAGGAGGGCCGGTGCGTACGTCGCTGCGTTCGTCTGAGCGCCGATACGTCTCACAGTGGCCCTATGAACTCGGAAGATGCGAGCAATCTCAGCCGCGGGTGGACCATCATTCAGCATGCCGATGATTTCGGAGCGCTGATCGGACGTGAGTTTTGGGCGATGACCACCTTTTCGCCCGCGCTCCTGGCCACTTGAAGCCCCGCCATGGTGCGTTCCCGTACGATGGCTCGCTCGAATTCGGCGAAGGAACCGAGCATCAGCATCATCATGCGGCCTGCCGTCGTGGTCGTGCCGATTGCCTCGGTCAGTGGGCAGAACCCGGCGCCGGCGGCCTCGATCTTCTCAAGGATAAGGAGCAGGTCTTTGAGTGACCGCATCAGTCGGTCTGGTTTCCGGACAACCACGATGTCGCCTTCATCGAGCTCGCCAAGAAGCCGATGGAGCTCGGGTCGATCCCAGCGTCCTCCAGATGCTCGCTCCTCCGCGAGCCGCTTGCAGCCGGCGGCTTTGGCACCGCAGACAGGCCTACGCGCTTCTCTGGAAGCCATACTTGGCCTACTCTGTCAGGGGATCAGATGGGTCGCTCGTCACGAAAACGACGACCAAAGGATCGAAGAAATCGCTGGGTCGTCAGGCGCAGCGCGATATTTGGAGGTAACGATGAATTTCACGGACAGGCGCCTCTGGTACGGTGTGGCAGCCGTGATCGTGGTGCTGTTTGTGATCGGGTATGCGGCTGGGTGGTTTGGGGGCACACCGCCACCAGCGCCACAGCAGTAAGCGTACTCTGGTTGCGGTTGCCCGGTTTCGTGGACGATGCGAATTGGACGCGTTTGTCGTCCAAAGAACTGCAAGCGCCTTAGGCTCCAAAGAGATGCGCTAAACATCTTGGATTCGAACGCGCAGCAGTTTTGCCGAATTCAGGAACACCAGGACATCTGGCCCCAAGTGCAAAATCGCTGCCTGGATAGGACCGATCCAGCCCATCAGCGCTGCGGTAATGCCCAAAACGTGCACAACACCGACACCGACAAAAATCTTTTCCTGAATTGTCCGGTAAGCACGTCGAGCAATTGCGCGCGCGCTGACAATTTTTGCCAGATCATCCTTCATCAATGCAATGTCGGCGGCTTCCAGTGCCGCCTGCGTGCCGCCGCCGCCCATCGCAATGCCGACATCGGCGCGTGCCAGCGCCGGCGCGTCGTTGATCCCGTCGCCGACCATCGCCACGCGATGGCCCTGCTTTTGCAGTTCGGCGATGGCGGCGACCTTGTCCTGCGGCATCAGATTGGCACGCACTTCATCCACGCCGAGTTCCTTGGCGATGGTCCGCGCTGTGGCCTCATTGTCACCCGTCACCATCACCATGCGCTTGACCCCGGTCGCACGGAGCTTTGCCAGCGCTTCGCGCGCACCTGGTCGCAATGTGTCGGCAATCAGAATCACGCCCGCGAATTTCCCATCGACCGCGACGTGAACCGGCGTCTGTCCGCCCTTTTCGATCGCATCGGAAAGCGGCACGCCGGCCTCGCGCAGCAACGATGCATTCCCGACCAGCACGGTGCGTCCGGAGACCGTCGCCTTCACACCGCGCGCCTGCAACTGCTCGTACTGCTCCGGTTCCGGGACATCGATTTTCATCCGGGCGGCATAGTTGACGACCGCTTTCGCCAAGGGGTGAGCGGAGCGCCGATCGGCGGCGGCGGCAAGGCTGAGCAGATCAGCTTCCGAAAGCGTGCCGTCCTGCATCTCCACGCCGACAACCTCGGGCTTGTTCGCCGTCAGGGTGCCTGTCTTGTCGAACACCAGGACGTCGACCTTGGCCAAAGACTCCAGATAGACGCCCCCCTTGACCAGAATTCCACTGCGTGCGGCTCGCGCAATGGCTGCGATAATCACCAGAGGAGTCGCCAATCCGAGTTCGGCAGGCGATGTGAAAATCAGCAGAGTGACGATCATCCGAACGTCGCGGGTATAAAGATAAACCGCAACGAGGAAGATCAGCACGACCGGAATCAGCCATGACGCGACCTTATCCGCCAGTTTCTGGACGGGTGCCTGTTCCGCTTCGGCATTCTCGACCAGACTGATGATGCGGGCAAAGGTGGTGTCGGCACCAACCTTCTCGGTCTCGATGTCGAGGGCGCCGGATTCGACGATGGTTCCGGCAAAGACATCGGCGCCATCGCTCTTGTCCTTGGGAATGCTCTCTCCAGTGATCGATGCTTCGTTGACCGAAGCCGCTCCACCGACGACGGTGCCATCGACCGGGATCTTCTCGCCGGCCCGCACCAAGACAACGTCGCCCGCGCGCAAATTCTCGATCGTGACCATGCGTTCGCCACCTGCGTCCCGCACAAGCGCAACTTGGGGCACCGAGCCGATCAGGTCTTTGATTGAGGCTCGCGCACGATCCATATTCAAATCGGCAATGAACTCTGCGATCAGAATGATCACCATGAGGACCGCGCCGGCGACGGTCTCGCCTCCGATCAACGCTACCACCGTAGCGATGGTGACGAATATCTCGGTACGGATCTTGCGCTCTTTTACGAGGTCAACGGCGCCGGTCTTGACAAGCGGATACAAACCGATGGCAACCGCCCCCCACAAAGCTTGAATGGGAATCAGCTGTTGCCAGTACAGAAAGGCCATCAGGCCGGTAAATATAATGCGAGCGACTTCGGTCCAACGTTCGCGTGTCATCAACACTCGCCAACCCGATGGAACAGCCTTAGGCGCCGGCTCAACGCTTTCGGTGGCTGCTGTCTCGGATTTCATGATTGGCTCGCTATCTGGATTGCGGTCTTGGCTTGAAGCGTGAGCGCATCAGGATCGTGTCCCAGGGAGTGGTGTAGTTGACGGCTTGGTCGCCGCAGCTTCCGGCATGGGCCGGGAATGATCAGCGCGCCACAGCAGGCTGATGAGCGGATCATCGCTCATTTGGCTGATGGTTTCCAGCGTAATGTATCTCGCCCGCTGCACGGCCCATTCATCGTTCTGCTCGAGCAGGATCGCGCCGACCAGACGGACGATGGCGTCATCATTTGGGAAGATGCCGATGACCTCGGTGCGCCGCTTGAGCTCGCCGTTGAGGCGCTCGATCGGGTTGGCAACCGGTATGATCATGACGGTGCCATCTGATCCCCCGCTGGAGATGCGAGATTTTCAGCCTATGTGTGACCATCCGGGACAGCGGCGCCGGGAGCACGCCAAGTGCGGGCAGGCCGATTGTATTCGATAAGCTGCAAGCTCGCGTTAGTAGCTGGCCGCCCCTGCGACCTGCCCGGTTGCGCCGAGAGCGCGGATCCGTAGGTGTCGCGTCGCCCGCCGGCTCCCGATTGTTCAAGGAGAGAGGGGGCCAATGACGTGTAATTGGAATGGACATCCACCGCACCTTTGCGGAAGTGGTTTTCTGCGAAGATGGCCGGCTGCGCCATCACGGACGGGTCGACATGACCCGCTCCGGACTGGAGGGATTTGGCCGCAGCTTGAACAGGACGGACGAGGTCGTTGTCGAGGCGACCGGCAACGCCATGGGGGTGGTGCGGGTGCTTTCGCCTTTCGTCGACCGGGTGATGGTGCATCACTGTCAGTCACGTTGGATACAGTTGGTTCGCGGGCACTGGCGACCTCGACGAGGCCCATGGCCGCCTATTCATTGGCCTATGTTCTGAGCCCATCTACCTCCGATGTTTCTTGCCGCCCCGTGGGAGAGTTCCTTCGTGCGAGCAGTTTGTCGATCCGCCGGCCATCCATGTCCACGATCTTGAAGTGCCAGCCGCCATACTCAAAATGTTCCCCGACCTCAGGCAGATGCCCTAGTCGAAACAGCGCAAATCCTGCGATCGTATGGAAGTCGCCTTCAGTTGGCCGTGCTCGAAAACCAAGGCGATCGAACGCGTCCTGGGCCGACATCATACCATCCACGAGAAGGGAGCCGTCTTCACGCTCGACGATATCCGGCTCTTCGCCTTCGATGTTGGGCAGGTCGCCGGCGATGGCTTCGAGCAAATCGGTCTGGGTAACAATTCCTTCCAGACTTCCGTACTCGTCGAGGACCATTGCTATGCGGACGGGCGCCTTCCTGAACTGCTCCAGCACTTTGAAAATCGGCGTTGATTCATGAACGACGAGCGGCTCACGGATGATCGCCATCGGATCGAGAACCTGCCCGTCAAGAACCTGGTCGAGCATGTCCTTCTTCAGAACCATGCCGAGCAGTTCATCGATACCGCCCTTGCCGACAAGGAGCTGCTCATGGCGGCAATCGCGGATCGTACGAAGAATCTCGGTTCGGTCATCATTCACGTCGATCCAGTCGATATCCGGCCGAGGCGTCATGATGTCACTGATGCGGCGCTCGCCGATATTGAAGACCCGCTCGACCATCTCCCGCTGCGCCTGCTGCAACAGCCCGCCTTCCTGACTGGCCGAGATCAGAAGCTTCAGCTCGTCTGGCGAGTGCAATGAATCCTCACCGGTTCCCGGGCGCAGGCCGCAGAGTCGCAGAACGAGGTTGCCGAGACCATTCAGCATTAGAATCGCCGGCCTGAGCAGAAAGAGGAACAGACCGAGCGGACGCACGACCCAGAGCGCAGTGTCTTCGCTGCGCTGGAGCGCCAGACTCTTTGGTGCGAGCTCGCCAAGCACGATGTGAAGCGCGGTGATGATGATGAAAGCGATCGCGACGGCGACAGTGTGTGAGCCCGCAGTCGCCAACGACCCCAGCAGCCCGATCAAGAGAGGCTCGACGAGATGCGCGAGAGCAGGTTCGCCGATCCAGCCGAGCGCAAGCGATGAAATGGTGATGCCGAGCTGGGTCGCCGCCAGATTGGCATCGAGATTGTCGACGGCCCGCTGGAGCGCTGCCGCGTTCAGCCGCCCAGCCGCAGCGAGTTCGGCAACTCGGCTTCGGCGCACGGCGACCAGGGAAAACTCGGCGGCGACAAAGAAGCCGTTTGCGGCCACGAGTAGGAGAACCGACAAGATTCCAAGAATGTCGCTCAAACTGCCATCGCCTGTCGGCATGAAATCCTCTTAATGACGCAATTGGATACGTCTCTGAAGCGCAAATGATGGCATTGCGCAATCGCTATCAGCATCACGATCGCCAGAAACATAATCCCCTGATGGCGATGGTGGTGCATCTACTAGCGACTGATCACGGTGCGGTCGAATACGTTGAATGCGGCAAAATGCGTGGTCTAGCCGTGGCTTGCAGCGCGGGTCATGTACCGACGCGCCCCGTTCTTGGCGTGGATGCGCAGATCAACATGAAGGCAGACGCCATCACGCAGCCCGTCGATAAAGCTCAAATGATTGGACAGCTTGAACTGCTGACGGTAACAGGGCTGAAGCCAAACGCGTGATCTGCAGATGATGTCAAGCGCCTCTCCGCAAAGAGGTGACGCTTGATAGGGGGCTGCTTCCGTGCAAATGCTCCGGCATGCGAATTCTCCTCGTCGAAGACACGCGCGACGTTGGCGAGGCTATCAGCCGCCGCTTCGAAACGATCGGCCACGCAGTCGATTGGGAGACGGACGGCCGTGCTGCCGCAGAAATCCTCGGTTTCACCTGCTACGATCTCGTCATCCTCGACGTCATGCTGCCCAGCCTCGACGGGTTCGAAATCGTTCGACGGCTCCGGCAGGCAAGGAATACGACCCCGGTTCTGATGTTGACGGCCCGTTCCGAGATAGAGGACCGCGTTGGCGCGCTTGATCTCGGCGCCGACGACTATCTGGTCAAACCGTTCGATTTCCGGGAATTGGAAGCGCGCGCCCGTGTTCTGCTCCGGCGGAAAAGCGGCGAGGCGACCAACATCGTACAGTGTGGCGATGTCGTGCTCGACCGCGGCAGCCGCTCAGTGCGAGTAGGCAGGCGCGAGGTGCAATTGAAACGACGCGAGATGACGTTGCTTGAGATACTGGCGTCGCGGCCAGGCCGCGTCTTCAGCAAAGATGAACTTATCGATCAGCTTTTCGGGTTTGACGAGCCGGCCAATCAGAACGCGATCGAACTTTATGTCGGGCGGCTGCGCAAGAAGCTGGAAGGCGCCAAGGCGCAGATCGTTACCGTGCGGGGCGTGGGATATCAGCTGGCTTCCGATGATACCGGCTGAGCCTTCCCTTTTCACGCGCCTGGCGGTCCGCATCTCGCTGGTGCTGGGCCTGGGTGCGGCTCTTCTGGTGAGTGCGGCGTCGTATTACGCACGTACCGCCGCCGATGACGCCTATGACCGGCTTCTGCTTGGTGCGGCCATCCAGATGGCAGACAGCCTTACGGTTGAATCCGGTTCGCTCATCATCAACCTGCCGGTATCAGCTTTTGAACTTCTGGGCCTCGCCAGCCGCGATCGCATCTTCTATCGCGTGATCGGCCCTTCCGGCGCGACGCTGACAGGTTATGCCGATCTGCAAACAGAAGTTGATCTGGCCGCAATACACGATGTCCCGGTATTGGAATCGGCGCATTATCGCGGCGAACCGGTTCGGATTGCGGTGGTGGCGCGCGCACTGTCCGATCCAGCCGTATCCGGTTGGGCGCATGTCATCGTTGGGCAGACCACGGAAGCCCGCCGCGCGCTCGCGGGTGAATTGACTCTCAGGGCGACCGTCCTCCTGGCGGTCATGAGCATATTGGCATTGGCTGGAGCGATGATTGCTATTCGCTATTCTCTGCAACCGGTCAAGCATCTCGGAGCGACGCTCCGCCGTCGCGATCCACAAGACCTGACGCCGGTAACGGTCGTCGTACCGAGAGAATTGCGGCCCTTCGTTACTTCCATCAATTATTTCATGAGTCGGCTCGACGAGCGCGTGAAACTCCTGCAGCGCTTCATCGCCGACGCGGCGCACCAGATCAGAACGCCGCTGACAGCGCTAACGGCGCAGCTCGATCTGTTGAGTCAAGCCAAGCTGGACAAGTCGAGCCGCCAGCATCTCGATCGCGTACAGCAGCGCGCCAGCGAACTTGCGCGCCTGACCAACCAGTTGCTCAGCCACGCCATGGTCATCCATCGTGCCGATTCCGTGCAGCTTCAGCCGCACGGTCTGGCAGATGTCGCACGGCGCGCTTTCCGTGCGGCGGTTCCGATAACTATCGATCCGGACATTATCGTCTCCTTCGAGGCGCCTGACGACGAGCCGGTCGTGCTTGCGGACGCCGTCAGCCTTCGCGAAGCGATCGTCAATATCATCGACAATGCCTTGCGTCATGGAGTGGTGTCGCGCCTTGAGGTCAGAGTACGCAGCGACGGTACGCGTGCCCATCTCGAGGTCGAAGATGACGGACCGGGCATTCCGCCGGGCGAGTGGGAGCGGGTCACGCAGCGCTTCGAAACGTCCAAATCTCATGACGGCAGCGCAGGTCTTGGTTTCGCCATCGCGTCGGAGGTTGCGGCGGCTCACGGTGGCGCGCTGACCTTTCGCGAGACAAGCAAGGATGGCGGGAAGGGCACGCAAGGGTTCACCGTCACCTTGACGTTGCCCATCGCCACGGAGAAGACCGGATGATAACGGGAACATTGCCGACATTCGGTTTGATGGCTGCCGTCCTCCTATGCATCGGTCACGCGGCAAGAGCTGCTGAAGGAAGCAGCGCATTTTTCCCTTCGTCTCAGCCGGAGAAGGACCGACTGTCGATCCACGCCGCGACCGATCTGGCGGCTATGGAACCACTGATCCGGGATTTTCAGTCCGTTTTCCCCAACGTGGCAGTCGAGTATGTTGAATATGTCACCAACGACTTGCAAAGGAGTGCCAGTGAAGCCTGTCGGACGGACGCGGTGCTGGGCGACATCTTGTTGTCTCCGTCGGTCGACCAACTCGTGAAGCTCGCCAATGACGGCTGCGCGGCGCCGCACGTGTCGGCCGAAACCGCGCATGTCGCCAATTGGGCAAACTGGCGCGACGAGGTATTCGGCTTTACCTACGAACCGGCCGTCTTCGTCTATAACGCCCGCCTCGTGCCGTCCGGCGACGTACCGCGCACCCACATCGAACTCGCCGATCTTCTCAGGCGGCGGATCGATTTTTATCGCGGACGGGTCGGAACGTTCGACATCCGACTTTCGGGCATCGGCTACCTATTGGCGTTCAGTGATGCGCGGCAGACGACGGCGGTCTACGGTCGGCTTCTGGAAAGCATGAGCCGAGCGGAAACTGTGGTGCGTTGTTGCACCGAGGAGACCCTTCAGGACGTTGCAAACGGGAGCCTATATATAGGCTACAATATGATCGGGTCATACGCCTACGCGGCGGCCAGGGGCAATTCCGACTTGAGGGTCGTTGTCCCGCGGGACTATGCGCTGATACTCAGTCGTGGCGCGCTCATTCCGAAGACGGCGCCGAATATGGACGTTGCCAAACGATTTCTCGACTACCTTCTGTCAGCCCGGGGACAGAAGGTTGCCAGGGATAGCGCCTTCTTTTTTGCCGAGAACGGGCAATTGCCTGAGGGAGCGGACGGCCCGGAAAAACTTGGGGAGTCTGGTATCGCGCGCGCCATACGCATCGGCCCTGCGTTACTTGCCGTACAGGACGAGGCGTTGCGCCGCCGCTTCATCGAGGATTGGAGCAAGTCCATGATCGATGCGCAGGGCCAGCGACCGTAACGCGTAGGATGCCGTCCCAAGATTTCAAAAATTCGGCAATACGTCGATGTGGTCGATCCGGCTGTCGTCGACAATCTGATCACGACCCATCGGGCCTAGTCGGCTGAGCAAACCTCGACATCGCCGTGACAGGTTGGTGACAGGTCAGGATGATACTCGCCTTTGTGCCTGGAGGAGTACGATTTAGGCGAACTTGGAGGAGACCCTAATGAAAAATCGTCTTGCGACGATGATGGCCGCGTTTTCGCTGTCAGCCGCTTTCGCGACGCTTGCCGCCGCTGCCGAGATCCCCGCCGGGTATCCGGACAACTACAAGGATCTGGTGGCCGCCGCCACCGCGGAAGGACACCTAGGCATCTATTCGACGACCGATGCGGCGCTGGTCCAGCCCTTGCTCAAGGACTTCGAAGCAGCATTTCCCGGCATCGCCGTCGAATATTCCGACCTCAATTCCACCGAACTCTACAATCGCGTCATTGCCGAAACCGCTTCGGGCCAAGGCACGGCAGATGTCGCATGGTCTTCGGCTCCGGATCTGCAGATCAAACTTGCCTCAGACGGCTATGCGCAGGAATACAAATCCGTGGAGGCGGCCCACCTTCCGGCCTGGGCGTCCTACAAGGACATGGTCTATGGTACCACCGCCGACCCGGTGACTTTCGTCTACAACAAGCGTCTCGTGCCTGAAGGCGATGTTCCCGCAACCCACGCCGATCTTCTCAAGCTGATGACCGGGAAGACCGCAGAATATGATGGCAAGATCGCGTCCTACGATCCGGAAAAATCCGGTGTCGGCTTCTATTTCTACAACCAGGACGCCAAGAACTGGACCGATTCCTGGGCGCTTAACAAGGCTTTTGGCAAGGCCCATATCAAGCTCTACAGCTCCGCCGGCTCGATGATCGAGAAGGTCACGTCTGGCGAACATTCCATCGCCTATGGCATCTTCGGCTCATATGGCCTCGCCAAGCAGGCCAAGGACGAGAACCTCGGTGTGATAATCCCGAAGGACTATGTCCTGGTGACCACCCGCGCCACCGTCATTCCGGCGGAAGCCCAGGATCCCAATGCTGCGAAGCTATTCGTAGACTATCTGCTGTCGGCGCGCGCACAGAAGCTGATCGCCGACGACATCAAGCTCTATGCCGTTCGTGATGACGTTGAAGGGGCAACCACGCTGGCGTCCATAAAGGCCGCCGCCGCTGAAAACGTTCACCCGATCGCGCTCGACGACGAGCTGCTCGAAGGTCTCGACGAGACGACACGGCTGGCGTTCCTCAACGAGTGGCAGAAAGCCATGAAGGGCGAGTAATCGCTTGATCGGGAGTGCCTCCACAGTCGGCTCTCTCACCCTTCTTGCTATTGAGAATCATCGGAACGGCGCGCTTGCGCTCTTGCTAGCGGACGGCCCCCGGCTTTGTTCGAGGCGATCATGCCCTTCCGTGTCTTTCGTGTCAGCACCAACCTCCTCGCCATCCTGGTGGTGCTGGCACCGGTCACCCTGATCATTTATCAGAGTTTTCTGTCCGCGCCTTTCTTCCAGAAAACCGCGCATCTGTCGCTGAACGCCTACAGCTTCATCCTCGCGGACGCGGATTTCTGGCTAGCGCTGACGACTTCGCTCAAGCTCGCGGTGGGCATGACGGTGATCGCAGTTCCGGTGGGAATCCTGCTGGCGTTCATCATCGTGCGCACCGACGTGCCGGGCAAGCGCTGGCTGGAGCCGATCATCCTGATCCCGGTTTTCATGTCGGCGGTGGTGCTGGCCTTCGGCTATGTGATGACACTGGGACCAGTCGGCTTCGTCTCGCTGGCGGTCAAGTCGATGATCGGCTACGTGCCCTGGAATGTCTATTCGGTGACATCGATCGCGATCATTGCCGGGCTCACCCATGTCCCACATGTCTATCTCTATGCATCGGCGGCGCTCCGCAACGTTGGCGCCGACCTCGAAGAGGCGGCACGCACCGCCGGCGCTGGCCCTTGGCGCGTCGCCGCCAGTGTGTCGCTGCCCATGGTGATGCCGGTGGTGCTCTATGCGGCGGTTCTGGTGTTCTTCCTCGGTTTCGAACTTTTCGGCCTGCCGCTGGTGCTTGGCGATCCGGAAGGCGTGCTGGTTCTCGCCACCTATCTCTACAAGCTCACCAACAAGCTCGGTGTTCCTTCCTACCAGTTGATGGCCGTAGTGGTGGTGGCGATCATCATGATCGCGCTGCCGCTGGTGGTGCTGCAGCGCTACATGCTGCGCAACGCCAGCCGCTATGTGTCCGTCAAAGGCAAGGGCAGTCGGCACAACCCCATCCGGCTGGGCGCTCTTCGCTGGCCGGCCTTCGCGCTTGTGGTGGCCTGGTTCGCGGCCACCGTGATCATACCGGTGGGCGGCGTCGCAATTCGTTCACTGGTGACAAGCTGGGGCGTCGGGGTGAATATCTTCCAGGTGCTGACGTTGGATCACTATCGCGATCTCGCTGACTATCCGAATGTCGTCAGCGCCATTGTCAACACGGTCGGCGTCGCGGTGGTCGGCGGCGCGGCTTCGATCGCGGCCTATACTGCCGTGGCACTCGCCGGTCATCGCTCGAGCGCACCCCTGACCAAAGTCGTCGACTACGTGGCCATGATACCGCGGGCGATGCCGGGCATTGTGGCTGGCCTCGCCATGCTGTGGATATTTCTGTTCTTCCAGCCGATCGCACCCCTGCGCGCCACGATGATCTCGGTATGGCTCGCCTATACCATTGTCTGGTTCGCCTATGGCATGCGGCTGATTTCCGGGACGCTCCTGCAGATCGGCAAGGAGCTCGAGGAAGCCGGCCGGTCAGTTGGTGCCAGCGAGGGCCAGGTTGCCAGGGACATCACCCTGCCGCTCATCCGCGGCGGCATGTTCTCGGCCTGGCTGTTGATCTTCCTGATCTTCGCCCGTGAATATTCGACGGGCGTCTATCTGCTCGGACCGGGAACCGAAGTGATCGGCTCGCTCATGGTTTCCCTTTGGGGCACCGGCGCGATCGATCTGGTCTCGGCTCTCGCCGTCATCAACACCGTCATCATCGTGACCGGTCTTGCCCTCGCGATGCGCTTTGGAGTCCGCCTCAATGACTGACATCATCATAGACGGCCTGCGCCTCAGTTACGGCAACCTTGAAATCCTGAAAGGTGTGTCCTTCTCGGTCGAACCGGGTCAGATCGTCGCCTTGCTCGGCGCGTCCGGGTCCGGCAAGACGACGCTCTTGCGAGCGGTCGCCGGTCTGGAGACACCCAACAGCGGCAAGATACTGCTCGGTGACAAGCCGCTTTTCGATGCCGGGCAGAACATCAATCTGGCGCCGGAAACGCGCGGTCTCGGGCTGGTATTCCAGTCCTATGCGCTGTGGCCGCATCGGACGGTGTCAGAGAATGTGGGTTATCCCCTGAAGCTGCGCAAAGTGTCCCAGGCAGATGTTGCGAGCCGCGTCCAGAAGGCTTTGGACAGCATCGGCCTCGGCAAACTGGGCGAGCGCTATCCGCATCAGCTCTCCGGCGGACAGCAGCAGCGCGTGGCGTTGGCCCGTGCGCTGGTCTACGAGCCGAAGGTGATTCTGCTCGATGAGCCGCTCTCAAATCTGGACGCCAAGCTACGCGAAGAAGCGCGGATCTGGCTGCGCCGCCTCATCACCAATCTCGGGCTATCGGCGCTGTGCGTCACCCATGATCAGGTGGAAGCGATGGCGCTCGCCGACCGCATCCTGCTGCTCAACGGCGGCCAGATCGAACAGGACGGAACACCCAAGCAAATCTACAACAAGCCGAAGAGCCTGTTTGCAGCAGAGTTCATGGGTGCCAGCAATCGCCTTGACAGCGTGGTCACCGCCATCAACGGCAACCGTGCGGAAATTGTCGCCAACGGCATCCATCTTGTGGGCAGTGCCCAGCAGGAGCTGACCGTCGGCGCCAAAGTCACCGCACTCGTCCGGCTTGAGCGGGTGACGTGGTCCGGGGAGGACGGCCCTGGACGTATCGCCATGACCTGCGTCGAGAGCCTTTTCCTTGGCGATCGGCATGAAGTCATTTTCGAAAGCAATGACCTGACCATCCGGACCTATTCCCGGGACGCCCTTCCGTCCGGCCAATACTATGTCGAGTTCCCCTTCGAGGATCTGATGGTCTTCGCGGCGGAATGAACTTCGGCGTTCACCACGAAGAGGATCATTCTTGCCAACGGCATAAACATCCTCGAGCGGCTGACCTGCCACGGGCAATTTCCTCCATCTGAGAGTAGAGTCCGGCCTCGATTGAAGGGCGGACTGATGAAGAGAATGCGGTTTACGGAAGAGCTGATCATCGCGGTCCTGCGTGAGCATGAGGCGGGGCAAAAACGGGCGACCTGGCGCGCAAGCATGGGATCTGCGAGGCGGTTAGCCTTACACACGTGTTGAACGCGTGTTCGCTTGCGCATCACCGGGTATCAAAGCTAATGAAACCCGGAGAGGACTTGGCTGCTTCTGCAGGTGAAAAGTGCTGACTTTCTCTTGGTTCTATCTCGCGTCGTGCCTGCTTGCGCTTATAGCGCTCGTCGCCGTTCTCGAACTCGGACTGCTTCCGGCACTGCTTTCGGGCCTTCTCGTGTTCAACATCGTTCATTTCGCCGCACCGATGCTCCATCGAATCGGCGTCTCCAACAGCCTGACGAAAAGCCTTGCGCTGACCTTGGTGGCATTGATCTTCACTCTCCTGGTAGCCGCCGCTATCTTTAGCGGCATGTCGCAATTGACTGGCGGTTCGGAGAACGTCGTGACGCTCCTCAAGAAGATGGCCGAGATCATCGATACCGCGCGCGTCCATCTCCCATCCTGGGCGATGGCCTATTTTCCGTCGAACATCGAGGAACTGGAAGTCTTCGCGGCCCGGTGGCTCCGCGAACATGCCGGCCAGCTTCAACTTGTTGGGCGGGATGTTGGCGTCCTGGTGGTCCACATTGTCGTCGGCATGGTGATCGGCGGCTTGATCGCGGTGAGCTCGGCGGCGCCATCGCGCGAGCCCGGCCCACTGGCGGTCGCGCTGGCGGATCGTGTCAACATTCTGAGCAAGGCCTTTCGCAACATCGTGTTCTCGCAAATCCGGATTTCGGCGTTGAATACGTTTCTGACGGCGGTCTATCTCGTCGCTGTTCTGCCGTCCTTCGGCATCGATCTGCCATTCATCAGGACAATGATAGCGCTGACTTTCGTCGCCGGCCTTCTGCCGGTCATCGGCAATCTGATCTCCAACACGGTGATCGTGGTTGTCAGCCTCAGCATCTCCTTCCTTGCAGCGCTCGGCTCGCTTGCTTTTCTCATCATCATTCACAAGCTCGAATACTTCGTAAACGCCAAGATCATCGGTTCGCGGATCAATGCGCGTGCCTGGGAGCTTCTTCTGGCGATGGTTTTCATGGAAGCCTGGTTCGGTATGCCGGGTCTTGTCGCCGCGCCGATCTATTATGCCTATCTGAAGGCTGAACTGACGATGCGCGGGCTAATCTAGCGTTAGGGCAGGTGGCGATTTGACGACGCAAGCAAGGTTGCTGGGAAAACCGCGCAAATTTGGCCACTCGCTGAACAGCACCATCTGGTTAGTGAACCCTCAAGAGTTTCGTGACCGATTTGAAGGCCCCCGTTTAATAGCACGCCCACAGCAAAGACATTAGAAGGCGCGCTAAAACATAAATTGTCCGGAGACATGTAATCTGCTAGTGTTTGATCACCGACAAACGGCTCTGGAAATCCGTGCGTCCGACATCATGCACAAGATCAACTCAAACCGGAGAACGGCCATGAAACGGCTTCTGACGGTCGCTGCCCTTTTGGCGGCGGGCAGTTTGGTTACGATGCAAGGCGCAGCCGCCGACGACGCTGCGATGATCAAGAGCGCTGAATCCGCTGCACCCCCTGCCGTGGCAAGCGGCGCTGCGGTCTACGCCGCGGATGAAAAGGGCGCCATGCGCACCCTGCGCGAGGGCAAGAACGGCTTCTGGTGCATGCCGGACAACCCGGCCACGCCCGGCCCGGACCCAATGTGCGGCGATGCCAACTCGATGGAATGGGCGATGGCATGGATGGAAAAGAAGGAACCGCCCAAAGGCAAGGTGGGTTTCATGTACATGCTGTCTGGCGGTACCGATGGCAGCAACACCGATCCCTATGCGACGAAGCCCGAGGAAGGCAACAATTGGATAGAGACCGGTCCGCATGTGATGATCGTCAACGCCATGGATATGATGGCGGGCTATCCGGCCGACCCCAAGCCTGACACATCCAAGCCCTATGTGATGTGGCGGGGCACGCCCTACGCACATCTCATGATCCCGGTTAAGTAGCTGAAATGGAGTCACGCGGGCGCCAACGCTTGCTTGACTAACGTGCCAGAGGGTCCATTTTTTGACCCTGCGGATTGCTCTGGCCTGCGGTGTGCTGATGTCGAAGCCCCTCTTTATCCCGGCGCTCGCTGCTATATGCCTGAGATCGCCGCTGGTGCGAGCCGATAATGTCGATCTGGCGTTGGAAGCTTTTCACGGTATTTGTCTTGCCCATGGACCTGACTTCGAACGAACCGTCCTGCGGCCAGGAGACGCGGATGGACTCCGTTGTCCGGCGACGCAGCACTTGCCTCCGTCGGTGACGTAGGCGCCTTCCAGGGCTGGGAGGCGACCGGTGACGACCTCCCGGCCAAAACCATGATCGCGGTGACAAAAGCCACTTGAATGGCAAGTCCGTGCAAACTTGCTCCATAAAGCTATTCGATGTCGACCGCGCGGCATTCGAGGAGCGTTTCTTCGCCCGGACGGATGCCGAAACAATCGGCGAGGACAGAAACGGAACGCAAGTTTCCAAACTCTACATATTGACAGCCGGCAATCGCAAGCAGCTTGTCCATTTGACGTTCCGGAGGTCCCGGATTACGTCGAATACCATCATTGCAAGCTCGATCGCAGACGACTAGGGCGGATCAGCTGGTGTTATCTGCACGGGACGCGGGGCTTTTTGCGTTTGCAAGGAACTCGCGATAGGAAGGCTCTGAATCGATCAGGAGCAGGAAATTGAGCGATCGGCAAAAGATCATCTGGATGATAGTGCTGGCAATCCTTGCTGGTATCGCGGTGATCATGCTCAAACATTGGCTGAAGGGCGACCTTGGGTAGCTGCCTCCTTAGATGAAGCAACACAGTCCTGATCGATCAAGGTTGGTATGGGCTTTGGCCCGTCCCATTTCGGCCTGCTTGCAATGGCAGGTGTCCTGCCTGATGCGGAATCGACGAGCGAAATGTGAGCGAAAAATGCAACTGACACGCATGGTATCCGGCGCGGCGCTGTTGCTCGCTTCCACCGCGGCAGCGAACGCCCATCCGCATGTCTTTGCCGAAGCGAAGCTGGACCTGACCGTCGGTCCAGACAGGACGGTCAAGTCGCTTCGGCATCTCTGGCGTTTCGACGACCTCTTTTCCAGCACTGTGCTGATGGAATTCGACAAGAATTCCGACCTTGTCCTTGATGCGAAGGAGCTCGATGAAGTCGCTCTCACCGTCCATGCGTCGTTGGCTGAGTACAACTACTTTCAGATGGTGACCTTGAACGGCAAGGACGTGACGATGGCGCCACCGCCGAAGTTCAGCGTCAGCTATGAAAACGATCAACTCGTCGTCCAGTTCGAAACGCAGCCGAAGGACCCGTTGGCCCTTGCTGGAAAAGTCAGTATCGGTGTCTACGATCCGACCTTCTACACGGCAATCGATTTTACCGACGACGACAAGCTTGCGGTGGCCGGTCTGCCGCAAGGCTGCTCACGTTCCGTCGTCCGTCCAGATCCGGACACGGCCATCGCGCAGAACCAGAAAAGCCTGACAGACGCGTTCTTTAGTGATCCAACGGGGACCGATCTCGGCAAGATTTTCGCGACGCGTCTCGAATTGACGTGCGGCTGACCCGGAGCCGGTTCGATGGCCATGTTCCAGACGCTGGTCGAGTTCCAACGCACGATCTACTTGGCACTGGCCGAGCAGATCAAACTGCTTGCGGCCGGCGGCGGTTGGCTGGCGTTCACGGCCTTTCTGCCCATGGGCATTCTGTTCGGTGCGGCGCATGCGCTGACGCCGGGCCATAGCAAGGCCGTCCTGGCCACCTATCTGGCAGGATCGGACGCCAGCGTCCGGCGTGGGCTTCTGGTGTCGCTGACACTCTCCTTCACGCATGTAACGATTGCCGTGCTGATCGCGGCGCTCTCGTTGCCGTTGGTATCGATTGCCCTGGGCAGTGTTGGCCGCGCCCCGCTGCTGGAAGACGTCAGTCGGGGCCTGCTTGGCCTGATCGGCATCTGGATGCTCTGGCGCGCATTGAGCCACGGCCATCACCACAAGCATGAGGGCGAGGCCGTCGGCGTCATGGCCGGCCTGATCCCATGCCCGCTGACGCTTTTTGTGATGACCTTTGCGATATCCAGGGGCGTTCCGGTCGCCGGCATTCTTTTCGCAATCACCATGATGGCCGGCGTGGCGCTGACGCTGTCTTGCGTTGCGGTGCTGTCGATCGTGTTTCGTGAACGTCTGGTGCATTTTTTCGATAGCCGGCCACGCCTGTTCGATGCCACTTCCCGAGCCATTGAGGGCGCTGCCGGCTTGGCGCTTGCCGGCGTAGCCGTTTGGCAGATCACGTCGGGCTGAAATGCCGTGAACCCGATCGAGCGGTGGATCAAGACCCGTTTACCTGGAGGTCAGCCGTGTCTTCGTCGCGGCGCAAAGCTTCGACGCGCATCTGCGCTCGTCGGTGGAACAGACGGATAGGTGACGCCCGACGCTCGAAGTGGCGCCGGGCGACCCTGTATGCACTAGATCATACGCTTGATGTCGATGTAGTCGCCTTCAGTCTGGATCGTCAGGGTCACGTCGCTGCCACCGCGGTTGCGCCAGAACCAACCGTGATTTCCATCGAAGGCGGCTTCGATGGCACCTTCGTCAGCTGGAACGCTGCGACCCTTTTCGTAACTTACGGACTGACCGCCGCCATCGCCGTGCGTCTCGAAGTTCACCACGCCACCGTCAGCTGTCCAGGAAAAGTTTGCCTTGGCACCCTGCCGCATCACGAGCTTGACTTCGGCACCCTGGCCTGGCGCCAACGTGAAGGATAGCTCGTCTTGCCTTCCATCTGGCTGGATCGGGGCTTCCGAGGTTGCTTCGGTGGCAGGCGCTGTAGCAATGGCCGGAGCCTCGGCAGGAGCGATCTCTCCAGCTGTCACATTGTCTTGGGATACGGCCTCCCCAGTTGGCGACGGCTGCAAAGCAGGCCGTTCGGCGGTCAGGGCGACGAGGAGGTTTTCAATTCGGTCCATGCGCGCCATCAACTCGGCTGGAGGGACCATTTGCGTCATCCGCTCGGCCGAAGCCTTCGCGCTGGCCATTTCGTCCGCTGCCGCCTCTGCCGCCAGTTGCGTCTTGATTTCGCCCATTCTGGTGAGACCGAGCAATCTGCCTGCTCCAGTCGGATCGATCGCATACTCGGACGGCATGACGACCGTGACGAGCAGGGCAAGCGCCGTCAGCGCCGCAATGAAGGTGGAGCGCTTGAGCTGCGCTGACGTCGGCAAATCGGCGCGGCTGGGAAGGTCGGTGTTGTACATGATTTCGGTTCCTTATGCGGCGACGAACAGGCCGGTGAGCTGATACCCGATCAGCAGGAAACCAGCCGTCATCATGATGACGTTTGCGGTATAGGCGTGGCGCCAGAAGCTTCGTGTCCGGCGCCAGTAGCCCATCACGATCAGGATGGCGCCAAGAGCCAAGAGCTGCCCGAACTCGACACCGACATTGAAGGCCAAAAGGTTGGGCACCAGGCCGTCCGACGAGATGTTGTATTCGATGATCTTCGTCGACAGGCCGAAACCGTGGAAGAAGCCGAAGACCAGCGTCGCGACCTTGGTGTTCGGCTGGAAGCCGAGCCATCTCTGGAAAGCGCCCATATTGTCGAGCGCCTTGTAGACCACGGACAGGCCGATGATCGCGTCGATGATGTAGCTGTTGATGCCGACGTCGAAGTAGACGCCGAGCAGCATGGTCGTGGAGTGGCCGAGCGCGAACAGGCTGACATAGATGCCGATATGCTTCATCCGATAGAGGAAGAAGATCACGCCGAACAGGAACAGGATGTGGTCGTATCCCGTCACCATGTGCTTGGCGCCGAGATAGATGAAGGGCAGCACGTTGATGCCCGAGATTTCCTGGATGTAGCCCTTGTCGCCGGCGGCGACGGCATGGGCAAAGGCTGCCCCGGCGAGCAGCGGCAGGGTCAGCAGAGCGATAAGCAGGGGCAGGGCGGGTCGCCAGTGGCCTCGGTCGAAGGGTTCTTGCATAAAATTTCCAATCTTCGTCGTTGAGGGTGGCCGCGCGAGCGGCCGCGATCATGCCGCGAGGAATGGTCTCGGCGGTCGCTCGAGCCGGAATGTCGTGCCCGGATCGACGGAAGTCGGCGGGTAATTCAGCCAGCCGCGCTCGACCTGTGGAACGGTCGGTGCGAAGTCGGCTGGCGTGCTCGCCGTCTCGTGCGAGTGGTCGGCCGCATTGTGCCCGTGAAAATAGTCAGAGCTCTGCTCGCCGGAAACGCCATCATCGTGTGCGTGGCCATGATCTTCGATCTGTGCGCCGGCTCCGCCGTGACGTTCAACCGCAGTGGCAAGCGCGATCGGATCGTGTGAGGTCGAATAGCCGAAAGGACGGAGCACGCCGAACATCATCGCTAAAGCGATGACCAGGCAAAAAACAGTGCTGTGGATCCGATTCGGCATGAACGGCGATTATTCTCTAAATCCTAACGAAAGGTTTTTGCTACATTAGAATCGAGGCCGCTTTGAGACTTGCATATCCCCTCCAGCAGGATAGTATCAAGGTATGAGCGAGCAACCTCACGTCCACGAAACCCATCCCGATATCGTCAAGCGCCTGAAGCGGGCTGGCGGACATCTCAAGGGCGTCATCGAAATGATCGAGGCGGGCCGGTCCTGCCTCGACCTCGCCCAGCAGCTTCATGCTGTCGAGAAGGCCATTTCGCAAGCCAAGAAGACCCTGATCCAGGATCATCTCAACCACTGTCTTGAAGACGTCGTCGGGCCGCTGGCGCGCGAGCAGCGCCGCTCGATCGACGAGTTCAAGGATATCACCAAGTACCTGTGAGAAGCACCATGATGGCCAAAGTTCGCGACTGGTTCGGGTTCGGCCCGATGACGGAAGGCATGGGCGGCCACGGACATGATCACGGTGATGCCGGCCATGGCCACACGCACGGTGTCATCGATCCGACGATCGCCACGACGACCCGCGGCATCTGGGCGATCAAATGGTCATTCGTCGTTCTGGCCATTACGGCAGCGCTTCAGCTCGTGGTCGTGTTCCTCTCCAGCAGCGTGGCGCTGCTGGCCGACACGATCCACAATGTCGGCGACGCGGTCACCGCCGTCCCGCTGTGGATCGCCTTCATGCTGGTCCGCCGCAAACCGAGCAAGACGTTCACCTACGGCCTGGGCCGCGTCGAGGATCTGGCCGGGATCGTCATCGTTCTCATCATTCTTTTCAGCGCCATCGTCGCTGGCTACGAGGCGATCGACCGCCTGATCAATCCGCGGCCCATCGCATTTCTTGGCTGGGTCGCCATCGCCGGCCTCATAGGCTTCATCGGCAATGAAGCGGTCGCCGTATTTCGTATCCGCGTCGGCCGCGAGATCAACAGCGCGGCGCTGATCGCGGACGGCTACCATGCACGCACCGATGGCTTTACCAGCCTGGCGGTTGTCCTGGGCGCTATCGGCGTCTGGCTGGGCTTTCCGCTTGCCGATCCGATCGTCGGGCTGCTGATCACCGTGGCGATCTTCGCCATCGTCTGGCAGTCGTCGAAAGCCGTGTTGACCCGCATGCTCGATGGTGTCGAGCCCGGCATCATCGATGAAATCCATCATGCCGCCGAACACGTGTCCGGCATCGGGCGCGTTGAAAGCGTGCAGGCGCGCTGGATCGGACATCGTCTGCATGCCGATGTCGCCGTCAGTGTACCGGAGACGGCGACGGCCAAGGACGTACTGGGCGTAACCGAAGCCCTCAAGCAGGAGCTGTTCGCCCACTTGCCGGCGTTGGCGGAAGCCAATGTCCGCCTGGTGAGCCCGGCCGGGCCGGCCGTCACTGGCGCAGAAACATTTCATGCTCACCATCATGCGCCGGCGCCCTTCAAGGTCGCCTGCGATCTGGCTGAAGGAACATTGGAAATCGTCGATACACCGGCTGGCGAGCGGATGCGGCTGACCATCGATCGCCACGCCGACGATCTGACGGCGATTGTGATCATCGACCGGGCCGGCGAGCCGGAGACGCTTCGCCTCGAGCCCGCCGCTGACAACCATCATCGGCTTGAGAGCACCGTCGCCCCTGCCGAGCCGCATGAGTTCCAGGCGAGGTTGATCCTGGCCGCGAAGGGTCGCGAGCAGGTGCTGCCATTCAAGATGGTCGAGCCGGAAGGTCACCATCACTGAGACAGGCAGGCCGTTCGCGCCAGTTCTCGACGAACCGTCATCCGCTGCAAGAAGACAAATATGCTTCAGGTCCTGGCCAATCGCACTTACCGTCATCTCTTCCTGGCCCAGGTCATCGCCCTGATCGGCACCGGCCTTGCCACCGTGGCGCTCGGGCTGCTGGCCTATGATCTTGCCGGCGCCGATGCCGGCGCGGTGCTCGGCACGGCGCTCGCCATCAAGATGATCGCCTATGTCGGCGTGGCGCCTGTCGCCGCTGCGTTCGCCGAGCGCCTGCCGCGCCGCACCATGCTGGTTTCGCTCGACCTCATCCGGGCTGCGGTCGCGGTGTTCCTGCCCTTCGTTACCGAAGTCTGGCAGGTATATCTTCTCATCTTCGTCCTGCAGTCGGCGTCGGCGGGCTTCACTCCGGCCTTCCAGGCCTCGATCCCTGACGTGCTGCCCGAGGAGAAGGACTACACGCGGGCCCTGTCGCTGTCGCGACTGGCCTACGACCTGGAAAGCGTCGTCAGTCTCATGCTGGCGGCGGCGCTGCTTTCCGTCATCAGCTTCCACGGCCTGTTCGCCGGTACGGTTGTCGGCTTCCTGGCGTCCGCGGCGCTGGTCGTCTCCGTGGTGCTGCCCAGCCCGCAAGCCTCGGAGCCGCGCGGCATCTATGAGCGCACGACGCGCGGAATCCGCATCTATCTGGCGACGCCGCGATTGCGCGGGCTGCTGGCCCTTAACGTTGCCGTCGCGGCGGCAAGCGCGATGGTGATCGTCAACACGGTCGTCCTGGTGCAGGCGCAGTTCGGCCTCTCGCAAAGCGACACGGCGCTGGCGCTCGCAGCCTTCGGCGGCGGATCGATGATTGCAGCCCTTGCCCTGCCGCGGCTGCTGGAGAACGTCCCGGACCGGGTTGCGATGCTCTCGGGCGCCGCGATCCTGGTCGCGGGCGTGCTGGTAGGACCGCTCGCCGGCAGCTACTATCTGCTGCTGCCGCTCTGGTTCGTGCTGGGGCTCGGCTATTCGCTGGCGCAGACGCCTTCGGGCCGATTGATCAGGCGTTCCGCCGATGCCGTCGACCGGCCCGCTCTGTTTGCTGCCCAATTCGCGCTTTCGCATGCCTGCTGGTTGATCACCTATCCCATTGCCGGGCGCGTCGGTGCGGCGATGGGATTGCCCTTCA
Organism: Mesorhizobium sp. M0296; assembly: GCF_040321675.1. NCBI lineage: Bacteria > Pseudomonadati > Pseudomonadota > Alphaproteobacteria > Hyphomicrobiales > Phyllobacteriaceae > Mesorhizobium > Mesorhizobium sp. M0296. The sequence continues at coordinate 24,332 of NZ_JAMYRZ010000033.1, forward strand.
CCTTCATTCTGCTCGGCATCATTGGCGCCGCAGCCCTGCTTGCCGCGATCTGGCTCTGGCCGAAACACGATCCCGACGTGCTTGTGCATACGCATGTCGATCTGGCTGAGGACGACCGGCACATCGGCGACGCAGTATGGTCGGAAGCGGGCTATGAGCATTCGCATGGCTACGTCGTCGACGATCGGCACCCGAAATGGCCCAAGGCAAGCTGAGAGCTCGAAATGCCTGGCGAGCTCGCCATCATGGCGGTCTTTTCCTGACCGCGTTCGCCGCGGCGACCATCCTGCCGATGCAATCGGAAGCAGCCCTTGCGGGGCTGCTCCTGACAGGAAGCCATGCTCCGGCTCTGCTCATCGCCTCCGCAAGCGCAGGCAATGTGCTCGGCTCGATCGTCAACTGGTGGCTCGGCTGGGGCGTCGATCGCTTTCGCAATCGCAAATGGTTCCCGGTGCGGCCCTCTGCGCTGACGCGCGCGACGCGATGGTATCAGCGCTATGGACGATGGTCGCTGCTGTTGAGCTGGTTGCCTCTCGTCGGCGATCCGCTGACGGTCGTGGCGGGAGCGCTGCGGGAGCCATTCTGGAGCTTCCTTGTGATCGTCACGATCGCGAAGGTCGGCCGCTACCTCGCGCTGGCGGCGATGACGCTGAGCTGGATTTAGCGCCTGTCGAGACCCGCGCCGGCACGGCGACATCACGCGAGACGGCGCTTTCCTTTGCCAAACGCAGCGCTGCGCGCCAACTTGGATTGGCGCCGAATATGTCTATACAAATGGGAATGCATGTGTACAATCGCTACCAACAATCAAAAAAGGGGAACTGAAATGATCACTCTCGACCGCCGCAATTTCCTTGTTTCCACCGCCGGCCTTGCCTTCGCCGCCGCGCTGCCACGCACCGCCTTTTCCGAAACCAACGACACGCTGAAGATTGCCATCGCCGCGGAGACCGGTGATCTCGAGCTGCTGCAGAATGTTTCGACGCTGAGCACCTACACCATCGTCTTCGATGCGCTGATCCACTACGGCCAGAACGGGGCGCTTGAGCCGGGACTTGCTACCAAATGGACCATTGCCGACGATCAGCTTTCGATCGCCTTCGATCTGCGTGAAGGCGTGACCTTCAGCGACGGCATGCCGTTCGATTCCACCGCAGCCGAATGGAACCTCAAGCGATGGATGGGGGTGAGCGACTTCTCCTGGATTGGCGTCTCCGATGCGTACGACAGCATCGTCACCGATGGGCCGAACAAACTGACGGTCAAGCTGAAGCGGCCGGTGCCGGCCGCATTGCTTGAACTCACCATCGTCCGCCCAGTTCGTTTCCTGTCGCCCAAGGCAGTCGACAAGGATGGCAAGCAGACGGCGCCGATCGGAACCGGTCCGTGGATCGTCGAAAAATATGATTCGAGCGGCACCAGCCTCTTTCGCAACGACAAATACTGGGGCGAAAAGCCGCTCTTCAGCCGCATGGAATTGAAGGTGGTTCCAGATGAACTCGCCCGCGCCAATGGCCTTCGTTCAGGCGACCTCGATGTCATCGGCGGCGACTGGGTGGCGACGCTGTCGCCGCGCCGCGCTCGCGCGCTGGAAAGCGATGGCATGAAGGTTGTTGCCGAGCCGGGCACCGCGACAATGCTGCTCGGCTATTCGCCAAAGTCGAAGGTCATCGCCGACAAGGCCGTTCGCGATGCCGTCTATGCATCGGTCGATCGCGCGGCGATCGCCAAGGTCCTGTTCGAGGGCTTTGCCGACCCGGCCGCCGATCTGTTCCCAGCAAATGTGCCCTCGTCGGGCAAGCGGCATGACGTGCCGGTGCGTGATGTGGCGGCGGCCAAGAAGATCCTCGCCGATGGCGGCTGGGTCGACAGCGGGGGTGCCTGGACCAAGGCTGGCTCTCCTCTGACCATCGACTTTCTGGTTTCCGAAGAGTCCCTGCCGGGATCGCGGCGCATCGCCGAAATGATCCAGGGTCAATTGTCCGAGGTCGGTTTCCAGGTCCAGGTCTCTTCTGTCGACAATGCCACCATGCATGAACGGCGTCCGGCCTTCGACTATGATCTCGCTTTCTTCACCACCTATGGCGCTCCCTATGACCCTCACGGGACCCTTGGCAATGCCTTCGTCTCGACGGCGGACAGCGGGCCTGATGGCAAGATCTATGTCTCGGACGCGCTCGACGGCATAGTCAAGGCTGCGCTCGAGGCGAGCGGCGCCGAACGCGACCTGAAGATGCAGGCTCTCTACGATTGGCTGCACGACAACACCGCCATCTGTCCGCTTGTCGTCAGCCAGCGGCTGTGGGCTCACAATCCGCGCGCAGAGAACTTCTCGCTTCCGGCGACTGACTACGACTTGCCGTTCAAGGCGATCACGCTGAAGGCCTGAAGACTTCGAGCCCGAGTGAGGCCTGACGATGAAACGCACGATCCTGCGACGGATGCTGCTTGCCTGCCTTTTGATCCTGGCGGCATCCGCGCTGACATTCGCCCTGGTTGCGGCGGCTCCGGGCAATGTTGCGGCGCTCATTGCCGAGCGTGCGGCAGGTCCTGGCGCTGACGCGCAAATGATCGCCAAGATTGGCAACGAGCTCGGTCTCTACGACCCGTTGCCGATCCGCTACGGACGCTGGCTTTCCGGCGCGCTGGCCGGGGATTTCGGCATCTCACTGCGAACGGGAAAGCCGATCTCGTCGGAGTTTGCCGCCCGCATCCCGATGACGGCGGCTCTGCTTGCCGGCGGCGGCATTCTCGCCTTCATTTTCTCGATCGCGCTCGGCATTGCCGGCGCCGTCAGCAATGGTGGCGTGATGGACAGGTTCCTCCATGCATTTTCGCTGATCGGCGCGTCGACCCCGAACTTCTTCGTGGCCGCGCTGCTGGTCATCGTGTTTTCCGTGATGCTGGGCTGGGTACCCACCTTCGGCACCAGCGGCTTCACCTCATGGCTTCTGCCGTGGGTGACGATCGCGCTGTTCCCGGCCTCCGTTCTCAGCCGCGTCGTTCGGGTCAACCTCCAGGAAGCGATGTCGCGGCCGTTTGCGACAACCGGCTTCGCCAAGGGCTATACCAGAACGCAGGTGCTGCTGCGCGAGGCGCTGCCCAACATCGCCATTCCGTTCCTGACGACATTCGGCGCGCAATTCACGCTGATGATCATCGGATCGATCGTCGTCGAGACGGTATTTGCATTGCGCGGCGTCGGTGCCTTTTTCATCGAGGCGATCCGCTTCCGCGACTTCATCGGCATGCAGTCGGTGCTGCTGCTGTTTGTCGTCTTCTTCGTCATGGTCAATTTCATCGTCGACATGATTTGCATCGTCGCGGATCCGCGAATGCGCCGGGCGCGGGGAGCATGAGGCGATGAACATTTCCGCTATCAGGGACATCAAGGACTGGCCGTGGCTGGTGCTGCTCCCCGTAATCGGCTTTGTGCTGATCGGCATCTTCGCTCCTGCTATCATGCCTTACGATCCAAGTGCGCAGGATTATTCGGCGACACTGGAGGGCATGAGCTGGAGCCACTGGCTCGGCACCGACTATCTCGGCCGAGACGTCTTCAGCCGCATCGTCGGTGGCGCCCGCATTTCCCTGGTGGCGATGGTGATCGTGCTTGTCGCCGCGCTGGCGATCGGGGTCACGATCGGCTCCTTCGCCGGCTATGTCGGCGGCCGTGTCGAGCTCGTCCTTATCAGCATCATCGATATTGCGCTGGCACTTCCCAGCTTGGTGATCGCGCTGGCGTTGATCGGCATTCTGGGCACCGGCTACTGGTCGATGATCACGGCGCTCACCCTGGCGTGGTGGGCGAACTATGCCCGCATGAGCCGCGCCGTCGTCACCGCCGAGCTGCAGCAGCCCTATATCGAGGCGGCCCGCGTGATGGGCGCCGGTCATCTGTGGATTTTTGTTCGCCATATCCTGCCGCATGTGCTTGCCCTCGTCGTGGTCTATGCAAGCGCCGACGCCGGCGCGCTTGTGCTGGCCATCGCCACGCTCAGCTTTCTCGGACTTGGCGTCGCACCGCCGACACCGGAATGGGGTCAGATGCTGGTCGACGGCATGAGCTACATCGAGGAGGTGCCGCGCCTCGTCGTGCTGCCCGGTCTGGCGCTGACGCTGGTCGTGGTCAGCTTTAACCTTCTGGGCGAAGCCTTCGCATTGCAAAAGGTGCCGCGGCCGGTTCGCGGCGCGACCTTGCGCAGACGCCGAAAGGCGCGCGCTCGCGAAGAAGCCGAGCGTAACGCCGTCGAAACGGGAACGACTTCAGCATGAGCGACGCTCAGCCAATCTATTCGATCGAAGATTTGGTTATCGACCTCTACGCCACCACCGTTTCTGTGCGGGCGGTGGACGGGGTGTCGTTCAACGTCCGTCCCGGAGAAACGGTCGCGGTCGTCGGCGAAAGCGGTTCGGGAAAGACCGTAATGACGCTCGGTCCCCTCGGCCTGCTGCCCGAGGGCGTGACCGTGGACATGAAAGGGTCGGCGCGAGCCGACGGAAGCGAACTGCTCAGCATCGGTTCCCGGCAATTGTCGGACCTGCGCGGGCGCTATTTCGGCGTGATTTTCCAGGACCCGATGAGCGCGTTGAACCCGATGCTGAAAATCGGCCCGCAGCTGGCACGCCAGGCGCGCCGTTTCGCTGGCCTGTCGCATGAGGCAGCGCGCAAGGAAGCGGTCTCGCTTCTGGCGCGCTCCGGCATCCCGGACCCCGAGGATCGCTATAACCGCTATCCGCACGAAATGTCGGGCGGCATGCTGCAGCGCGCGATGATCGCGCTGGCCCTGGCGGCCCGGCCGCGCGTGCTGATCGCAGACGAGCCGACCACGGCGCTGGACGCCACGGTCCAGGCGCAAATCCTGGAGCTCATCCGTCAGATCCAGCGCGAGGATGGCATCGCGGTCGTGCTGATCACGCACGACATCGGCGTGGTCGCTTCCGTCGCCGACCGCGTCATCGTGCTTTACGCCGGCCAGGTGGCGGAGGAGGGGACGGCGATGGATGTGCTGACCCGGCCGGTCCATCCCTATACGCGCGGGCTGCTCGCATCGGTGCCGGATTTTCGCGCCGACGAACGCGCGGCGACCCACGAGATACCTGGCCTGCCACCAAACCAGATCAGGCTGGAACCGGGTTGCCGGTTTGCCGAGCGCTGCGAACTGGTCGAAGCCGGTTGCCGGCAGCACCGGCCGCCGCTGCAGACGATATCCGCGTCGACGAGCCCGCACCGTGTGGCTTGCCCGGTCACGCTGAAACGAGAGGGGATCGCCGTCTATGTCTGATGCCGCGGCGATCGAGGTTAGGGGATTGAAGGTGCATTTCGCCAACCGTTCGGGTGCCGGCGCGGTGCGGGCGGTCGATGGCATAGACCTGACGGTCGCGCGCGGTGCATTCCACGGCATTGTCGGCGAGTCCGGCTGCGGCAAGACCACGCTGGCCCGCACCATCGTCGGTTTGCAGAAGGAAAGCGAGGGCACTGTCCTGATTGGGGGAAAGGATCGCGCCTCATGGCTGAAATCGGACAGGAAGTCGTTCAGCCGCGAAGTCCAGTTCGTCTTCCAGGACCCGTTGGGGTCGATGAGCCGCCGCCAGTCCGTCTACCAGACACTGGAGGAGCCGCTGCAGATCCATCGCTTCGGTTCATCAGTCGAGCGCCGGCGCCGCATCGCCGAGCTTCTGGATCTGGTTGCGCTGCCTGAGACGGCGCTCGACCGTTTGCCAAGGTCGCTCTCGGGTGGCCAGCGGCAGCGCGTTTCGATTGCGCGCGCGCTTGCGCTGAAGCCGTCCATACTGGTCTGCGACGAACCGCTCAGCGCGCTCGACGTTTCGATCCGGGCGCAGATCGTTAACCTGTTCACGTCGCTGCAGAAGCAGCTTGGTCTGACCATTGTCATTGTCGCGCATGATCTGGCGATCGTGCGCGAGGTCTGCTCGGACGTGACGGTGATGTATCTCGGCCGCATCTCGGAAGCCGGCCTGACCCGCCCGCTGTTTCGCGAGCCGGCCCATCCCTACAGCCAGGCGCTGCTGTCGGCTGTTCCTTCTCCCGATCCTCGCATCGAAGCCGGGCGCCGCCGGATCATTCTCGCCGGCGATCCGCCAAGTCCCAGCGCGCCGCCTCCGGGGTGCCGGTTCAACACGCGCTGTCCGGTGGCGATCAATGTCTGCCGGGTGGAGGAACCGATGCTGCGATCGGTGCCGCATGGCGGCGTGGCAGCCTGTCATCTGGCCGATAGCGGCCGCCGCCCGGTTATCTGAAAGATGGCGTTTCTCCCCCCAACCCGTTTCGCGAGGCTGACCGTGGTCTCGGGCGTCCTGCGCGAGCCTTTCAGGGTTTTCCTGCTGCTTGTCGCCGTCGCCAAAGTCGGCCGTATCTTGTTCTTGCCGCCGTGATGCTGAGCGTCGTCTGACCTGGCGAATCTTCTCCAAGCTGAGCTGGTTAGGTCGGCTGGTTCGAAGGAACCAGCCGAAGAGCCTCGTCTGATTTAATTTAGGCGGACGGGAAGCCTAGACTAGGTCTTTTTGACAGCGACCTTGTTGAGGGCTGCGCGTAGGCCTTTCGCCAACTTCTGCGTATCGCGCGACCGTACGACCAAGTTTCGCCGCAGCGCTCCAAGCTCGTCCATAAAATGGCATCGGGAACCCACAAGCGATAGGAAACCGGACCGGGCGGAGCGCGGGAACTTCACGTTTATCCTCGCTCCCGTCGACGCGTCCTACGGCCATATCGGGGAAGATATCGAGGAGGCAACCGCATTGCTCGTCGAACATGCCGTCCTGCCAGCGATGCCGATTTCGAACCGACAAACCGGAGACCACCAATGACCGATACGAAGGGCCGCCATCCCGGCCGGCACATTGTTATTCATACAGACGGTGCTTGCATCGGCAATCCTGGCCCAGGCGGCTGGGCGGCAATCCTGCAATCGATGGACGGGCCGGACGAGTTGAAGCGAAAGGCGGCGTCTGGGTCGAACGGGGACACGGCCAACAACCAGATGGAACTCACGGCAGCCGTCGAGGCCGTGAAGTTGATCAAGAGCGATAACCGGGTGTTCCTCAGAAGCGACAGTCAATACGTGATCAACGGCATCACAGAATGGCTTGAAGGCTGGAAGGCCAAGGGATGGAAGACCGCTCAACGAAAGCCAGTTCTGAACCGTGAACTATGGGAGAAACTGGAAGCCGTCGTTGCCGGTCGCGACATCACCCGGGAGTGGCTGCGTGGCCACAACGGCGATCCATTGAACGAGGAGTTCGATCGGCTGGCCAATGAAGCTGCTCGGTCGGTCAAGTTCTCATAAAATGCTCATTGCTGTCGGCGTTGGCGTTCGCGTCCATTGTTGCAGCCAGGCTGCCCAAATGGATATCGCTCCCGGGCCGCGTCGTGTCCCATCAGTAGGTGACTGTGACGACCACCGTGTCGGTGTAGACACCGGCTGACGGCATGGCCTGCGGCGGCACCCGGCCATAAACGGTCAAGGCCTGGGGTGCCCCCGTGCCAGTCCCCGTCACCATGCTGCCCGCCATGGAAGCATCGCCCCAAGGCTGAGTTCGGGCGATGTCCTTGTAGAGCCCGTAAGTCACGGTTTCCGCCCCCTTTGACATTTTGCGGGCTGCGGGGGGCGAACCGGTGGTCCCGCCGTTCAAGGAGAGTGTGTAAGACGTCGCAGGCGTGCAGGTTATCGACACCTGGCCGGTGGCATCGACATTCGCGGCGAGAACTCCCGTCGACCCGAAATCGATGTTGCCGGTCGATACGAGGCAATTCGCCGCGACCGTTGCGTTTACCGTGAAGGTCGCAGCCGGGGCTAGGGTGGTGCTGCTAGCCGTATTGCAGTTGTTGGCGTTGGTGACGCGGTACCGATACTCGACATTAGCGCCGGAAAAGGTCGATAGGTAAGTCCCGGGTGGAACCGTGCCCTGACCACCAAATACCGCGCCATAGATCGTGGCGGTGCCGGTGGCCGTACCCAAAAGTCCCAGGGTCAACCGTAGGACCGGCGGGCGCGACGCATAGGCCCATGCATAGGACCCCCAGACGAGGCTGCGCGCCGAGTCCGAATAGAGCTGATAGTTGAGGCTGTTGGCTCCGCTCAGCATCTGCCGCGCCGTTGCCGTCGATGCGCCACCACTGCCGGCTGCAAAATGCGCACAGAGCAGGATTTGCTGGCCAACCAGACCGCCGCTGCAGTCCATGCTTAGAGTTGCGGTCGTGTTTATTTGGCTACTCGACAGCGTATCGACCGAGCCAAAGTTCATGTTCGAGACGCCAAAATTACAGCTTAACGCGAAAGCGCGGGACGAGAATAGGGCAGCGCCCAACAGCATGGCAAAACGGAGCATCTTGTTTCCCATTGTCAGCTTGCCCGTTCTCACCGGCACGTCACATCCTTGATCGCCACCTGCCGGCCGGGCGTCGGCTGGTAGGCAAATTCGGCCCTGCAGGAACTCCCATCCGAACGGTTCACCACGAGCGCGTTTTTGGCACCCAGACCGCGGACGTAGGCTTGGCCGTCGTAGCCGATGACGAAGTCTTCCGAGCCACCGTCAATGCGGCCGCTCAGGCCAGCCTCGAGTGGCATCCCGCTGCTGTCTACCAAGGTGACGAGCGCTGCCTCGGGCGCTTCCGAAACGCCGAAGTTCACGACGACACCGGTGCGATCAGCCGGCACGACGACCTCCTTCGTGGCCGGAATGTCCGCATCGACCGGCAGGTTCTTAGGATTGATCGAAACAGTGTTCGGCTCATAGGAATTAAGGCCAGTGATGAGAATACGGCCCCGACTGTTCGTTTTGCCAACCGGCCGATTCTGGAATTGCACGTCGACATCAGCCGCACCGACCTCAACGACCGCGAAAGCATCGTCGATACGATTGGTCACGAAGATGCCGCCTCCGGCGACGGCAATCGCGCCATCCATCTGCGCAGTGGCTCTGAACTCCTTATCGTATTGTTGAACATCGGCCTCGAAGCGAGCGAAGGGAGCCCTGTAGCTGACGCCAGCCGAACGGCTGGTCGTTTCTCCTTCCGCCGTCCGCGCCCGCCACCCGATGCTGCCGTCCTCCAGACGCTCGGTTTTGGCTACGTCGGCAGCCATATTGAGCCCGTCTGGACCGCTCTCTACGCCAGTCGAGGCCGTGATGTCGTCCCCGAACGGGATGGAAATCCCGGCAAACACCCCGAAGCTGTCGCGGTCTTCGAGATCGGCAAAAGCCGTGGCGTAGAAGCTGCTTCGTCTGAACAATTGCTGGCTGTAAGAAAGGCCGATAATCTGGCTCTTCTCGCCTTCGGCGCTTTCGAGATGCGTGTAGGAGAAGTTGAGGCTAGAAAACTCAAGGGGCGCCGGAACGCTCAAAGTTACCTGATCGATCGATCGCGGGACGTTGCCGCTAAAGATCGGCAAATCGCCAAGCCTGGGAAACGAAGGTTCTGCAGTCACCGAGGCGACATCCTGGTAATCGCCGAACGCACGCTGGATGCGACCATAGATCGACCATCCCTCATAGGTCGTCTCCAGCGATGCGTTTAAAATCGCCCCCGTGCGCCCCTCATGATGGCTGCCGGCGACCGCCACCGAGGCAGCGCCGTAGTGTCCGAGCGGAAAGGCCGCGCCCACGCCGCTATTGACCAAATCCTCGCCGCCCTCGGCATGCCCCTCGAGTGTCAGCCAGTTTGTGAGACCGTAGCGGGCGCTGGCGACGCCAAAGAGGCGCTGGTCATAGTCGGCAGATTCGATGCCGAAATTGCGCCGGGGAAATCCGACTTCCGCCGAGAAATCGAGCAGACCCTGTCCCAGCATAGAGGAGGACGTGTAGAACGGCAGCGTGGCGCTGGTTTCGCGACCAAGGCTGTCTCGCAACACAACCTGCGCTTCGCCGGCACCTGCAAACACCGGCAGATTGGTAATCTGGAACGGGCCGGCGGGAACCGCGCCGCTGTAGGTGCGGACGTTCTGGGTATAGACTTCAAGCGTCGACGGGACCGCTGCGCTCCCGCCGAACGACGGCAGCGGCAGCGTGACCAGATCGGACCGAAGCCGGAAATTGCGTTGGGCCTGAACGCCGCCGAGGTAGACGGGCCGCGTCCATGACAGCCCGCCGGAGATGAAGTCACCCGCCCGATAGGTCATCAGGCGTTCTGGGTCCGAGTAGCTCCACGTCGTGTTGAGCCGTACTAGCCCTCCGAACTCGCCGTCCGAATAGCCGGCGGTGAATGACTGGCCGAGAGTGCCGAAGGGGCTGAAAACGCGCGCGTCGAAGCCGCCGGAAATGCCTTGGAACAGGTCCAGATCATCTTCGAACCAGCTGTTGGAGCTCGCAAACAGCGAATAGTTCAGCACACCACCGTAGCTGGACTGCGGCTTCAGGAGATCTTGCTTATCGCTGCCGCGAATGTCGACGATGTGCGCGGATCGACCATCGTTTGTTGTCGTAACGTAAAGGCGCTGGGTTGCTTCGTCGACGCGAAAGGCAACGTCCGGCAGTTGATCGAGCCTGACCAGACCATCGGCATCGATCGCGCTATCCACGGGCTTCAGGCCAAGTTGGGTGAGTTCGTCCGGTGCTGTGGCCAGGCTGCCGCCGGCAAATTCCGTGAAAGTCCCGATCAGTTCCGTCGAAACGTCGTTGATGAACACTTCAAGGTAAAGATCCCGGCGTTCCGCTCGGGGGGAAGCGGAGTCCGCAATCTGCGGTTCGGCTGGTAAATCCTGCGCGTTCGCCGCCAGGAGAGGGAGGGTGATGCCCGCAACGACGACCGCGGCCCTAGCGCCCCTTGATCGCAACTGGGGCATCGAACGGTCCAAGATCGCTTTGCCCTTTGAGCGTAACAGGGCTTGCGGCCAGCGATTTGGCGGTGCCGAGCGGCCATTGCATTGTAGCGCCACCCAAAACATAACCGACCAGCCCACTGCGGGCTCCGAGCTTCTTGCTGCCTTGGACTAGGTTGAGATTGGACAGTCTCAGGCGGCTCTCACCATTGTTGCGCGCAGTCAGGACGAGCCTGCCTTCGGCCCGCGACAGGCTGAACGACACGTCAGAGGGTTTCGCATCCGGATTGCGAAAAAAGACAGGAACGGAATAGCGAAGCACCAGAGCGACCGTTCCGGCCTTTTTCCGCGACGGATCGGGCAACTCGTCTACTAAGAGGCGATAGCTTTCTTCGGTGCCAACCGGTGCCTTGCTGACGCGAACGACGCGAACGACGTAGTCTGCATTTGGTCCGATCTTAGTCGATGGCGGGCTGGCGACGACATCCGAAGTCGGCTCCAGTTGCTCCACGCCGCCGGCCTGCCGCCACCTGAAAACGCGAATCTGTACGTTTATCGAGCGCTTGGCGTCGTTGTGCAGGTTCAATACCGCCGCGCTGTCGGGCGCGATCAACTCCAGGCTAGTTGGAGCGACCCTCAGTGAAGCAGCCTCAACGAGACCTGCGCTCAGCACGAAGATCGCGGCGGCACTGATACGTGTCAGCAGACGTCGCATACAATTCCCTCGCGCTTGGGAGAGATCAATACTCTATGGTGATCGCAACCGTGTCAGTGTAGTCGCCTGCTGCCGGCGTCAGCTGAGCGGGCACCCGCCCATAGACGGTCAGGTTTTGAACGTTGCCGTTACCGGTTCCGGTGACAGTGTCCGTCCCAACAGTGTTGCCCCAAACGAGGCTGTACCCGTTGTCGCGATAAATCGTGTAGTTTACCGTGCCAGCGGCAGGCGAGGTCATTTTGCGAACCGCAACAGTTGCGCCGGAGCCAGAGCCCGCGCCTAGGCCGACATTGTAAGTCTGGCCGGAGGTGCACTGCACGCCGATGGTGCTGGTCTGGTCGAGGTTTGCATCGAGGACGCCGTGCGAAGCAAAATTCAGGTCGTTGGCTGTCTGCACCTTGCACTCATTGGTGATCGTCAGGCGAACCGTCATGCTGCCGTTCGCCGTCACCGCAAAGGCAGAATTGGTCATCAGGGACGCTGTCGAAAGAAAAGCCAAAACGGCTGCCAGCTTGACGCGCATTGGAGTGCTCCTTTGTCTCCGGGTGCTCGCCGATCGCGAAAACCGTCAACAAACCCTTTTGCATGCCCTTGCTTAATATTCAACTAACCGTGAGGCCATGCTGGTCGGCGAGCCCTCCGCACATTTCGGCTAGTGGTACGTCCCAAGGGATCGTGAGGCGCATTTCGTCGCCCTGATTTGGCCCTCTAACGTCGATCGCCTCCCGACCCCCGTGTATTTCCATGCGATTTGGTGGAAGTGCCTCACCCGCGGCTTGGCACCATTGGTTGCAAATTTCTGTGGAAAACACAGGAGTGTCGATGAAACGGGACAAAATCCGCCCGCTGCACAGAATTTAGGCCGGTCTTAAGTTGCCAGGTGGATGCGGTTGCGGCCCGCCATTTTTGCGGAATAGAGGGCCGTGTCGGCGCGCGCGAGCACATCGTCGATGGTATCGCCCCGCTGGGCGGCGGCGATCCCCGCTGAAAAGGAATACCCAAAATCGGCGCTCTGCGACACAGGAGGCCTAGTCTAATCCAGTCCATCCGATCAGAACGAAGCGGGCCTTCGATCGTTCCGAACGCATCGGTTCGCAAAAGCCCGGCCCGCCTCTCGTTGCGATGGAAAGGTGATCTCCGGCGCAATGCTGGTGGCGGAGAGACGCCGTGCCAGAGAACAATTCCCGAGGCAGCGGGAAGAAGGCCGGCGATCGCTCCGAGCCGGCCGAACTCCGCCGTTGGACGGGCCACCAATCTAGCTCTTCTTGACGGCGACCTTATCGAGGGCTGCGCGCAGGCCTTTCGCCAGCTTCTGCACATCGTCGTTCGCCCAGAAATGCATGAAGAAGAGCCGCGGCTGCTCATCGAGCATGTGGCTATGCAACGCGGTGATCTCGATGCCGTTGTCCTGCATGGCTTTGATAACCGGATTGACCTCCTTTGCTGTCAGCACAAAATCACCCGTGATCGCCGCCTTGCCGCCACCTGTCGATTGGAAGTTGATCGCTATTGCCGAGCCCATGGCCGCCGGCACTTCCATTCCATTTTCCTCGACCGGCTCAGCGCGCGAGATCGTGAACTGGTAGACCGCGCCATTGGCCTTACCCTTGTAACCGATGGTTTGGTCGACACCGGCTGCGTCGAACTCGATCTCCGGAGCGGCTTGCGGCTGGGCGCCGCCTCCCATCGGTGTTTTGCTCAGTGCCAATCCGGCATGAAGCGCCGTGGCGAGCGTGACGGGATCCCCCTGGCCGAACACGTGCATGTAGAGCGTCATCGGCTCCGCGCGCAGCAGGTGGTTGTGCACCGCGGTGATCTCGATCCCGCCTTCTTCCAACTTCTTCATGACCGGGTTCACCTCGTCCTGCGTCAGAACGATGTCGCCCATGACCATGGCCTGTTTCCCCATGGGTTCGAACGCAATCCAGCCTCCAAGCGCAAATCCGGGTTTCAGGGATATGCCATCGAGCGAAACCTTCAGGTCCGTTCGTGGCAGCCCGACCCGGTAGACGCCATCAGGCGTCTCGGTTCCGGATTTGCCGAGCGCCTTTGCGATTGTTTCCCAATCGGGTGCCGCCGATGCCGGTTGGAGCAGCGCCGACATCGCGATCAGCATTGCTCCGGTCACGAGTTTTGCATGCATGGGGTTTCTCCTTGTGATCTGCCCCCATTGCCCAATTCGTCATGCGGCTGCTGGCTTCGTGGCGGGAGGCCAGCTATGCGTTTCCGCTTTGCGGCCCGAAGCCCACGCGTAGAGCGCGTCATAGATGACGAAGCCGTGGTTCAGCACCTCATGGTCGTCGGGCGTCAGGTCCCGCAGACCCATGGAGATCGCCAGCAACCCGGCCGATTGCGGCGTCAGGTCATGCCGGTCGGTGTCGGCACCGCGCACGATCGCGGCAATGGTCACGATCGCCGGGTCGCGCTCGAGGCCGTATTTCGAGACGAAGGTGTCGAAACTGCAGCCGTCGCCGACATGCGTGAATTCGACGCCGGGCACGTCATACGGCGTAGCGCCCGTCTCCTGTGCAACCCGGATCACCTGATCGGGTGGCACGAACAGGAATTCGGACTCCTTGTCGATGAAGCGGGCGATCAGCCAGGGGCAGGCAATGCGGTCGATGACCGGACGTTCGCGGGTAACCCATTTCACGGCCTTGTCTCCCTTGATTTGGCAACAAGCCCAGGCGGCCCACTGCCATAAGGAGGTCAACGCTACGCGCGAATATGAAATGATACAAGTGTTGCATTTATTTGTGCACGTGATACGGTTCACTTATGAGTGAGGGGGAAACGACGGAACAGCGCTGGCTGCTCCTTATCCATCGGCTGCCGAGCAAGCCGGCCTATTTCCGGGTGAAGATCTGGCGGCGGCTGCAAGGCATCGGCGCGGTCGCGGTGAAAAGCACCGTCTATGCACTGCCGGCCAATGCCGAGACGCAGGAGGATTTCGAGTGGCTCCTGAAGGAGATCGTCGCGGGTGGTGGCGAGGCGATGGTGTGCGAGGCGCGTCTCGTCGACGGATTGTCGGATGCCGAGGTCCAAGCGCTGTTCGATGCGGCGCGTGATGCCGACTATGCGGAGGTCGCCAAGGAAGCGCGTGGTCTCGCCGCCGAGATCGGCGCGAACGCCACGCCGGAAAAGCGTGCGGAGACACGGTCGCAGCTCGGCCGAATACGCAAGCGGCTCGCCGAGGTGGACACGATCGACTTCTTCGGCGCCACAGGTCGCCTCGCGGTCGAGGGTTTGCTCGCCGAGCTCGAGACGCATCTCGTGGAGGACCGGCCCATGACCGAGGAGTCAAAGGCGACTGAGCCGATTACTGACCTCAAGGGCCGGATCTGGGTGACACGCCGCGACGTGCACGTCGACCGGATGGCCTGCAGCTGGCTAATCCGCCGCTTCATTGATCCAGACGCCGTCATCCGCTTCGTCCCGGGCAAGAGCTATGCGGCAAAGCCGGGAGAGCTGCGCTTTGATATGTTTGACGGTGAGATCACCCATGAGGGCGACCGCTGCAGCTTCGAGGTGCTGCTCACCCGGGCCGGGCTTGACGACCCGGCGCTGCAGGCCATCGCCGAGATCGTCCATGATATCGACCTCAAGGACGGCAAGTTCGGGCGCGACGAGACGACGGGCATTGCCAGCCTAATCGCGGGCATCGCCCTGACGAATAAGGGCGACGAGCAGCGGATCGGGCAGGGCGGCCCGGTCTTCGACAATCTCTACCAGTATTTCCGCCAGAAGCGCGGGTGAGGGGAACCAATGACCAGCGCCCATGCCGTCCATCCGAATGCGCTGGGGGATGAACCTTCGCATGGCATCCCATTCCGCGAAGCAGTGCGGGTCTGGGCGCGAGTCGCTGCGTTGAGTTTTGGTGGCCCGGCCGGCCAGATTGCGGTAATGCATCGCATCCTCGTTGAGGAGAAGCGCTGGATCGGCGAGACGCGGTTCCTGCATGCGCTAAACTACTGCATGCTGCTGCCAGGACCGGAGGCCCAGCAGCTCGCCGTCTACATCGGGTGGCTCCTGCATAAAACCCGAGGCGGGCTCGTGGCCGGCACACTGTTCGTACTGCCCGGCGTCCTCGCCATCATGGCGCTGAGCTGGATTTATGCGATTTTAGGCGATGTCGGCGCGGTGCAGGCGCTTTTCTTCGGTCTGAAGGCCGCCGTCCTCGCCATCGTGCTCGAGGCGGTTATCCGGGTCGGCAAGCGAGCGCTCAAGAATAAGGTCATGATAGGCCTCGCCGCCGCCGCCTTTATCGGGCTCTTCCTGTTCCATGTCCCGTTCCCGCTCATTGTCCTGACGGCCGGAGTAATCGGGTACGTCGGCGGGCGGGCCGGGCTGGCAGCGTTCATGGCGGGCAACGGCCATGGCAAGGTCGGCGGCAGGCAGGTCGCCGACGCGGAATCGGCGCTCGGCGAAGGCATTCCTGCCCATGCTCGCCCGCCGGTCAGCTGGTCGTTGAAGATCGGAGGTGTGTTTCTGGTGCTATGGCTGGCACCTGTCCTCGGCCTTTTCGTGCTGTTCGGGTCCGGCAATGTCTTCGCCGATATCGCGGTCTTTTTCTCGAAGATGGCGGTCGTGACCTTCGGAGGCGCCTACGCCGTCCTTGCTTACGTGGCGCAGCAGGCTGTCGATACCTATGGCTGGCTGAAGCCCGGCGAGATGCTGGACGGCCTCGGCATGGCGGAGACGACGCCTGGCCCCTTGATCATGGTGACCCAGTTCGTCGGCTTCATGGGCGCGTTCCGGGCGCCGGGATCGCTTAATCCACTGCTCGCCGGAACGCTGGGCGGCCTGCTCACCACCTGGGTCACCTTCACACCTTGCTTCCTCTGGATATTTGTCGGTGCGCCGTTCGTGGAAACGTTGCGCAGCAACAAGGCCTTGTCCGCCGCGCTGGCGACCATCACGGCGGCCGTGGTGGGCGTGATCCTGAACCTGGCGGTGTGGTTCGCGCTTCACGTCTTGTTTGGATCACTGCGCGAGGTCAAAGGGTACGGCATGACGTTGGATGTGCCCGTGCCCAGCTCCGTCAACATCGCGTCGCTCGTCCTGACATTGGGTGCGCTGCTAGCGGTGTTTCGCTTCAAGATCGGCATGCTCCCGGTGCTCGCCGGCTGTTCGATCCTCGGGCTGCTCTACGGGATGGCGACAGGAGCGATCTAACCCGTGCAGCCAGCGCCGCTTACCAGTGGTGAGGAGGCATCGTTGACGGTACAGCGGCTCGTGCACGGCTTGCGCAAAGCTATTCCGAAGCGGCGCTTCAGGCTGCTTCCTGCCGGTGCTGAGCCGACTGCTGCGAACCTGCTGATATCAAGGGGACTGCGGGCGTTCGGTGACGGTCTGGTCAGCATCCTGCTTCCCGCCTATCTGGCCACGCTCGGCTTCGACGCCTTCGAGATCGGAACCCTGTCGACGGCGACGCTCGCGGGTTCAGCCGTCCTCACCCTGGCTGTTGGGATCGTCGCGCATCGCTTCTCCCGTCGAGCGCTGCTGACCGCAGCGGCTGTCCTGATGATAGCAACGGGGGTCGTCTTCGCTGTCGTTCACGACTTCTGGCCGCTGCTTCTCATCGCGTTCGTCGGCACGCTAAACCCATCTTCAGGGGACGTCAGCGTGTTTCTACCGCTCGAACATGCGCAGCTTGCGCAGAGCGTCACCGACCGCGACCGCACGGCGCTCTTTGCGCGCTACAGCCTCATCGGCTCCCTCGCCGGCGCCGTCGGAGCGCTGGCTGCAGGAGCGCCCGACTTTCTCCGCGACGCCATCGGCCTGGAAATGAAGCAGGCCCTCCAGGCAGCTTTTCTATTTTATGCCTCACTTGGGTTGGCGGCGGTGCTCCTCTATCGGCGGCTGCCGAGTGACGCGCCTGATGCAGGCAAAGTGTCGGCACAGCCATTGCGCAGGTCTCGCTCCATCGTTCTAACGCTCGCCGCACTCTTCAGCCTCGATGCTTTCGCAGGCGGCTTCGTCGTCCAGTCGTTGTTGGCCCTCTGGCTCTTTCAACGGTTCGGCCTGTCGCTCGCCGCGACCGGCGCAATCTTTTTCTGGACGGGTGTCCTTTCGGCTGCGTCCTATTTGGTCGCTGTGCGAATTTCCCAGCAGATCGGACTTATAAACACCATGGTGTTTACGCACCTTTCGTCAAGCCTCTGTCTGGTGCTCATCCCGTTCATGCCGAGCGTCGCTCCGGCGATCGCTCTTTTGCTGATTAGAAGCGCACTGTCGCAGATGGACGTGCCGACCCGCACATCGTACGTCATGGCCGTGGTGACGCCCGAAGAGCGGGCTGCCGCGGTGAGCATCACCACCGTCCCGCGCAGCCTTGCGGCGGCCGCCAGTCCAGTCCTTGCAGGGGCTCTCCTTGGCGTCTCCAGCTTCGGCTGGCCCCTGATCATCGCCGGTGGGCTGAAAATTATCTACGATCTCCTGCTGCTCGCGACGTCCCGCAATGTTCGCCCTCCAGAGGAGCACGGGGGCCGGAGGAATGACATGTCAGTCGGCCATGATCGAACTGGCAACTACGCGCGGGTTTCCTGGTGGCGTTGAAGGCAGGACCACCAGCCGGACAAATTGCTTACGTCCGCCGGCAACGAGGATGTAGAGACGCGAGAACTCCTCCGTATCGCGATCTTCGGCAATCTTCTCGGCATCCGTACGGGTGAAGAAACTCTTCCGAAATGCCTCTTGATCGACATCGGGAAATGCCAGCGTACACGTCTGCACCGGTTTGCCGCTCATCGTTGCCTTGGTGGTGCCGATGATGGTTCCTGCTGGCAATCCTTCCTCCGCTTCGGCCACCAGCCATGCCTCCACTGAGGTTGGATTAGCGATTGGCGCGAGTTCGGCGAAGCCTGCTTCGGCAATAAGTGTCCACCTGCGTTCGTGCGCGGTCTCTAACATGCGCTCGAAATTGGGACCCTCGGCCAGACAGGTACGGTGAAATTGTTCGACAGCCTGATCCGCATCACTGGCGGCCTGCGCCGGCGACATCGTCAGACCCAAGATGGTCCCTGCCAACGTTAAAAATCGGAACATGTCTATCTCGCGTAGCTGATTGTGGACGAACCACTTATCCTGAACGGGCTACGACACTCGTTGTTCCGGACTGTCGGCGCCTGCATGGCCGGTATCTTGATGGAGGCGCGAAGCGCCTGCGCGGTTGATGCAATGTTCAGGCATCTGGCAACTGATGGAACCATGCCGCACTGGGTTTCGATGACGGACCCTGCTACAGACCCACTCACACCGCCGGGCGGGACCATTCGATCTCGTGCTGAGTTCCTGGAGACATCTCCCGGCGCTCGCCGACGAACCTGCATGCTCGCCGGCAAGCAGCCCCGGTGGTTTTTCGGGCACTTGACCTATGTCCCAGTCCACTGTGGAAACTTGTTAAAATCCCTTACGGCAAAGGTTTTCGAGGTCCGCTTTTGCCATTCCCTCGAAGCCCAGCGCGGGAAGAATATCATTATCTCCCTTAAGATCGCGACCGTAAGCCGCCGAGAATATGGCAATTCCAGATTCATGGAGAATCGCTGAATTTCCGCTGATCTTCCCCAACAAAACGGTCGGCAGCAGCCCGAACGGAACGTCCTCGAGAATATAGCGGCTTTCGATGGTTGACGGGCCGAAGCCGCCGCGGCCTTGGCGATCCATCTCCTGGTTCATTTCCGAAACGGTGGCCATGGGGACGTGAAACGACAATGAAAAATGCTCTTCAACTGTGCGCACGGCAATTCCAAAACGGGCGGCGATCGCCAATCGTTCCGCGTCCAGAGCCTCGATAAAGCGGCCGACAGCCGGGGTGACGTTTCCGGCCTGGCTCCACTGTTCTCCCTTCTCCATGCGTGTGAGATTAAGAAGAGCGATCCCGAGATGGTTCTGCGGATTGAGGTTGCTGAGCGCGATAGCAAGCATGCCGTCGCGCTTGACGAAACGATCGCCGAACAAGCTCGTGCAAAGCGCGAACCCTTGGTCCTGAGCACTGAAAGGCAGCGTCGCGACATCCAGTTTCTGGCGAACGGTTGCAACATCGATTTCGGCTGGCCCGCGCTGTTGCCCGGTCACGAGCGTGGTACCCCAGACGACGATCGGCAGGCTAACCTTCCGGTCGGCAAGCCGCTTGGAGAGATACAGTGCCCCAAAGGAACTGTGCGAGCTGATGATAACCGGCGTTCCGTCCCTTAGATAAGGAGTGGCAGCGTCCATCACCATCTTGTGGCCGTAAGCCGGCAACGCGATTATGACGACGTCGGCATCGGCAATGGCGTCTTCGCAATCCTTGGCGATGCGCACCTTAGTCGTTGCCTTGATAGCTCCGGTAGCCTTCAGCAATCCACCGGCGGCCAGCGCCTTGGTGCGTTCTCCGGAAGGCGACCAAAGCATAGGGTCATGTCCCGCTTCGGCCAGATAGGCGGCAAGGCCGTAAGCAATCGCTCCGGCGCCAAGAATGCTTACGCGCATAAATTCCCTCCTGTTGCGGGCACTGCAGCCTCCATTTCTCACTAGGAGGTTCCACAAATCGGAGCCGCATCTGCCATCGTCGGCTTCTGGCGATGGGATTCCGGCCTGAGCCCGCGATTGCAACATGCCTCAGCGAATATCCGTTTCCGCTTGACATATATCAAAAATGAATGAGACGATGTCAATCATACGGATTGCGCATGTAGAGAGAACATGGAAACCCGCGACCTTCAGAGCTTCCTTGCGGTTGCTGCCAGCGGCAGCATTACCAAGGCGGCTGACATGCTCGGTCGTTCCCAACCTGCAGTGACACGCACCATTCAGGACCTCGAAGCGGAGCTCGGCTTCGAATTGCTGCACCGCGTCGGTCGACGCGTGCAGTTGTCCGAGGAGGGTGCGGCCTTCGAGGAGGAGGCGCGGCGCTTGCTGATGTCCTTCGCCGAGCTTGCCGCGCGGGCCAAGATGATTGCCGCCGGCAAAGGTCGGATTCTGCAGATCGTTACGACCTCGGCGATCGGTACTGGCTTGATCCCGACGGCCATGGCCGAGCTCAAAGGTGTCGAACTTCCGCAAGAGACGCATCTGGGGCAGTTTCTGCCCTCGATCGTCGCCCAGGAGGTGCGCAGCGGACGTGCAGAGATCGGGTTTTCAAGCCTGCCGCTCGATACGCCTGGGCTGGACGTCCTGCGGCTCTATTCGGCGCCTGATGTCGCTGCCGTGCGGGAGGACGATCCGCTGGCTGAACTTGACGTCATACCGCTTTCCGCCTTTGCCGGTCGCCGCGTCGCCACTTTGCTCAACCCCCTGCGTTTCCAGTTGCATGTCTCCAAGGCCTTGGCGGCCAGGGGCATCGATACCGGGCCTGTGATCCGGACCAATACCGCATATGGCGCCTTGCAGATCGTTCGGCGGACTGGCGTTGCGGCTGTGATTGATCCCCTCACCGCCTATGGCGTGGCCCTGCCTGGTGTCGTCATTCGCCCGATCGACGTGACCGTTCTCTTTTATTGGGGCGTTGTGGCTGCCGAGAAACGCCCCCTTCGTCCAGTCGCGCAGGCGTTGATGGATGCGGTCGAAGCGGTGGCTGAACGGTCGATCGTCGGCTTCAAGAAACTAGATCCGGCCCTGGCTGGCCAATTGGTGAACGATCCTGCATCCGGCACAAATTACGGAACGGGAATATGAAGCATACCCCCGCCGCGCCAACGTCGACAGGTCTTGCTGCGCTCGAAGCACAGCTCGCGCAGGATCTCGAGTTTCTCGAACTGCCCGCCAAGCCATGGGTTCCTGCGCGTTCGCACGATGGCGTGCCGGTCCGTGACGTCGTTGTCATCGGCGCCGGCATGTGCGGACTTGCTGCCACGGCAAAGCTGATGCTGACCGGGATAAGCAATGTCGTGGCCTATGATGCGGCTCCGGCGGGGCTCGAAGGACCATGGGTGACCTTTGCCCGCATGCAAACGCTTCGGTCGCCAAAAACCCTGCACGGTCCGTCGCTCGGCCTGCCGCAATTGACGTTCCGGGCCTGGTTCACGGCGCAATGGGGCGCTGAGGCCTGGCGGTCGCTGGACAAAATCCCCAAGGGCCAGTGGATGGACTACCTGGTCTGGTACCGCAAGGTTCTCGGTCTGCCGGTGCGCAACAGCGTGCGCATGACCGGACTGGCAGCCGTTGGGGATCTGATTGCGATCGATATCGAGGGCGCGGAGACTGGCCGGGTCCTCACCCGTCGTCTCGTTCTGGCCACCGGTCGGTCCGGTTTGGGCGGTTTTGCCGTGCCCGATTTCCTCAGCGGCATCGATCGCGCCTATTGGGCCCATTCCGCCGACGACATCGATTTCGACACGCTGAAAGGCAAGCGTGTGGCGGTGATCGGCGCTGGTGCCTCGTCCATGGACAATGCCGCAACGGCACTCGAGGCGGGAGCCGGCTCTGTTGACATGTTGATCCGGCGCAAGGAAATGCCGCGCATCAACAAGCTGACCGGCATTGGCAGCCCGGGTGTTGTACTCGGCATGCATCACTTGCCCGACGCCTGGAAATGGAAATTCTTCGATTATACCGCCTCGACCCAGACACCGCCGCCGCGTTCATCGACACTTCGCGTGTCTCGCCATTCGAATGCTCGGTTCCTTCTCGACTGCGGCATAGTTGCGGTGAAGGAGGAGACAGGGACCCTGCTGGTGGAAACCACGCAGGGGCCGTTGCGCTACGACTTCCTGATCGCGGCAACCGGCTTTTCAAATGACTTCAGCGGCCGCCCGGAATTTGCGGCGATCGCCCCACATATCCGCACCTGGTCGGATGGCCGATATAGGCCGGATATGGGGCCGGCTCGTGCAGGCATGTCGGACGCGCCGGATCTCGGTCCGGCCTTCGAGTTTCGCGAACGCGTCCACGGCTCCTGCCCGATGCTGGCGCATATCCACTGCTTCAACGACGCCGCCATGCTGACCCATGGCAAGGTCTCCGGCGATATCCCGGCCGTCAGCGCCGGGGCCGACCGTCTGGTCCGCGGCATTGCCGCATCGCTGTTTGCCGAGGATGTCGAAACCCACTTCGCCAATCTGATCGCCTACGACACGCCCGAACTTCTGGGCGACGAATGGGTCGATTCAACTCCCTTGCTGCAGAAGGAGGCCGCGTTGTGATCGACGCGATGGACAAGGCTGCCGGTCTTTCACCGGACGATGCGCTTTTCGCCGCAAGGCGGTTTCGGCCCGAATTCGTGCGAGGGGCGGAAGAATGTCGCCTCTCGGTGCTGCAGCCCGCAAACGATCAGGGGCTGGCGCCAAATTTGCGTGTTGCTCTTGCCCGTCGCATGGCCGCCCTAAACGCCGATCCGGTCCTGGTGGCCGAATATGATGTGCAGCTGGCTCAGCTCGACCCGACCGAGCAGCTTCTGGCCTTGGCCCAGGGGGAAACGGATTTGAATGAACCCCTGGCGACCATCGTTCGTCATGTTGACCTGGTCACGTTGACGCCGAAAAAGGCGCAGGCGAGCGACATCGCCCTGCTCGCCCAGGCCGGATTGAACAATCCTCAGATCGTCGCGCTCTCCGAGCTAATCGCTTTTGTCAACTTCCAGACACGGGTGGCGACCGGCTTGCGCCTGATGAGGTCGACATGATCTCCTCGGTTCGTCTGAAGCCATTGAATTGGCATCCGTATATCGCACCGGTCGAGCTGTCTGACGCCACGCCGGAACAGCTTGAAGCGATGAAGGTCACGCCATCGGCCAAGAAGGTTTCGGAATATGTGCGAACCCTTGCCCATGACCCAGAGAGCTACCTTGCGCGTACCGTTTTGTTCAACGCGATCATGTATGTCGAAGGCGGGCTCGCCCGTCCCGATCGCGAACTTGGCGCATTGGGGGCCTCGATCGTCAATGGCTGCAAATTCTGTGCCGTTGTCCACGCCCGCAGGCATGCAGAGCTGACCAAGAGCGACCAAGTGGTCACCGCACTTTATGTCGACAAACCTGAAGCGCTCGGGCCCCGCGATGCGGCAATCTACAGCTTTGCCCGCCGCCTGTCGGCGGCACCGTCGGAAGCGACGACAGACGATATCGCCGCGCTTCGATCGGTCGGCATGGATGACTGCGAGATCATTGACCTGATCCACGCCATATCGATCTTCGGCTGGGCAAACCGGCTGATGCACGTTCTCGGCCATGCGGAGAGCGGGTGATGATATCGCATGCGATCAAGGCACTCCGTCCCACACTCTGAAGGACACCAATTAGAATGCTTGAACTCAAAGATATAAAGCTGTCCTACGGAAGCACGCAGGTCCTGAACGGCGTCAATCTCTCGGTAAAGCGAGGTGACGTTGTGTCAATCATCGGCCCAAGCGGCACCGGCAAGACCACCCTGCTGAAATGCATCAACTACCTGGTTAAGCCGGCATCTGGAATCATCGCGTTCGACCAGATTCGGATGGATTACCAGCGCACGGACAAGGCAGCCATCCAGGCGATCCGGCTGCGGACAGCGATGGTCTTTCAGCAATTCAACGTCTTCAAGAACATGACCGTCCTCCAGAACGTCATGGATCCGCTGGTCGTCGTCCAGCGCAAGTCCACCGACGAGGCGCGTGAAATCGCGCTCAGGGAGCTTGAACGAGTTGGCCTCTCCGCCAAGCGGGACAGCTATCCGTCCCAATTGTCAGGCGGTCAGCTCCAGCGGACTGGAATCGCACGAGCGCTGGCGGTTCGGCCGAATGTGATGCTCTTCGACGAACCGACATCATCGCTTGATCCAGAACTGGTCGGTGAGGTTCTTAAGGTGATCAAGGACGTCACGTCGTCCGGGATCACTTCGCTGCTTGTGACCCACGAGATGCAATTCGCAAGGAACATCTCAAACCGGATCGTCTTCATGGATCGTGGCGTGGTTGCCGCCGACGGCAGTCCGGCTGAGATCTTCGATGCACCATCCAGCCCACGACTTGCTCAATTCCTGCAGTCAGAACTCGCTTTTCAATAGCTCAACAAGAAGGGAACCTAAGAAATGTCTGCAATCAAATCCAGTTTTTCGCGTCGTTATGCCCTGGCCGTCGCCGGCGGCATCGCAATTGCCCTTGCGACAGCAGGGATCAGTTATGGTCAGACCGTTCGGACAATCAAGATCGCGACCTCTGCCGAATCCAAGCCATTGGCTTGGGGCGCGCTCGGCGTCGAGCCGCAAGGGTATGAACCCGATCTGCTGAGGGCGATCAACGCAAAGCTGCCGCAATACAAGTTCGAAATGGAAGGTGTCTCCGACATCGCGCAGGAGACCGGCCTGGCCACAGGCAAATACGACATCGCGGTCGGTGGCTACTACAAGTCACCCGAGCGCGCGAAGCAGTTCTTCATTCCGGAAAACCCCATGGGCGCCAGCCTGATGAAGATCTACAGCAAGAAAGGCAGCGGCATCAAGGAAATGAAGGACCTGGTCGGCAAGAGGATCGTTCCGACCACGGCTGGCGGCGGAACTTATAAGTTCATCATGAACTGGCAAAAAGAAAATCCGCAATACAAGCTTGACGTGACGGCGTCGAGCGCCGGAATCCCGTATCCAAACCGTTTGGATGAGGTTCAGAACGGCAAGTTCGACGCGCTGGTCCTGCCTTCAAATCTTGGTGAGCAGACCGTCATCGATGAAAAGAAGCTCGACATCGTGGCATCCGAACCGGTCTTCACCAACAACACCTATATGCTTATTCACAGGTCAGATGAGAACAAGGTTCTGGTCGATGACGTGAACAAAGTTCTCAAGGAGTTGAAAGACGACGGCACGATCGAAAAGCTATCGCAGAAGTGGTTTGGCGAAGGCATCGTCAAGTATATGAAATAATGTGATCTGAGCAGATATCGTCAGCGGCAAGGTTGAATTGCAAGAAGGAGTGTTTCAAAGTGGATGTTTCTGCTATGATTCCCGAGTTGCTCTCGGCATTGCCGCTGACGCTCGCTATCACGTTTACCGCCATGTTGGTCGGCTTTTGCTTGGCGCTCGTTGCGACAACATTGCGGATTCGCAGGATACCAGTGGTCAGTCACCTCACCGACCTCTACGTGTCCTATGCCCGCAGCGTTCCCGTCGTCCTCCAGTTGTTCGTCGCGTTCTACGGGCTCCCCCTATTGGTGGCCCTGTTCGGCTCCGCAGATTTCTTCTCGCCGACGATCGCTGCGATGGTCGGACTGAGCTTTTACCATGGCGGCTATCTGTCGGAAGTCCTTCGGCCCGCATACCTGGCCGTCGATCGCGGCCAGCATGATGCGGCCGACAGTCTAGGATATACCTTTCGCCAGAAGATCACCCGCATCGTGGGCCCGCAAGCGGTGCACTTCGCATTGCCTGGCTATGGAAATTCAATCATCTACCTGATCCATAACGTTGCGCTGGTCATGTACATTGGGGCGGCCGACGTGATGGCGACCGCGCACTTGATCATGGAGCGCGACTATAACCAGTACCAGTTCGAAACATACCTCGTCCTGGCCGTCATCTATGCGCTGATGTGCCTGATTGCCTGGTTCATCGTGCACTTGTTCGAGCTTCGCTCGCCGATGCAGGCGCCTGAGGCCACGACAACAGCTCAGATCAAGAACGCTGCCATCGCCAGCGTCTGACCTAAAGGGTGTTAAACCATGTTCGATACCGAAATTTTGCTCCAGGACACTCAGGAAATTCTGGGCGCCGTACCTGTAACGCTTGGAATGGCGCTGACGATTTTCGTCTTGTCGACGCTAGTCGGCAGCATTTTTGCGCTCGTCGAATACAGACGAGTCCCGGTGCTGCGAGAGCTCATCATGGCTTACAAGATCGTCTTCAAGGGCGTTCCGATGGTCATCGTGATTTTCCTCGCCTATTTCGGTCTGCCCCCGGCATTCCAGTTCCTGCTCTCGTTGCTCGGGATCGACTTCAACGCCCACGAAACACCCAACTCGGTTATCCTTATTATTGCGGTGACAGGCTGCATCGCTGCGTTCCAATCGGAGATTATCAAAGGAGCCCTGAACGCCTTTGACACCGGTCAGTCAGACGCCGCCCATTCCCTTGGCTATACGAACGGCCAATTGTTCCGACGGATTCTGTTTCCCCAGGTGGCTCTCACGGCAATTCCCGACCTGACAACCTCGATGATGGTCATCATGAAGGCGCTTTCTCTCGGATTCGCCATCGAGGTTGTCGATATCTTCGCCCAGTCCCAGCTGACCGCCGCGCTGAACTACTACTACCTCGAAGCCTTCGTGATTGCCGTCGTGATCTACATGGTGATTGCCTATATCGTCACCCAGATTGCCGACAGGCTGGAGCAGGCGCTGAGGGTGCGGACGTGAGCGAAGCGTCGTCAGGACCCGCGCAGCAAGGGCGGAGGAACTCTCAGTTGAGGCCTGCAAACAGCTCATGGGGCGAACTCGCAGCCAGACCTGCGGGCTCATGTAATCGACACCTCACCCTGGTGGTGCCACAGTCGACGGCTTGCCGACGATGAAGGGCGAAGTGTCCAACAGCAGGCGCCGCATTATCGCAGATTGGTCAGATCCACTGGACGATTGTTGATGATCGCTTCCATGGAAAAGAAGCCTGTCACCGTAGCCAGGTCGAAGTTCGTGATCAGTTTCTGGTAGAATGCATCGTAGCCGGACATGCCTTGTGTCACGACCTTGATCAGGTAGTCCCAGTCCCCTCCGATCCGATAGAAATCGATCACCTCCGGCAACCGTTCGACATGGGCACGGAACGCTTCACTCCACTCCTTGGAATGGTGGCGGGTGCGAACCATTACGAAAACCGTCAGGTCGAGCCCCAGCGCTCGCAGATCGATATTGCTGTGCGACCCGCGGATAAGACCTAGCGACTGCAGGCGCTGGATCCGCCGCCAGCACGCATTCTGGGACAAGCCGACCCTCTCCGCCAAATCTCGCTGCGAAAGGCTTGCATCGATCTGCATGGCTGTCAAAATCTTCATATCAAAAGCATCAATTTTCGTCCGATCTTCGATCATTTGACACGTCACTAGCAAAAAATTGCAGAAAATAGGTGAATTTTTCGAGCGTGGAGCAGGTTACAATCTAAGTCAATATCCGAGCCGGGGAGAATGACCGTGCAAGCAGCTCGCCCAACGACGAGGCAGACCGAGACCCCTCTGTCAAAGTTCCGCCAGGGGCTGAAGAAAAAGGCTGACGTGACCGCCGACCTCCGGGATGGGCTTGTGGGATCGACGGCGCAAATCGTGGGTCCCTACGGGCCAAAGGACTTGGTGTACGCCGACTATGTCGCGTCAGGCCGCGCACTCCGTCAGATCGAGCGCTTTGTGCTTGAGGAGGTCCTGCCGTACTACGCCAACAGCCACACGGAAGCCTCGTATTGCGGAGGCTTCATGACCCGCATGCGTCGGGAAGCGCGCGCCCTGGTCGGTCAATTCTGCGGGGCCACCGAACGGCATGCTGTGATCTTCACCGGCTCCGGCGCTACGTCGGGGATCAACCGCCTCGTCAAGCTATTCGGCGTCGCTGAAGCCGTGGCAGCGGGCAAGCGCGCTCGGATCATTATCGGTCCCTATGAGCATCACTCCAACATTCTGCCCTGGCGTGAGAGCGGAGCAGAAATCGTGGAAATCGCCGAGGATCCGTCTGGCGGGCCGGACCTGTCTCAGCTCAAGGACGCGGTTGGCGGGGGGTCGTCAGATCTGACGATATGCACCATGTCCGCGGCCTCAAACGTCACGGGCATCACCAGCGATGTCGCGGCCATCACCGTGATCGTGAAGGCCGCCGGCGCAAAGATGATCTGGGACTATGCGGGCGCAGGTCCTTACCTGCCGATTTCCATGTCGCCCGCCCCTGATGCCCAGATCGACGCGATAGTTGTTTCGCCTCACAAGTTCCTCGGGGGTCCCGGCGCCTCCGGCATCTTGATCGTTCGACGCGACGGACCTTCGACGAAAACGCCGTCGTGGCCAGGTGGCGGGACGGTGAAGTTTGTCTCCCCGAAGACACACGATTACAGCGACAGCCTGGAATCCCGCGAGGAAGCTGGTACGCCGAACGTGATCGGCGACATACGAGCCGCGCTGGCCTTCATCGTCAAAGATGCGATCGGACTTGATGTGATGGTAGCGCGCAATCGCGAGTTAGCGCGCCGTGCCTTTCGCGCATGGAAAGACGTGCCGCGGCTGGAACTCCTCGGCCTGTCGGATCCTGAGCGGCTTCCGATCTTTTCCTTTAGGGTCGAAAACGGAAAGGGTGGCTACGTCCACCAGCAGCTGATCACGCGCATGCTAAGCGACCGGTTCGGGATCCAGGCGCGCGGTGGCTGCGCCTGTGCCGGCCCGTATGTGCACAGACTGCTATCGATCGACGACGAACAGTCCGAGGAAATAAGGCAAGCCATTCTCTCTGGCGAGGAAATGAAAAAGCCGGGATTCACCCGGCTGAATTTCAGCGTTCTGCTGCCGGACGAGAAGGTGCAGTTCATACTCGATGCCGTGGCGCAGATTGCGTCCGAGGCAACGGACTTCGAGCATGACTACGACCTCGATCCTGGCCGGGCGATCTTCTTCCCGCGAGCCGCAGTCGAGGGCAATGCCCATGCAGCAGCCTGAAGTCGCCGGGTTCTATGATGCACGGACGGGCAGCATCCAATATGTCGTTGCATGCCCGAGTTCGCGAAGATGCGCCATCATCGACCCCGTACTCGATTTCGACGAAAAGTCCGGCTCGACAGCAACGACAAATGCGGACGTGATCCTCGACTACGTCAACAGCCACAATCTGAAGCTCGAATGGATTCTGGATACCCATCCGCATGCCGATCACTTTTCGGCCGCGGGTTATCTCAAGGCAAAAACCGGCGTGCCGATAGCGATCGGCGAGCGCGTGAAGAAAGTGCAGCAGATCTGGCAGGAGATCTATAATTGGCCGGATCTCGCATGCGACGGCTCACAATGGGATCGGCTGTTTGGCGACGGCGAGATCTTCAAGATTGGCGAGCTGGAAGCCCGCGTCATGCACTCGCCAGGGCACACATTGGCGTCGATCACGTATGTCATCGGCGACGCGGCGTTCATTCACGACACGCTTTTCATGCCCGATAGCGGCTCCGCCCGCGCCGATTTTCCAGGCGGCAGCGCAGCTGATCTGTGGCAGTCCATCCAGGACATTTTGAGCTTACCCGGCGAGACCCGTCTCTTTACCGGTCACGACTACAGGCCGGGAGGGCGCCAGGCTCTGTGGGAGAGTTCGGTGGCGGAGCAGAAAGAGAAAAACAAGCACGTTGCCGGTCAATCTCGGAGTGCGTTCATCAGGCTTCGAGAGGCGCGAGACAGGGCATTGCCGATGCCAAGGCTCATGTTGCATGCCCTCCAGGTCAATATTCGCGGAGGAGAGCTGCCTCAGGTCGAGGAAAATGGCCTGCGTTATCTGAAAATCCCGCTCAACGCGCTGCCAGGATCGGTCTGGGGTCAGTGACGAGTTGGAAGGGCTCCCTCCAGCAGCTTCAGCTCACGATCGGTTCAGGATTGCGCCGGATACACGCTCGTCCGAATTGGCGCAGGCGGGTCGATCCTCGCCACGTACGTCGTCGGGATGAACAATCCTCGGAGCGCTCTCGGAGGTGATCGCGGTAAGCAATTGCGGTGGCGCGCCTGCAACACTATTATCGATCATGTTCTGAGGAGGTATCTCGGATGTGGAATAGGATCGCCAAGCTTCGGTTATCGAGCCGCACCTGGGAGGCAATTCTTTTGGGGATGAAAAGCTTGAGGCGGACCTCACATAGCCGATGTATGTACTGGTGATTTGACGCGATTCCAGTCGACTAGAGCAATTTGATAGGCGCTCCAGACAGGCCGGAACTGCCGAAGGCTGATCGCGGCTTTCATGTTCCTCGCGCGCAACTAAATAGCCGGATTTGGCGCTCATAACTCGTTCCCATAGCCGGCACAGTTGACTGCGGGCGACCCGGGCAGCGATCATAGCGATCGCACACCAAAATCACCGCTTGTTCTCCCTTAGCGCTCTTGGTGTTTCAACGCGATGCCCTCAAACATAGATGCGACCGGTCTTGCCGCATTAAGGCGCGGACGTCTAGATCTAAGATGCCGCTTCAGGGATTTGAACTTCTTGCCGTCTTCGAGGCAGATAATGAAGTCCGGCGTCACCGACCTCTTCGGGTTGACCGCGGGAGTTTGCGGTTCAGCGGCAGGCGCGATCGGCGTGCCAAGTCCGGACAACGAAGTGTGAACCGATGCTATCACATCCGGCAAGCCAGACACCGGCAACGAATTGTTGCTGACATATGCTGAGACAATGCCGGCGGTTAACTCAGCAAGTTCGGCAGCGCGGGTATCGGCTTGGTTGGTCATTGATTGGTCCTTTTGTCTGATTTATTCCCTCTCTATTGGCTGATGATCAACGACGCAACGGAGTGCACCGGATTTAACCGCTGAAACAACGACTGGGCGGAAACGCCTATTGATACCAGCAAGATTCAACCTGGCTATGGAGCTTACTGAAACCGCCAAAAATGGCCATGCTGAACCGCAGCGAAGACCTTAAGCATCTTCTCGGCACACGCATGTTCCACTTTTCCTCCTCCATTCTCTTCTACGCGACAAGTTGCTCAAGGCTTAGTTCAGGGGCCTTCAGATCTGCTAGCTGGGTCGATTTGAGCCGAGCGTAGCGGGGCGTTTTCCAGAATAGCCGGTAACCTACCCTAATCGTGAGGGCTCAAGGGTTGGCGGGCGCGGTCACGGCGACCGCTCCTGGTGCTGCTCTTTTTTGGCGTCGGCGCGCTTGCCGCCGTTGTCACCCAATTCGTCATCGAAAGCACTGCAGGCCTTCAAAGCACCGCGACGTACCGGGTAGGACCGCCGCCTGGCCCGATGCAAGACCGAGCCTCTGGCATCCTTCACGACCTGATCAAGCTCTCAATCTCCTAGGGCAGCCTTAAGTTCAATTTGTGGTCACAGGCTTGGAACGCATTCTCGACACGGTCTCGCGCTCGGCGCGCTTGGAGCGCAGCGGCGGCAGGCCGCGGTCGATCAGGTCCATGTCCTCCAGCACCATGTCGCCCATGCGCTTGAAGGCGATGTCGAGCGCGCCGGCGCGGTGGGCCGAGCGAAGAAAGCCGGGCAGGGCACGCACGGGATGTTCCCGCGCCAGCGGCTCCTCGGGGAAGACGTCGCTTGCGGCGACGATGTGGCCGCTTTTCACCGCCGCCATCAGGGCGGGGAAGTCGACCACGCCAGCGCGGCTGAGCAGGATGAAGGCGGCGCCCCTGCGCATCCTCGCGAACGCGTCCGCGCCGAGAAAGCCCTGGTTCTCAGAGGTCACCGAGGCGACGACGAAGACGAAATCACTTGATGTCAGCACCTCCTCGAGCGAAGCCGGGTCGACGCCATTGTCGATCAGGATCGATGGCGGCAGCCAGGGATCGAACACTTTCGTGCGGGTGCGAAAACCGGTCAGCAGCCGGTTCAGGGCGCGGCCGAGATCGCCGAAGCCGATGATGCCGACATCGGCGCCCGAAAGCAGCCGCGCCGTCTGGTTGCCATCGCCGCCCCACAACTCCTTGCCCTGGCGGAAGGCGAGGTCGGCGTCGACGATGTCGCGGGCAAGATTGAGTGCCATGGCAAGGCCCAGCTCGGCCACCGGCTCGGCGAAGACGAGGCCGGTGGTGACGACATGGATGCCGCGCGCAAACAGCGTCTCATAGGGCATGTTGTTGACGAGATTGGTCTCGACATTGAAGACGCAGCGCAGCGCCTTCATCTGTTCCAGCGTCCGTGGCGAGATCGGCGGCTGGCCGATGATGTAGCGGGCCCCGGCCAGCATATCCGCCGGCAGTTCCGCGACTTCATCAGCGGTTGTCTCCACGATGCGGTACTTGGCCCGGAACCTCTTCAGCGCATCGAGGGTGAAAATCAGGTCGAGCGTGCGCGGTTCGGGCGCGCTGATGACCAGCGGCGAGGTACTATCGGACATGATGGTTCCTCCCGGCCACGCGATCCGCGTCCGCGCTTTCCTGAAGGGAATGTTTACTCAAGATTAAACGATTTACAATCGTGAAAAATCGATTTACTAATTTTGATAGCGGACGAGAATGCGTCTATCCGCCCCAGGAGGAGAACAATGGCGCATCGACAAGCCCAGCAGCGGCGTCCGTCGATCCACGACGTAGCCAGCCATGCCGGCGTGTCCGCTGCCACCGTCTCCAAGGTGATGGCCGGCGTCACCACGGTGAAGCTAGAGAATGCGCAGCGCGTCATCGACGCCATCGAGCTGCTGGGCTACCGCGTCGATCCGCTTGCCTCCGACATGCGCCGGGCCAAGCGCCGCATCATCGGCGCTATCATGCCCGAGTTCGAAAGCGAGTTCTTCGGCCAGATGATCACTCAGCTCGAGAGCCACGCCGAGCAGCGCGGCTATACGCTGGTGGCGGCATCGAGCCGCGAATCCGAGGCGCGCGAAACGGAGATCCTGGCCCGCATGCATGACTGGCGGGTGGCCGGCGTGGTGCTGGCGCCAGTGCGCAACGAGCACGGCCCGGCTGCCGCATTCATGAAGGCCAACGGCATGACCGGCGTGCTGATCGACCGCGTGCTGTCCGATGACGCCTTCGATACCGTGTCGGCCGACAGTGCTTCCGCTAGCGCTGAGGTCGCGGGCCAACTGATCGGCAAGGGCCACCGCCACATTCTGGTCGTCGGTCTTGGCGAACAGGCGGCGACCGTGCGCGCCCGCCTCGAGGGCTTTCGCGCCGCCGCGCGGGCGCTGGCGCCGGATGTCCGCATCGACGTCGTGCTTGCGGAAACCGACGTCGAACCGCTGCGGGCGCAATTGCGCGACTATTTTGCAAAAGGCGAACGACCGACGGCGGTCTATTCGCTGTTCCTCAAGGGCACGCTGGTGGCGCTGTCCGAATTTCGCCGCCGCGGCTGGCACTGCCCCAACGACATTTCGCTGATCGGCTTCGACGATGCCGAATGGATGCAGGTGACATGGCCGGCTATCGCCGCCGTGGTGCAGCCGATGCGTCAGATCGCCAGCCACGCCATGGAGGCGCTGTTTGCCAGGATCGAAGGCGAGGAGGGGCCGCCGATCGCGCGGCTCGAGCCTTGCAAGGTTTTGATGCGGGAATCCGTTGGCTCGCCAGGTAACGTCCCGCATTCCGGGGGAGGAGACCGACAATAACCCCCATTGTCGAAAACCAGTAGCGCTGCACCTGGCCTTGGCTCGCGGCACGTGACGTCAACCGGAGGATGAAAAATGACACCGTTCGTTCTGAAGATAAATCGATTTACCTTGGCTCTGTGCGTTGCGATGGTGCTCTCCGCCATCAGCGCGGCGAAGGCGGAGGATGGTGAATACGGCGTGCTGATGAAGACGCTGGCTAACCCGTTCTGGGGTGCGATGGGAAAGGGCGTCGAGGACGGTGCCAAGGAAGCTGGCGTGAAATATTTCCAGCAGGCGGCCGAAAGCGACCAGGCCGCCGAGCCGCAGCTCAACCTCTGCAACACGATGCTCGAACGCAAGCCGGTGGCGATGATCACCGCCGCCATCAACTCGACCAATCTGCTTCCTTGCCTGAAGACCGCGCAGGATGCCGGCATCAAGATCGTCGATCTCGACAACAATCTCGATCAGGCGGTGCTCGACAAGGAAGGTATCAAAGTCACCTTCCATATCGGCTCCGACAATGTTGCGGCCGGCGCGCAAGGCGCCGAATATCTCGTTTCCAAGCTAGGCAAGGACGCCAAAGGCCCGGTGCTGGTGATCGAAGGCCTTTCGGGCAACATCACCGGCGAGAAGCGCGCCAAGGGTTTTGCCGACAAGCTCAAGGAGCTGGCACCAGGGTTGGAAATCGTCGCGTCGCTGCCGGGCGACTGGGACCGCGGCAAGGCGGCCTCGATCGCCACTGATACGCTGACGGCGCATCCCGACCTCGTTGCCATCTTCTGCGCCAATGACGGCATGGCGCTGGGCGCGGTGGAATCCGTCTATGCCGCCGGCAAGGGGCCGCAGGTGACCATCATCGGCGTCGACGGCAATTCGGATGCGGTGAAGTCGATCAAGGACGGGCGGCTCAACGCCTCGGTGGCACAGCTGCCTTACCTCGTCGGCAAGCAGGCGGTCGAAAACGTCAAGAAGGCGCTGGCGGGCGACAAGGTCGAGGACAGCATCGCCGTGCCGACCCTGGTGCTGACCAAGGATGTGCTCGATGCCGGCAAGGAGCCGATGCTCGAATACGTGAAATAGTCCTCCCGGACTGGGCTGGCGCGGGTTTAGCCTGCGCCAGCCACCTTTTTCAAAGGTGAGGCAAATGGCTTCTGAAATGGCACAGCCTGGGTTCTGGGCTCGGGTGCAGCGTGCGTCCGTCGAACGGCTCCATATAAGACTGGAGTCGCTGGTGGTGCTGCTGGCGCTGAGCGCGGCGATGGCGGTGCTGTCGCCGTATTTCCTGTCGCTCAGCAATTTTCTCAACATCCTGCTGGCGACGTCAACGATCGGCGTGCTGGCGATCGCCGCCACCTTCGTCATCGGCTCGGGCGGGCTTGATCTGTCGCTCGGCTCGGTCATGGGACTTGCCGGTGTTGCGGGCGCATTCGTTGCCGTCAACCTCGGCTGGCCTTCGGTGTTCGCGGTCGCCGCTTGCATCGTGGCCGGCGGGCTAGCGGGTTATATCAACGGGCAATTGGTCACTCGCGCCTTCGTACCGGCCTTCATCGTCACGCTCGGCATGCTTGGCCTGGCGCGCGGTCTGGCGCTGGTGATCTCGCAGGGCAGGGCGATCTACGGACTGCCTGCGGCGATCGTCTATATTGGTCAGGGCCGGCCGTTTGGCATTCCAATGCCGGTCATCCTGCTGGTGCTCACAGCTATCATCGCGCATTGCGTGCTTGCATACACGCGCTTCGGCCGCCACACGCTGGCGCTCGGCGATAGCGAAGGCGCTGCGCGCGCCGCCGGTATCCGTATCGAACACCATCGCCGCATCATCTACACGCTGTCCGGGGCGCTTGCCGGTCTCGCCGGCCTGCTGTTCACGGCACGCGTCAACGCCGGCGACCCGACCGCCGGCATCAACTATGAGTTGACAGCGATCACCGCGGCGATCATCGGCGGCACCAATCTGTTCGGCGGCCGCGCCTCGATCCTCGGCACGATGATCGGTGCGCTGATCATGGGCGTGCTGCAGAATGGGCTGACGCTGCTTGCCGTCCAATCCTATTACCAGCAAATGGCGATCGGCGCCGTGCTGATCCTTGCGGTGTTCATCGACCAGTATCAGGTGCGGAAGGAGTCACGCGTATGACCCTTCTCACCCTCCACGGCATCCGCAAGAGTTTTGGCGCCGTCGATGTGCTGCACGGCGTCGACCTCTCGGTCGAAGCGGGCGAGGTGGTCGGCCTTGTCGGCGACAATGGGGCCGGCAAATCGACGCTGATGAAGACCATCACAGGCATCTACCGCGCCGATACCGGATCGATCGAACTCGACGGCAAGGACATCCTGCCACTCGATCCCGGCCAGCGGCGCGAGCTCGGCATCGAGATGATCTACCAGGATCTGTCGCTGGCCAAGCAGCAGGACGTGGCGGCCAACATCTTTCTGGGCCGCGAGCCGACCAGAAAACTGTTCGGGCTGTTTCCCGGCTTCGTCGACAAGACCGAGATGGACCGCCAGGCGGCAAAGATGATTGAGCGGTTAGGGGCGCATTTGCCGTCGATCAACCGCTCGGTCGGCTCGTTCTCGGGCGGCCAGCAGCAGACGGTGGCGATCGCCCGGGCGCTGACTTTCAATCCGAAGCTGGTGATCATGGACGAGCCGACTGCGGCGCTCGCCGTGCGCGAGGTGCAGAGCGTGCTCGATCTCATCCGTCGGCTGAAGTCCGAAGGCATCGCCGTCATCCTGATCTCGCACCGGCTGAACGACGTGCTTTCGGTCACCGACCGCATCGTGGTGCTGCGCCACGGGCGGGCCGATGCCGATCTCGTCACAGCCAGGACCAACATGAACGAAGTCGTCAGCCGCATCGTCGGCGGCGGCGATACCAGTGCCGCCGCGGCGCACGAACAACGAGGCTGACCGATGAATGTTTTTGGATTGCACACTTTCGCCATTGCTCCGGTCTGGGACCTTGACCTGATCGAGCCGCAGATGGAGCGGCTGAAGGAACTCGGCATCGGCCTGCTCGAGATCCCGCTGCTGCGACCCGAGGAGATCGACACCAAGCAGACATGCGCCTTCGCCGAACGCCAGGGTATCGAGCTCATCCCATCGCTCGGCCTGCCGCGCGCGCTCGACGTGGTCGAGCGGCCGGACGAGGCGCTGGCTTTCCTCGAGCCGGCCTTCCGGGTTTGCGAAGCGGTCGGCAGCGCGGCGCTCGGCGGCGTCACCTATGGCACGATCGGCAAGACCTCGGGCCGTGCGCCGACCACGGCAGAAATCGACGGCATGTGCCGATTCCTCGGGCGCGCGGCGAAGGCTGCCAAGGCGCATGGGCTGAAGCTCGGCATCGAGCCTTGTAACCGCTACGAGACACATCTAATCAACCGCGGCATCGATGCGGCAAAGATTATCGAGCGGGTCGGCGCCGGCAACGTCTTCATCCACCTCGACACCTACCACATGCATATCGAGGAGGAGAGCTTTGCCGCCGGCTTCGCCGCAGCGGCACCCTTCCTCGGCTATGTCCATGTCTCGGAGGCCAATCGCGGTGTGCCGGGGCGCGGCATGCTCAACTGGCGGGCCTGCATGAAGGCGATCGCCGATATCGGCTACCGGGGCGCGATCACGCTCGAAAGCATGAACCATGTCGATGTCGACATTGCCGGCGGCCTGGCGGTGTGGCGTCCGGTGGCGGAAGATCCGCGCGACGTCATCGAAGTCGGGCTGCCATTCCTGCGCGATGCGGCGCGCCATGCCGGACTGACGTTGGGCTGACTACCTTCGGGCTTGGACACGCGCCACGTCGAGCGCCCTTCGGTGGGCAAAAGCACAATGCGCGGCTGAACCACGTCGCGCTGTTGTACTCGAGACGATCGACATCGACAAGATCAGGCTGGTGGAGAAATACCGGCCACCGAAGCGCAAGAAGCCCCTGCGGGACATGGTGAATTAGCTCTTTGTATGTAAAAAAGAGACCTTGAACATTTTCCGGCAATCCTAGTTAGGACTGATGCCGCGCTATTTCTTCGACTTGTCCAGCAATGGAGAGACCTTCCCAGACCCTAAAGGTTCAGAGCTTCCGAACCTGGAATCTGCGGAGGACGAGGCAGCAAAAACGCTGTTTGAACGCAAGAGAAAAGCTGCCCGATGGCACCTACCGCGAGGCTAGCATTCAAGTCCGCGATGAAGCAGGCAACCAGGTAGTGCAGATCGTGGTCAAATTCGAACTGAGCCGCATAGCGGGCATCAGCAGCGCCTAGGTAGGGCGGGAGGAGCTGCTTTCTGACGAGATGGCCCCGTGGCCTACGGCTAGCCGGTCCAACAGCTTACGGGCTGCTGCGATTACACGGCGGGTTTCGCCGAGGGTCTGCCGAAGGTCTTCGATGTCTGCGCGGGCGAGGCGCTCATTCAATCGACCAGTTACTATGTCAAACTTGTCCCAGGCGGAAACCATTTGAAGACCGCTAGCGCTCCCGCAGCTCAAACTTGAGCACTGCCTCTGCGAACGTCTGGTCACTCTCGTCGGGTACCTTCATCACAAACTCTCGATAGGGGCCATCCGGCAGCTTATCTGTGGTGATCTCGACCAAGGCTCTCACCGCCTCTTGTTTTGCAGCTTCGAGATCGGGCAGATCTGTGCCTTCGACGTCGCGGAAGACTTGCCTGGTATCGGTGAAGTCGAAGAAAAAGCGAGGCATCCCTACAAACACAATAATGCGGGGAAGGTTCATCTTGCTTCACGATTGGCTATGCAGCCGGCGCCCGCCGCTCGAATGCACGCAACCGCTAACGAGCGTGATCTGACGTCCAATGATGTCCGCGCATTTGGTTAAAAACGTACGCCGCCAGACTCATCGCCCTGATCCGCTTAGAGTTACTTCCGAAAGGAGTGCTCTCATGCTGCCATTGCCCCACGCCGTCGATCCAAAGGTAGTT
Organism: Mesorhizobium sp. M0296; assembly: GCF_040321675.1. Taxonomy (NCBI): domain Bacteria; kingdom Pseudomonadati; phylum Pseudomonadota; class Alphaproteobacteria; order Hyphomicrobiales; family Phyllobacteriaceae; genus Mesorhizobium; species Mesorhizobium sp. M0296. The sequence continues at coordinate 62,892 of NZ_JAMYRZ010000033.1, forward strand.
GCTGAGATCAATACTCTGCTAGCCCATCACGCCGGCGCGGTACCGGTCCCCGTTCACAAATTCGCGGCGGTTGTCCGGCTGCGCCTCAAAAGCCATCTTTCCATCGCGACTATCGAGGAGCTGATCGTGGACGAAGCCGAGTGTCGCCATCTGCCCATGCTGTTCGAACTGCCGGGAACGGAAGCGGCTTTAGTTTCATCCGCTCTGGGTCGTGCGACTTGAAGGTTAGGGGCACGGGCATCGCTGTGTGATTGGCGAACTAGGTCCATTCATACCACAGCGGCCGCTGTTCGCCGCGCCTCGGCTACCAACGCGGCAATCTCTTTGCGCTGCTCGATCGCCTCGCAAGTGAATCGCCCGTGGCGGCAGAGGCCATGAGCCTTACCTTTGGGCGCGTCAGACCGGCGGTAGGCTCGTTCGGTTTCATCCCCGACCTTGTGAGCCAGGGCGGCCTCCGCAACTTCGCGCGGGAAGCTTGTGGCGTCGCCGCACCAATCCCGGAAACCAGAGCGGAAACCGTGAACTGTGATTTCCGTCTGCTTCATGCGCCGAAGCAGCATCATCATGGCCATATTTGACAGAGGGTTCTCACCGTCACGGGTGAAGATGAATTCCTGTCCCTCCTGCCGTTGCTCGTGCAGGGCTTCCAGAATCGCCAGGGCCTCGATCGATAGCGGAACGGTATGCGGGGCGCCGGCCTTCATGCGCTCTTTCGGCACATTCCAGAGCTTTCCCTTAAAATCGATTTCTTTCCACGTTTCGCCGGATCTGGCCACAGTCAGGATTGTGAACTCTAGCGCACGAGCTGCCATCGCCTATGCCTTCCGCAAGCGAGCCGTGAACGCGGGGATTTCAGCATACGGCATTGCCGGCTGATGGCCTCGCTGCAACCGCTGGCGCTTCGGCAAGAGGTTCCGCAAGTTGCCGCGCCATGCCGCCGGGTTCTCTCCCGAGCGCCAGCCCTTCACCTTTGCGAACTCTAGAACGCGCTCGATACGCCCGCGAAGCCTCTATGCCGTCTCGGCTTTGGCCTGCCAGATGGGCGCAAGAACTTCTAGAACGTCTTCGGTTGTGATTGTCGAAACCCGCTTCGGCCGGATGCTCTCGCAGAAACTGGTGAGCGTCTGATTCCACTGATATTCGTGCTTGTCCGCCATTCGGACTTGATGGTGGCGATGTACTTGTCAGCGCAGTCCCCGAAAGTCGGCTCTGCTTCCTTCGCTTTCTCTGCAATTGGATCGCGGCCTTCCTCAACCGCAGACCTGCACTCGGTGGCCTTCGCTCGTGCCTTTGCAAGTGTGACGACGGGATAGGCGCCCAAGCCCATTTCACGCCGCTTGCCGTCACGAGCCCACATGAGTACGGGACGGGGCCGGACAGTGCGAGACAAATAAATCCAGAAGCCCAATATTTTCAAAGAAGCAGGGGACGGTACGGAATAGCCTGAAACGCTAGTTCGGTGGACCTCAAGAACAGCTTCGCCAGCGCACCACAAAACCGGCGGCAGCGCTATGACGAAGTTTTGGGAGGCTCGTCCGTCTCCGACAAACGATCGCGAATAGCTTCCTCGGTTTTGCTTGCCGTCTTCTTTACCACTTCGCCGACGCGGTCGACTAGCGTCTCGTCGCCGCTGGCGCCCTGGCGGTCAGCCTCTTCCTTTACGGTCTCATAGGCTTCGGCGGCGACCTGCTTGGCTTGCTCCATGCCATTCTCGAGGACGACCTCGGCACTCTCACGGAGCTGGTCGCTGTAACGGCCAAGTTGCTCGTCTTCCGTGGCGGTGTGGGGCAGCATCACACCGATGGCGGTGCCCACGGCGAGGCCGACAGCAGCCATTGCCAGAGGTTCGCGCTGGAACAAGTCCAGCGCAGATTCGCGCGCCTGTGCAGCCGCATCACTAACGCCCGAGGCGACTTGTCCGCCCGTGCTTCTCAACTTTTCTCTGGCCCCGCTCGCAAGGTCTGTAACAGCTTCGGTAGCACCGCCTGCTACCGAAGCCACCGAATCAGCGGCATCTGAGAGCATGGAGCCGCCTCCGGCAGCTTCGCTTTCGGCACCATAGTACTCGCTGCTCGACTCCTGCCAGCCCTCGCCGAAGCTCTGCCGGTCGGAGAAATTGCGGGAGCCCCCAGATGGCCTGCCGCTCCGATACGCACCTGGCGCTGAACTGTCTAGCGAAGTGCCTTTGCCGAGCATCAGCCACGCCAGACAAGGCCGATGAGATAAATGACACTGTTCATGGCGCAACCTCCTCCACTGCGCACCGAACTTGCCTGCGCTTTCTGTGTTCCGTTCGAACAGCACTTTTTTGGTAAGCTCCGCCTAACCAGCCTGAAGGGGTGCCTTATGCCCACGGCAGTGAGCGCCGTTAGAATGATATCGGCGACCGGACTCCGGTGCGACTGACAGGGAATGACTTGCCGCCGACCGTCGATCGAGCCCAGGCAAGCAGGGCGCGGCTTCCTTTTCGTTGCCGATGGCAAGCAACAGTCCGTGCGGCGCATCGCGCTCGCTAAGCTCGTGTGCCGACGGCATGGTGCCGATGCTGTATCAGGAACGCCTTTCGCTCCTCTGCCTTTGGGTCGAGGTTGTCGATCGAGCACTATTCTGAAGAGATTTCCGAGCTTCATCACATCGTCGAAGACGGCCCGGACTGGAACACCTGATTACGTGCACGGTGACGATCAACCGTACGCACGGTGGTGAGGAACAGAACAGCCAAGAAATGGAGGCGGACCATGAACATCGGTGAAATCGCAGAGCGCTTCGTGCGCTCGTTCTTACAGGTCAAGGTCAATGACGTGACTGACGCGGAAAGCCTGTCTTCACGCTGATGGGCGACGAGGTCGAGCCAAGGCGCGAATTCATCCAGGAGAACGCGCTGTCGGTCGCCAATCTGGATATCTGAGCCGCGATCCAGAATACGCAGGAGCAGGCATGAAGTGCATCCTGGCGCACCATGCCGGCTGCTGTATCGCAACAAGATAGCCGAGGAGCGCCGGAACGGAAAGTCTTTCAAGGCATTGTAGTTGATCACAATCGCCGCAGGAGGCATCCATGGGACGTGGCATTTTGCTCTGGCTTCTCGGAGTCCCAATTCCGATCATTATTCTGATCATACTGTTCGCACGGTAGGGAGGCTTCGATGCAGTCCACCGTAACAGCTGTCGACGTTTCCGCCCCGACGGAATCCGCTTCCACTGCTGTCAGCTGGGGGCCAATCGTCGCCGGCGCCTTTGCTGCGTCAACGCTTACCTTCATCTTGATGCTGCTCGGCTCCGGGCTTGGGCTGAGCATGGTGTCGCCATGGTCCGGCTCGGGTGCGTCAGTCACCACTTTCGCCGTTTCCACCGCCGTCTGGCTGATCGTCGTGCAGTGGCTGTCGTCGGCCCTGGGCGGCTACCTCGCCGGACGCCTGCGCACCAAATGGGTCGGCATCCACACCGATGAAGTCTTCTTCCGCGATACCGCTCACGGCTTCCTGGCCTGGGCGCTGGCGACGCTGCTCGTCGCCGGCGTGCTCGGCACGGCGCTTTCGGCCGCGATAGGTACCGGTGTCCAGGCTGCTTCGACTGTGGCATCGGGCGCGGCAATGGGCGCTTCGGCAGGTGCTGCTGCAAACGCGGGTAGCGCCTCGACTGACAACGCCACATCGTATTTCGTCGATACGCTGTTCCGCCCGGCCGATCCGGCAAGGCTCGCTGCCGCCAATCCGGAGAGCGACGCCGCGGCAACGGCGCAGGCATCGCGCATTCTAGTCGCGAGTGCCGCAGCAGACGAAATATCGGCCGACGACAAGACCTATCTGTCGCGGCTGGTGGCCGCCCGCACAGGCCTGTCCGAAGCGGATGCCACCGCTCGCGTCGATACGGTAATCGCCAGAGCGCAGGACGCCAAGGTCAAGGCCCAGCAGGCGGCCGACACCGCCAGAAAGGCAGGCGCCACCTTCTCGCTGATTGGCGCGCTGTCGCTGGTCGTCGGGGCCTTCATTGCCAGCGCGGCTGCAGCACTTGGCGGCAGGCAGCGCGACGACGAGGAAGCGATTTTCCTAACCAATCGTTGATCGGTGGCTCCCTGAAATGCTCGATTTCGAGAAATCTCGACCCATCATCACCTCCCATGTGGGCAAAGTCTGTCACTGCACTAACGGCCATTTGAAACCTTGGGAAGAGAATGGGCCTGTCTCTGCCATCTTCCAAATGGAACCATCAAGTGGCAACGAGACCTCCCGTGCAGGGCGGCTTCAGGGCGACTAGTTTGGGTGGATGGCGAAACCTGCGCAACAAGCGAGGGCAGCGCCAACGCCCCGGCTGCGGTGTTCACGATGAATGCGGAAGCGCTCAACCGGATATTCCTCCGTGAGGTCACGGCAGCTCAGGCAATCAAGGAAGGAACCGTCCACGTCGCTGGCGACGCTGAAGCCCTGGCCCGGTTCCAGCAGATGTTTCCGCCGCCTGAACCGCTGACAGCGTGATAGCGGAATGCACGATGCTCCCGTCAGTTCTGTGAATGACTGTAATGGCGTCGACTCAAGCCGTAGCGCAAAAGGTCAGATTTCGTGAAGTGCCGGGAAGTGTCGCGAAATGGCGCGTCCCGCTGGTTCAAACATCTCGGCCGTGAAAAGCTCGATCGGCGAGCGGCGTTGCTTTCAGAGGGAAATTCCTGCTGGAATTAAAGCCCTCCTCCCTGATCTTGACCCGGATCGCGTCGAAGATAACACGCATAGCAGCGCGCGCGTTGATACCCGGGTGAGGGGAGCTGTGCAAAGACGGGTTTTCGGGGCTTCACGCTATATCCTTCAACGTATCCAGCGGCCCTTTCAGAGCAGACCTGGGCTGGATCAACTCGGGCGCAATCAAGAAAATCTGCGGTGCCGCCGGGGGTTGATCGATCAGTTCGAACGCCTTCGCAATCATCGCCTCAAAATTCTGCCGCACCATGATTACGGGGAAGGGCAGGAAAGAGGCGAATGGGTCATAGTCGTAGCAACCGACGACAAGCTCGCTAAACATCTCCGCCGGCCGGCCCGCCATGAAACGCAGCAGACCCTCCATATTGATCGACGAATTGATTAACAATGCGCGCGGCAGCTTGCCATGGCGTTGGCAAAATGCCTCGAAGGCACGCAATGTTATGTCGGGCGAATAGCCGGAGGACTGTACTCCGTCATCAGGGTCGGCGCCCAACAGTGCCTTTTTGGTCGCATGGAAAGCGGCGATGCGTTCGCGGCTTGCGTGGTCGTTGCGGCCGCCAAACAGAAACAGCTCGTCCGGCCGCAGGGGGTCATCATTGCCGAACTGGCGGATGATTGCCTCCGTCAGCATCCGCGCGCCCTCATAATTGTCGCTGATCACCGAATGCGCCTTTGCTCCTGGTAGGTCGATGTTGACATGCCTCAGTCCCGCCGCCTCGCAGACCTCGTGCACGCCGTCCGGATCGGTGGCGCCGACAATGAAGAGCTGGTCGATTGAGTAGGAAATCAGCGTCTCCGCGGTCCGGCGTTCCTCTTCCGGGTCGCGGCTGGCACTGACCACGACCGGGCATTGACCGCGGCTGCGCACATGTCCCTCAAATGTCTGCGCCATGGAGGAGAAGTAGCGATTGTCGTGGATGGGCAGCATCAGGCCGACCAGGCCCGATCGCGACCGTCGCAAGCCTCGCGCCTGCAGATTGGTGGTGTACTGGTGGCGTTCGGCGAGGCTGAGAATTGTTTCCGCCGTACTTTCCTTGATGCGGCGCTTGCGCCAAGTGCCGTTCAGCACCGCGCTCACGGTCGACGGCGAACTGCCCGATAGCACGGACAGGTCATAGATCGTCGCCTTCTTCTTGACCTGCTGATGCATCTGGCCCTCCGGAGCGTCTGTTTAGAGCAATATCCCGCTGGTGCAATATCTCGCTTGACGAGCGCGTCTTGATGCACAATAGTTAATGCACCATCGATTGTGCAAGCACAAATCGATGGCGGAGGTGTGTTCCCGTTCGGAACGTTATGGGAGGAGTACAGATGAAAAAGTTCATGATCGCGGCGCTCGCCGCGACCCTTATGCTTGGCGGATCAATCGCTGCCATGGCACAGCAGGCCGGCAAAGTCGGCGTCGTCGTCAAGATTGGCGGCATTCCCTGGTTCAACGCAATGGAGGCGGGGATCAAGGAGCGCGGCCAGAAGCTCGGCGTCGACGCATTCATGGTTGGCCCGACCAGTGCCGATCCGGCACTGCAGGTTCGCGCCATCGAGGATCTGATCGCACAGGGCGTGAAGGTCATAGGGGTCGTGCCGAATGATGCGAAAGTGCTTGAACCTGTCCTGAAGAAGGCCAAGGACGCCGGCATCATCGTCATCACGCATGAATCGCCTGGCCAGAAGGGCGCCGACTGGGATTTCGAACTCGCGTCCGCGACCGGCTTCGGTGAGGCTCATGCCAAGCTCTTGGCGGATAAGATGGGCGGCAAAGGTGAATATGCAGTCTTCGTTGGTTCGCTGACGGTGCCGCTGCACAATGCCTGGGCCGATGCGGCAATCGCGTATCTGAAGAAGAACCATCCGGACATGAAGCTTGTCGGCGATCGTTATGGCGTCGCCGAGGATGTGGACAAGAGCCGCAGCACGGCACTTGACCTGATTTCCGCCAATCCCGGCTTGAAAGGCTTCCTTGCCTTCGGCAGCCAAGGCCCGATCGGAGCTGGCCGCGCAATCGAAGAGCGCCGGAAGGTGGGCCAGATATTCGTGCTCGGCCCATTCTCGCCGGGGCAGGGCCAGAAGCTCATCAAGAGCGACGCGATCTCCGGCGGCTTCATGTGGAATCCGAAGCAGGCGGGTGAGGTTTTCGTCACGCTGGCCGACCAGCTCATGAAGGGCAAAGAAGTCAAGGATGGCGATACGATCGAAGGGCTAGGGACAGTCAAGCCCGACTTCGAAAACCATAACATCATCGTCGATCAGCTGGTCCCGATCAACAAGGACACTGTCGACGGCCTTGCGGCGATGGGCCTGTAAAGCCTCGCAAGGCTGTGGCAGCCGGGCTGGCCTCGAGCCGGCCCGGCTGAGGATGTGTCAACGCGATTAGATCCAGGTTCAACTCGATGGCTGATCAGGCACCCGATGGCTCCGCGTCACGGCCGCTGCTATCGCTCCGAAATGTCAACATGACGTTTGGCGGCGTCAAGGCGCTGAAGAATGTCAGCTTCGAGGTTCTGCCGGGCGAGGTGCATTGCCTCGCCGGCGAGAACGGTTCAGGCAAGAGCACGCTGATCAAGGTCATCACTGGCGTGTACAAGCCCGAGGCCGGCGCCGAGATCGACTATGACGGCCAGAGCTACGCCCATATGTCACCGGTGACGGCGCAGGCCGGCGGAATTCAGGTCATCTGGCAGGACCTCGCCCTGTTCCCCGAGATGACCGTCGCCGAGAACATCGCGTTCCAGACTGTCATCGGCCGCTGGCCGCGACTGGTGAACTATGCCGAAATGCGGCGTGTCGCGACCAACGCCTTGGAACGTCTTGGTGTTACCCTCGATGTCGATCTCGCACTCCACAATTTTCCAATCGCACAGCGGCAGATCGTAGCTATAGCGCGCGCGCTCGTCGGCGAAGCGAAGCTTGTCTTCATGGACGAGCCGACGGCCTCGCTCACCCAATCTGAAACCGACTATCTGCTGGACATTGTGCGCAATCTGTCGGCGTCGGGCGTTGCCGTTGTGTTCGTCAGTCATCGCTTGGCGGAGGTTCTCGAAATCTCCAGCCGTGTGACGGTGCTGCGCGACGGCGCCTTGGTTGGCGTCTATCCGACCAAAGGTCTGACCCAATCGCGCATCACAGAGCTGATGACCGGCAAGACCTTCGACTATTCCGTCCTGCATCGCGATTTGAGCACGAGCCCGGTCGTGCTTGAGGTTAAAGGGCTGTCGCGGCCCGGTGAATTCGAGGATGTGTCATTGACGGTCCGGCGCGGCGAGACGCTCGGCGTCACCGGGCTGCTTGGGGCAGGGCGCACCGAGCTGGCGTTGACCTTGTTCGGCATGCGCAAGCCGAGGTCCGGCTCTGTTGTGCTGGATGGCAGGCCCGTTCGCTTCGGTTCCAACCGTGACGCGATCGCCGCCGGCGTCGCCTATCTTTCGGAAGACCGGCTGTCGCTCGGCCTCATTCAGCCCCAATCAATTGCCGACAATATGGTCATTGCCTCGCTGGACAAGGTTCTTTCGGGCGGTTTCATTTCGAGCGATCGCAAATGGTCCCTGGTCAGTAGCTGGATAAGGGATCTCGGCGTTAGGATCGGAATGCAGGAAGACGCGGTTTCGACCCTGTCGGGGGGAAATCAGCAACGTGTCGCCATTGCAAAATGGCTGGCGACTCAACCGAAACTGCTGATCCTCGACGGACCGACGGTCGGTGTTGATGTTGGCGCGCGTGCCGGCATATTCGATATCGTTTCCAAGCTGGCCGACAGCGGCCTGTCGATTATCCTGATCTCGGACGAGGTACCGGAAGTCTATTTCAACGCGGACCGTGTGCTGCACATGGCTCAGGGGCGCGTTGTCGGCGAATATGTCCCCGGCGCCACGTCCCTCCAGGCGATCGAAGAGGCGGTCTATGCGTAGGTTTGTCCGCTCTCATGCAACGGAGCTGGCTTTGCTCGCCGTCATCGCGGTCATCTGCGCCTTCCTGTCGTTTGCGACAGACCGGTTCTTCACCCTCGGTAATGCGTTTGACCTCCTGAACACAAGTTCGGTCAACATCATCTTCGCCGTCGGTCTGCTCGTCGTGCTGATTGCCGGCGGCATTGACATCTCCTTCGCGGTTGCTGCCTCCGTCGTACAATATCTGACGGCAATCGTCCTTGGCTGGATCGGCGGCGGGAATTGGATTGTCGGCCTCACCATCGCTGGCGCATTGGGCGTCGCGTTGGGCTGCATCAATGCTTTCCTGATCCACAGGTTCAGGATCATCTCGATCGTCGCCACGATTTCGACCTTCAACATTTTCTTCGGCTTGCTGATGTTCTTCACAGGCGGCGTTTCGATCTACAATCTGCCGGACTGGCTCACCAACCGCGTGGTGCTGTTCGAGCGCGAGATGGCTGACGGCACCTGGGCGGAGATAACCCTACCCGTGCTCATTATGGCCATATGCGTATTCGCTACCTGGGCGTTGATCACGCGCACGACCACTGGTCGCCAACTCTACGCTTTTGGCGACAATCCCGAAGGCGCGCGCCGCTTCGGCATCAATGTTGGTGCCATGCAGTTTATCGCCTTCGGCTGGCTTGGCCTGATGGCAGGCATCGCCGGTCTCGTCCAAGCGCACTACGCGCAGGAAGTCGTGCCTAACGCCCTGTATGGGCGCGAACTCGACGTCCTGGCAGCCGTAGTCCTTGGCGGTGCGCGGCTTGGCGGCGGCAAAGGCAGCGTGCTCGGCTGCATTCTTGGCGTTCTGTTGGTCTCGATCACCCAGAACGGACTTAATTTGATGGGCGTGTCGCCTTTCGCGTTCAAGATGATCGTCGGCACCATCATCCTGACCGCCATCACCCTGTCGAACACCAGCATCGAACGCCTGCTGCCGTTCCTGAAAAGCCGGCGGGTGCCTTCATGACGGCTGTGATTGAACGCGTCCGCAACTTGCTTGGCCCCGAACTGGCAGGTCCGCTTGCTGCGTTCGTGGTGGTCATGATCGTGTTCGGCATTGCCGCACCGAACTTCCTTTCCCGGGCCACTTTTGGCTCCGTCGCCTACCAGCTGCCGGAGCTCGGCCTGCTCACACTCGCCATGCTGCTCCCGATCCTGACCGGCGGCCTGAACCTGGCCATCACCTTCACGGCCAACATCGCCGGGCTGACGCTCGCTTGGATCCTTCAAAGCCAGGGCGGCGTCGACGCGGGCATTGGTGCCTTTGTCCTTGGCGCGATCGTTGCCCTTGCGGTCGGAGCACTTAGTGGACTGATCATGGGGCTCGTTATCGCCAACACCAAGGCTCACCCGATCCTGGTCTCGCTGTCGATGATGATTTTCCTGCGCGGTCTCGGTGAGTTCCTGACGCATGGCGGCGACGTGTCCGGCTTTCCCAGCTTCCTGGCGCCGATCGGCTACGGTTCGATTCTCGGTATCCCGGTTCCGTTGCTCATTTTCATCACCTGTGTGCTGATCTGGCAGCTCCTGCTGACACGCATGAAGCTAGGCTTCAACACCTATATGATCGGCTCCAACATCGAGGCCACGCGCTACTCCGGCATTAATACGCGCAAGGTGCAGGTTCTGGTCTACACACTGTCCGGTGCGATGTGCGCGGTCGCCGGTATCATCATGCTGGCGCGCTTCAATTCGGTGCGTGTCGGCCACGGCGAGTCCTACCTGCTGATCACTGTGCTTGCCTGCTTTCTTGGCGGGGTCAATCCGTTCGGCGGCTTCGGTCGCGTGATCCCTGTCTTCGTCGCGCTCGTGGTGCTCCAGCTTCTGTCCTCGGGACTCAATCTGATGGGCGCCAACCAGCATCTGGCGACGGCGGTCTGGGGCATTTTGATGATCACCGTGATGATCCTGCGCTGGCTTGCTGGGCGCCTAAAGTTCCTAAACACAAACAAAGGGTGAGTTAGATGCATGGTTTTGGGGTCCACACCTCGATGTGGACGATGAACTGGGACCGGGCGGGCGCAGAGAAGGCGATCGCCGCTTCCGTCAAATACGGCATGGACTTTATCGAGATCGCGCTTCTGAACGCGCCGGCGGTCGATGCCGCGCATACGCGCGCCTTGCTCGAAAAGCACAATCTTCCAGCTGTTTGCTCGCTTGGCTTGCCGGAGCGGGCCTGGGCCTCGGTGCGGCCGGATGCCGCCATCGAACATCTCAAAGTGGCCATCGACAAGACTGCAGAGATGGGCGCTCTGGCGCTTTCCGGTGTAATTTTCGGTGGTATCGGTGAACGCACCGGCGTGCCACCCACCGACAAGGAATACGACAACATCGCGCATGTGCTGACCGTCGCCGCCAAGCACGCCAAGACGCGCGGCATAGAGCTCGGAATCGAGGCGGTGAACCGCTACGAGAACCACCTGATAAATACCGGCGCGCAGGCCGTCTGGATGCTCGAGAAAGTCGGCGCCGACAACATCTTTGTCCATCTCGACACCTATCACATGAACATCGAGGAGAAGGGGGCCGCCAATGGTATTCTGGCCGCTCGTGAGCACCTGAAATACATTCACTTGTCAGAGAGCGATCGCGGCACCCCGGGCACCGGCAACTGCCCCTGGGACGAGATCTACGCAACGCTCGCGGCGATCGGCTTCAAGGGCGGACTTGCCATGGAAAGCTTCATCAACATGCCGCCGGAAGTCTCCTATGGCCTCTCCGTCTGGCGGCCGGTCGCGAAGGACGAGGCCGAAGTGATGGGCAATGGCTTGCCTTTCCTGCGCAACAAGGCTCGCCAATACGGTCTGATCTGACCCAATGCATGACGGGCAGGAGGCGGACGGCGCGAATATCGCCGTCTTCGACGTTGGCAAAACCAGCTCTCGGCGATGACATTCGACGGCGTGCTCGCCGAGAGTCTTTCTGTCCGCAACGAGGTTCGGCCCGGTCCACCTTGGCGGGACCACGACCTCAAGGGCATTAGCGACTGGCTGTTCGGCTCGCTTGCCACTTTGTGCCGACAAGGAAATTCTCGATATTGGCTGCAATATGGGTGTTGTCGCCTATGAGATATCTAAGCTAAGACCGAGTTCGATCCATGGGATCGACATTGCCAAACCTCATATCGAGACTGCAAAGATGTTGTTGAGCGGCTCCCCGGTACATGCCCGGTTCGATCGCCTAAACCTTGGCAGCCGCCGCCTCGGCAATATCCTTCTGCCGAAGTACGATATCGTCCTGCTGCTGGCCGTCTACCAGCACATGCAGCGCAACATCGGCCCGGGCAAGGCGCGAAGGGTGCTTTCCAATATTGTGAGGCGCACCTCAAGCATTGTTGCCCGCGTTCCGCCTGGAACGGATGGCGAATTCATCGAAACGCTTGCCGATGAGGGCTGCACTCGGCATCTTCCCTCACCTCAACAGTCGTGCGTTCGTCTGAGTTCGTTTCTGCGAACGCGCCGTGGTCGATAACGACCAAAACGCAACGCCCAAATCACCTCCACTTGCCGTTGGGCACCCGCAACTGGAAACGATGGCGGGCGTTTCTGTGACTGAACGGGATATAAGACTACTGTGGCATCAAGCCTGGTTGAGGAAAAGCCCGACTGTCATGAAGCCAATGAACGAAGAGCATCTGGCGATCCTACGCAGGCACATGGTCGAGATGATTGCAATCCATACCGACCTTGCAAGCGAAGAACTCGGCAAGGCGGCGCTCGATGAGCGGGTGATGGCAGCGATGCGGCGAGTGCCGCGGCATCGCTTCGTGCCAGCCTCGGTTGCAGCTTATGCCTACCAGGACATGCCGCTGCCGATCGGCTTCGATAAAACCGTCTCGCAGCCGTTCATCGTCGCTCTCATGACCGATCTCCTTGCGCCGCAACCGCACGAGGCGGTGCTCGAGATCGGCACCGGCCTGGGCTATCAAACCGCAATTCTTGCGGAGCTCGCCGGGCAAGTTTGGAGCGTCGAAATCATCGAGGAATTCGCAATCCATGCGAAGGCTCTCCTGCAGGGCCTCGGCTTAGCCAATGTCGGCATTCGTGTCGGAGACGGGTCTCGTGGCTGGCCCGAGCACGCCCCATTCGACAAGATCCTGGTCACGGCGGCGGCTGAGCAGACCCCCCCGGCTTTACTGAAGCAACTCAAGCCGGGGGGACGCCTGGTTCTGCCTTTGGGATCTGAAGAAGCACAGTTTCTGACTGTCATCGACAAGGATGCGGCAGGGCAGCTCGGGACCCGGAAACTCATCCCGGTTCGGTTCAGCCGGCTCGAAACGGCCTAATGGAAGGTGCAGACAGCCGCGACGGGGGGGTCCCATCGCCACGCTCGGCCTTGTGCCCCGCAGCGCCGCCATCAACATCGGCCCGAGCGAAAAAACTCCCCAGCCCTAGCCTTGTCAGCTTGGCTATTGCTGGGGTTTCCGCATCATCGGCAATGTGCGGCATGATCCGCATCGAGATAAGCTCGCTATGACGAAGTCTAACGCGAGATACAAGGCAGTCGACCGTCGCTTCGCATGATCTCGACCCATCTCCAGCCTTCCGCCTTCACTGCCTTGGCAGCGCTTTCAAGCTTGGCTGCGACAAGGGCGTCCAGCTTCACGACATCGACGGCGAAACCGCCTTCCTTGTCATCGAACAGATCGCGCCTGACGCTCCCGCCTGCCGCCTCGTAGGCGTCCAGCCCACCCAGGAAATTTGACCCTCTTGTCGCTTGCCCGAACGCCCCGCCAGCAAGCGCGGAACGAATGTTTTGCGCGTAACGGTTCCACGCCGGCAGTTCATTCCACACCCGTTCCTGCGCCTCGTGATCGTCGCTGATCGTGAAGGCCGAAAGCTGCTCAAAGGTCATGTCCTCGTTGCGGTAGGCTTCCAAGAGGCGCGGCGACACGCGACCAAGGGCAAGGCAGCGGCGCACAATCGTTTCGGCCGCGCCGAACCGTGCGGCAATGTCGGGGACCGACTTGCCTTCGTCCGCCAGATCGCGGAACGCCTCGTACTGGTCGACCGAGTGCATGTCCTCGCGCAAGACGTTTTCGGCAAGACTGGTCGCCTTCGCGTCCCCTCCCGCTCGCTCCTTGCATTCAACGGGGAATCCTTCGCGATCTCTCCCTTCTCGGCCAGCAGATTGAGTGCTGCGCGGCGTCGCCCGCCAGCGCTCACGAAACAGCGGCCCTTCTTGTCGCCCTTCCTGACGACAAGGTTTTGCAGCAGCCTGTAGCCATCGGCCCTGTTGCTCGCTGCCAGCGCCGCGATACCCTCGGCGCTATAGGTTTTGCGGACGTTCTTCGGGTCTACGTCCAGCTTGTTCAATGAAATGGTTATGGTCTCGGTCATGATGCTTTCTCCTGATTTCCCTTTTTCCCGCGAAGCGAAATCCTGCCCGAAGGGGCAGGAGCCCCGCTCCTGCTCCCGAGCTCGTGCGGAACAGCGGCGGAGAGGGGGCAAGACGACAAATCGGACGGGGATCACCCGCCCGAAGGCGAAGCCGGGGGTCGGCGCCGATCCGCGTATGTGGATCCGCGTCGATCCTGCACAGAGCGCGGCCCTGGCCGCGCGGAGGAAGGACGGGGAGACCGATTTTCCCCTTGCAGGGGAGAGGGGGCAGAGCCGCCCTTTCCCCCTCTTTTCACTACTAACCCTGACCCGGCTGGGCTGGAGTTGTGTGCGTCAAGTTCTGCAAAATGGCGTGGCATTGCGGTGACGTCGGCGTGTCCGCCGCGCAGCCCCCGTGTTTAGCGGAGCGGCGGACACATGACGGTGCTCAGGCGGCCAAGGCCCTCAGGCTCTCCTTCTTGTGCTCGCGCAGATGATCCATGTTGAGGTAGCGGGTCGCCTCGAGCCAGTTCTCGTGGATCTTCACCGCCAATGCCCGAACCAGCCGCAGGCAGCTCCGCGGGTTGGGGAAGATGCGAACGACCAGGGTGCGCCGCTTGATCTCCTGGTTCAGCCGCTCCAGCATGTTCGACTTCATGTGCTTGTGGTGAGCTAGCGGCAGCCGATAGAAGCTCAGCGTCTCCTCGATGTTATCTTCCACCCAGTTGACCAGCTTCGGGTATTTGGCCTGCCATT
>NZ_JAMYRZ010000034.1:0-74343 GCF_040321675.1 Mesorhizobium sp. M0296
TGCGCAGGCAGGCTGGGATTGGCAATGGCTGGAAGGGGAGGGGACGAGGCTAGGTCGGCATCGCCCATCTGCATGACGATATCGACGATGTCGGGCATGTCGTCATCGCCGGAAGCAGCGGATGATCGTTGCGCGTCGCCAGCCATGCTCATGCCGCTTCGATATCCGTTTGGGAGAAGTCTTTGCCGATGAAAAGCAGCGGTTCATCCGCACGCTTTGCCAAAGCATATGACAGGCAATCGGCAAAATTCAGCGCCGCCGGGTGGTGGCCCTTGCCGTAGGTCAGCCAACCCTGGGTCGCCAGATCAACCAATTCGGAGTCGACAGGAATGATGTCGGCCTCGATTTTGCGCAGCCAAAGATCGATCTCGGCCAATGCGTGTTCGCCGCGCCTGCTGACCAGCACCATGCGTGCCTCGAGCACGCAGGTTGCCGGGACCAGACGGATTGGGTCCAAGACCAGCGCTCGTTCCAGCCTTGCTGCCTCAGGCTCGCTCCGAAGGATCGCTACAACAGCTGAGGTATCGATCACCATCAGTTAGGGATTCCATGCTCGTCATACCCGATGATCTCCTCGTCGCTGCGACTATCCAGTTCAGGCAATCGTGCCACTCTTTCTCGGATGGCGCGCAATTCTGCCAGCAGACGCTCCTGAGCGGTCTCTCCAAAGCCCAAGCGATGCAAGCGCTCGCTCAGGGCCTGATGAATGGCTGCTGTCTTACTGATACCCTGGCGGCGTGCGAGTTCGTCGGCGAGAGCCACGGTGGCCGGATTTTTGATGTTCAGGGACACGAAAGACTCCAATATTCTACCTTTCTGGCGTTTTCTACCATGGTTCCCCAGCCTCGTAAACAACGAATGATAAGGCAACATTATCGTTCGGTTTGTCAGTACGACAGGCGCAGCGCTTGTTGTCCATTTCTGTTGCCAAAAGCGCCGCCATGATTCATCGTACTGTCGATGATTCTGCGTCCTAAACCCTCTCCGCGCCACGACGCCACGCCTGCCGGTGCACCTTCGATCGCGCCGATGGCAACGGTGCCGGCCTGGCTACGTCGGGCGGTTCCCGATGCGCAAAGCCTTGCGGGAAAAGGCGTTGAGGACGTCGCGCTCGCCGCCGGCGCCACCATCGGCGCGCTCGATGCGGTGGTCCGCCGGCAGGAGCGATGGGCCGGCGCCTGGCGGCAGCGGCTGGCGCTTGTCGCTGCCGCGGTGACGGCAAAGCAGGCCGGCCGCGTCGAGGATGAAGCAGCACTTCGCGACGCCGTGCTGCTCACGCGGCCGGGCGACAATGTCGGGCCCGCCGGTCTTTTGCTCCTCGCCTGGCGTCGGCTGGCGACCCGGCCGGCTGAGGAATTGCTGACGGCGAAAAACCTCGCTGCGGTGCTGGAAGATCTCGGTCACGCCCGTGACGACGAGGCCCTTAGCGATCTGTCGACCGCGCTACGGCAACTCGGCGCCGGCACCGATGTGGTCGGGATCCTGAACGGTGCCTTCATGGCCGCCGAACGACACGGCTTCGGCCGCGTCCTCGGAGCCTGGCTCGCCGATGCCCTGCTGGCGCAACGGCTGGGTTGGGCGCATGCGGTGCCGCTGCTGGGCGCCGATGCGGCCTTGGGCACAAGCGCCCGCCCGCGTCGATCGGCAGCTGGCTCTGTCGCGACAAGCATTGAGACACATCCCGCGCGTGCGAAAGGCCTGCTTGCCGCGCAGGCGCGCGCTGCGCTGCGCGCGATTGATCTTTCCGCCGACCTCGAGCGCCGCGCGGACCGGCTGCTTGCCGTTGCGCCAAAGCTCAGGGCCAAGGCAGCGGACGCTGTTGTCGACAAGCTCCTGTCCGACGATGCGATCGTGGGATCCGAAAAGATCGCAGGCATGAGCGACCGTGGGCTGCGCCGCCTGTTCGACCGGCTGGTCGAGTTCGGCGCCGTCCGCGAGATGTCCGGCCGCACCGCGTTCCGCATCTATGGGCTCTGACGACCATGGTGGAGGCAGTGCGCAGGCGAGGGGGGAGCCCGTCAGATAACCGTCGATCGGCTGACCAGCTGTTTGACCGGGAGCTGGATCACCTGCCGCCGGAGGCCCGCTGGCGCGAATGGATGCATCGCGTCGAGGCAACGATTTTTGCGGCCAGCGAGCCGGTCAACCGCGAAACGCTCGCCCGCATCGTCGGCAAAAGCTGCAGCATTGATCTCCTCATCGACGACATCCGCCAAGAACTGCGCGGTCGGCCCTATGACCTCGTCGCCGTCGCAGGCGGTTTTCGGCACCTGACCCGGCCGGCCTATGCCGATGCCATCCGTGCCGCGGTCGGCGGAAACGAGCGAGCCGTGGATCTGACACAATCTGAAGTGCTGGTGCTGATGTGTGTGGCGTACTTCCAGCCGATCACCCGCGCCGAGCTTTCTTCCTTCTTCGGCAAGGAGATCAGCCGCGATCTCATCGGTCATCTGCGCGGCGCGAAGCTGATTGCGTCCGGTCCGCGCAGCCCGACGCCCGGCGCGCCCTACACCTACGTCACGACTAAAGAATTCCTGCAGGAGTTCGGTCTTGACACGCTGCGCGACCTGCCGGATTTCGAGGCGCTTGAGGACGCCGGACTGCTGTCGAAGGAAAAGCTGCTGGCGGGGCACATCATCCCTGGCTTTGCCGTCGGCCCAGAGCCCGTCGGAGTCGAACTCGACGAATAGCCGCGGCGCTTTGTGTATGAAGCTTGTCCGAAATTCGTAGATATTTCGGACATCTTGACCGTCCTTCGTCCGAAATCGGATCACAGATTTCGGACAAAGCCCCGGCATCAACCCGCCAATATCTCGATCTGCGATCGCCGCTGCAAACGTCGCCTCTGAGAGGCGAGCCGCCTCTAAACTGATCGTATATCCCGATTAATAATAAGAATGTAATCAACTTCCCATATTTTAAATAATGACAGTATCGATAAGAGATCATTATCGATAGTGAAAGGTGCGCAAAGGAAAATCCCCCACGAGTAAACTTAACATCGATATAGCTTGACTAACGCGAATCAGCCATCATGAAAACAATGGCTTACACGCTCGACAAACTGCCTCTGAACACCCTGATCGGGCCGGTTTCCCGCGCGACCGAGGTTTTGGTCCGCCTCGACGAGCGGCTCGCCCGCTCTCCCGTCCGCGACGGTTTTGTCGAACGCCAGCATTTTGCCGACGCGGCCGCAGCACTTTGGCTGGAGGGCGAGCTCGTCCACCTCGAGGACGTGGTGCTGCACGACGCCCATATGGACATCCGCACGCCGACCCACGAACTCACCCGCGCGCATGCGGTGCTGCGAACCCGCCGGCGGATTTTTGCGCAAAAGCCGGACTGGGCGCTCAGCCGCGACGGTTTTTTGGCCCTGACCGGCCGCGGCGGCGCGACGCCGGCATCGGGGCCAAAAAGCCGGGACGGGGAGGGGGCCAGCCCCATTGAGGCTGACGGTCGGGATGACGCTGACGACGATCTTCTGGCCGAAGAATTTGCCGAGATCGATGCTGTCCTGGCACGCTCGTCAAAGATTCTGAGCGGCGCCGACGTGCCTGGTCGAAAGGAGGAAACGTCATGACGTGACCGGCCGGAGCCGCAAAACGGCCTGATCTACGATTTCGACTGGAATGAAGAAGAACGCCTGGCCGAATGGCAGGACGTTATCGCCAGGACGCGCGATCTGCCGGTCGTCCTGCGCGCGGCGTTGCTTCTCGACGCCTGGTCCGACATTGAGGTGCTGCAGCATGCCGCCTGGCTCGCCGCGCTGCTGCGCCAGGAAGGTCTTGCCGCCAACCATCTCGCCAGCCTGCATCTCGGCGCCAAAAACATTCCACGAGAGCGGCGGCGGGCGCGCAATCGCTCGGATCGGTTGTTGGCTTTTGTCGATGCCATCCACGAGGCAGCGCTTGCCGGGTTGAAAGAGCATGACCGGCTGGTGATGGCGAAAAGCCAGATGGAGCGAAAACTCCGCGAGCGCCGCGCCAACTCGAAATTGGCCGATGTGATCGAACTCGTGCTGTCGCGGCCAGTTGTCTCGACTGGCATGGTTCAGAAGAAACAGGGGGCGCTCAATCTGGTCGGTGAGCTTGGCCTGCGCGAGATGACGGGGAGGGGAAGGTTTCGCGCCTGGGGAATTGTTTAGTCCGCAGCCATTCGCTACTAGCTTTACGAAATTATCGAACTTGACGAACTTGCGATCTGCAACCATATTGGTGACAGCAGGAGGTTCTCATCATGGCCGCTCCAAAACGCAGCAATCATAGCGGGACCGCATCGCATGCGGGAGTCGCCGCCCTGAGTTTCACCACAAAGCTGCCGGCACAGGCAGACTTCAAGAAGGTATTGCTCGAACGCTATCAGGAAGCGATCGCACGCAGCCGCAAGATCGGCCACCGCGTATCGTTCCGGGTAGAGGTCGATCCGGCGGCTGATGCGCAGACGATCACGCCGGTCGAAGAGCAACCGATCGCTTCAGACGATACCTTTCCCGTCGAGGACACGGGCATGCCCGATGCCGATCTCGAGGCGGCTCTTGCCGGAGCGCGCGCGCGTGGCCGCAAGCGTGTCGCCGAGATTGTCGCCGGCGAGGACATGCTGAGCGCGGATGCCTTTGCCAAGCTGCTCGGCACGTCGCGCGTGACGGTCAACGCCAGGCGGCAAAGCGGACAGGTGCTCGGGATCGATGGCGCCAAACGCGGTTTCCGCTTTCCTGTCTGGCAACTCGACAGGGACGGTCGTCCCTTCGGCGCATTGCCGGCGCTGCATGCCATGTTGGGCAATAGTGCCTGGGCCGTCTATCGGTTTTTGGTGTCGCGCCATGGCGTCCTTGATGGGCGGACGGGCCTTCGAGCCCTTCAACAAGGCGATGACGCCTCGGTTTTGGCTGCGGCAGAAGGCATGGCCAGGGGCGATTTCGACTGAATGCCCGGCGTTCCACCTCCACCCGATTTCGGGCTTGCAAACGTCGAAATCGAGACCATATCGCCGGGACGGACATTCTGTCGTATCTACTGGAGCACCTATCCTGATCCGTTGGGATATGGGAAGTCGCCGAGCCGATTCAGCGATCCTCGACGCCGTGTCGACGTCAATCGGTTTGGCGTTCTTTATCTCGGCGACTCACTGAAGGTGTGCTTTCTAGAAACGGTGCTCCGCGACCGCCGCGAAGGGCTTGTCGACGATCTTCCGATAGAGGAGGTGGAACTGACCCAGCGGCGCTATGCGGAGATCACGACTACGGCGGACCTTCGCCTGGTCGACCTCAGGGACGACAACGCGGTCAGGATGGGTATTCCCACCGATGTCGTTCGGGCACAGCGCCAGAACCTGGCACGCCGGTGGTCACTGGCGTTTAACGAGCATTCGTCTCGGCCCGACGGGATTATTTACCCCTCGCGCCTGAACGGGGCGACCAATCTCGCGATCTACGACCGGGCGATACCGAAGCTTCAGCCGAAGCGCGTTTTGACACTTCTCGGCGCGCAGGGGCTGGCTCAGGTTCTGGAGGACTTCCGGGTGGGGTTGGTGTGAGGCTGTCTGTATTCCAATCGCCGCGGAAGGCCGTCATAGCGTCTTGAGGGCCTGGAAGCGGACCGGCAGCTTTAAGCTACAAATAGTCGGAAGCGGACGTTGAGGCACTCCGCTTGCATCGTCGAGAACTGCTTGAGCGGACGCTCGGATCTCCAGACTGAAAGGCCGGAATGCGCCTTCCAGTCGCTCAACGTGAAAGCGGCTCAACCCGAAAGCGGTCGTTCGTTCAGCCGTGTTAAGGCTTGAGGGTTGAAGTTGTCAGCCGACCCGATCGAGCCTGCTTCTGCTCGGGACGGGGTAGACCCTGTTGTCACGTGCCAGCTGTTGCAGAAGGCGGGTGTTGGCCAACCAACCATCAAATTCCGGGTCGGCTGAGATGCCAAGGCTACGGTCTCCTGTTGGTGCATAACGTCGTAGCTGGTGACTGACACCGCCACGGCTGAACATCCAGCAAGCCACACGATGGCGAGAAAGCAGGACACACAGCCGACCCGCGTCTAGATGAAAGCCGGTAGCGTCCGATCGACCTGACAAGGGGTGCTGGACGAACATCAACGGTCGCTCCAATCCTTGAAACCGATTGGCCGTCTCGACGAAGACCCCGGCTAGAGCTGGGCCAAGGCGTTCCCGGACGGCGTTGACCTGTGCGACATGGGCGCAGGCGACCCCGATCATTTCCGGAGTTACCGGGACTGCTTTTCCTTGGTGGTCGAGAATCCGCGCCCCACGTGTTAGCACGCGGCCGATAGTCCAAACCATTTCTGCGGCGAGATCTGGATCTACTTCGCCGGCGATCATCGCCGGGAGTTCGACCATTACCAAGCTTTGCCCCGCCACTACAGCGTCAAGTGGGGTGTCCATCGGGGCGATCCCAGGAGTATCGAAGGTCAGGGGTCTTGCATCGTCCAAGGCGACGAACGGCATGTCAGGATAGAAGGCCGGCTGGATGAAGTCGACGGTATCCCGCACGAGGCGCCGCGAAACCGGCAGGCTCATCTGGCGGACTTCGGGATGACGCTCGATCAGGGCCCGTGGCGCTGGTACGTGCGGGCCGGCCGGGTCACAGCGCCAGCGTTCGAGCTCAGCTTGGATCACCGGATCGATCTGGCCGGGATCGCCGATCAGGACCTGTCGTGACGCGAGGCCCGCTATCTGGTGATAGCGATAGTCTGGAAGTTGGTAGGCCTCATCGACGATTTGCAGATCGAAAAGGCGGTGATCGGCGTCCAACCAGGACCACTTAGCGCCGTTGCCCACGACGACGCAGGGGCCATCCGGCAGATCGCCCGCGCGATGGATTACCCGGAGGTTGGGCAACGACGTGACGTTGGCAGGCGGCGTCAGCTTCCCGCTGGCAATCATATAGAACGGCAGCCGCGAGAAGCCTCCGCAGAGCCGGCGCAGAAGATCGAAGGCCTGCTCGTTTGTCTGGGTCGTGACCATGGCCCGCTCGCCCATGACCCCAAGCGCTTGAACAGCAAGACGCTCCGCAACGCCGGTCTTGCCGGCGCCGGGCGGCGAGTTCAGCACCACGGCAGGATCTCGCGTCCACTGAGTGGCGAGCACCGCTTCGACGGATCGCTCGGCTAGCTCGGCAGAGGTCGTCATCGGAGGGCCTCCACAGCGGCCAGGAGGTTGAGGGGTTGTGCAATGGGCGTCGCCTGCGGCGCGGTGGCATCTTGCGAATGGGTCCACGGCGTCTCGGCTAGTCTACCGGACATCTTGCCACGCTCGCGATAGAGTTGGTTCCAATCAGGGGGCGGCGGCGCCAATTCGATCGCCGCGCCAATCGAAGGCATACCGACTGCGCGCATGCCGGCGGTGACGATGAACCCCACGTGGGTGACTGCCTCATGGCGACGAACGCCTTCCACCGCACACCTGAGACGGGGGTCGGACAGATACGCCATCTCATCGCCTTGCCGTAGATGCAGGTTGGTCTGAGCGGTCTCGACGTGGAAGCGATGAATGGTCTTTCTTGGCACCTTGGTTGCCGTCACGTCGAAACTCGCCCGCTTACGATCTTGCCGGCGAGCCGCCCGCGAGCTTGCGCCAGGGCGTCGCCGTACAGCGCGCCCTGCTCAACATTTTGGGCGGCACGTTCGCGCTCGGAAATCTTGAAAGCGGCCGCCTTGGGCCTGTCGCGATAGGGTAATGCGACGTCCTCGTCACGGCCGCGCATGAAACTCTCGAACTCGTCGGCCTCACGGCGGGCGAGGTCGTCCAACACGCCTGCCGCCGGGAACTGACCTTGCAGGAAGGTGAGCGCTCGCTGAACGGCCTGATAGATGCGCTCGACAATAGGGATGAGTTCGTTTTCGATTGCGCGAGCCCTGCGCTGCTGTTCGGTCACCGACGCCCCTTCGCGTCGCGCCCGGCCATAGGCTGACACGAGCGGCTGGAGGCGCTCACGGTCGAAGACCGGATCGGTCTTTACGCCCATCACCTCTCGCTCGGCCTGCTCGACTGCACGCCGAATGTCGCCGTGCGCAGGCGGGTCGAGCCAGACCAGGAAGGCGCCAAGGTGCTCGTCCTCGCCTTCCTGCTGTCCAGTGCAGTAGTGTGCCGAAAGGGCGCCTGTGGCGGTCATCAGCGCTTGCTGACCCGCCACAGGCGAGCGTTCTGTCGCATAGGTCAGGAGTTCGCCGACCCGCTTGATCGGCGGGTTGTCGCGCGTGAAGCGCAATCGATCAGCCAGGATGTCGAGATGGCCCGCAGCTGCTCCAGACGAAACCCAGATCTGCGGAAATTCGCCGGCCAGCCGGCAGCGCTGAAAGTACGCCTCGATGATTACGCCAAGCCAGGCGATGAGCCCATACTGCTCCTCGCGTACCCGTGGATCGGGAACCACACGGATTTGCGGTGGGCCACCAACGGGGCCAACGGCTAACGCGTGAATCGTCGTGTCTTCGCCTGCCATCGCCAAAGGCGCGATGATCAGCGCATGCGACTGGATGACCATCTGCAGATGCGACGCAGCGCGAACGGCCCGGCCGGCATCGAACGCGCGCAGGCGGCCCACGAGGTTTACAAGATCAGACATGGCCGACGGCTCTCCGCAAGGCTTGATCCGCGGTCCGCAACTCAGCTGCCAAGGTCGCCTCGGCGGCGTTGAGGGGCGGGAGGCCAGAACCCGCCATCAGCTCCAAGGCGCGATCGATTGACCCGGCAGCAGAGAGCTGTTCGGCAGCGAGGTCGCCGAGCACAACCGGATGGCGACCCGCCAAGGCCTGGCGACGGCAATGCTCCCACAGCCCGCAGTGTTCCTTGCAGGACGGTCGGTAGTTGTTAGGCACCGAGGCCAATACGGCTGGGTCGTCCAGAGTAGCGCCGGCTGGCAACATAGTCTCCAGATCGTCGAGGTTAGTCGGCGCTTCGGCGATAGCGCGTTCCACCGAGTCGACCTCGCTGGCGATCGCCATGCGACTCAGGGTCGGGATGAAGAACCCTGTCACGCGCATCACCAGGTCGGCATCGGCAACAGCCAGCTGCTCTGGTTGGCGTGCTCCGAAGCTTTGCAGTGCTTCGCGCAGGCCGACGACGCCGACAGCGGCTTGGCGGCAGGCACTCCGGATGTCGGCCGCATCTGTCTTGCCGCCTCGGTCGGGATAAGATTTGAGCTCTCCCACCCTATAGAAGGGTTCCTGGTCCGCCGCGATGAGGAAGTCAGGTTCAATCGGATGCGGCAGTCCCACCAAGCTGACCAGCAGTCGGGGTTTGATGATAAGGTTCGGCGCCAGCGGATCACCGCGAAACTTGCCTTCCAGCAAGCGGCGCGTTTCCGTCTCACGCCGGCGTCGGGCTCGTAGGTCGGTCCCTGGCGCAAGACCATCGACCGCGACGATCTTAGCCTCCGAGGGCCCGAGAAGGCCTCGTTCCCGATAGAGCGTGAAAAGGTTCGCCGCGCCGTTCTCCAGCAGCTGTCGTTCGAAGCGTTGCCCAAGGGTCAGCGCGAATGGCGACTGACCCTCGCGGTCCGGAAAGCCAAGGATTTGGGCCGCCGTTGCGGGCGTCAGTCCGGCGATGGTCACAGCACGGAGGCGCAAACAGTCGGGGTTGCGCGCAACGCGCTCGATGCCGCGTGCGCCCGGCTCTTCCGCCGGGCGGGCACCTCGCAAGCGCGCAACCCGCTGGTCCGAATTGCTCATCCGCCGACCCTCCCGCCCTGCGAGCCGCCTTCGATCACAGCCGGCAGACCCCAGAGTCGTTGCTGCTCAGGGTATTTGCGAAGTCGGGCGGCTGCGTCCTGCCGCTCCTGCAGGTCGTCGGCTTCGATGGCGCCAAGCTCAGCCTGAACGACGGTGCGGACCTTTTGCCCATCCAGCGG
Source organism: Mesorhizobium sp. M0296 (assembly GCF_040321675.1). Classification (NCBI taxonomy): domain Bacteria; kingdom Pseudomonadati; phylum Pseudomonadota; class Alphaproteobacteria; order Hyphomicrobiales; family Phyllobacteriaceae; genus Mesorhizobium; species Mesorhizobium sp. M0296. The sequence goes on from NZ_JAMYRZ010000034.1 coordinate 9,860, forward strand.
CTGCCCCGAGGCCACGGCGCCGGGAACGCCGCGGGCGTAACGCACCACAAGGCTCTCGATAGCGCTCGCCTGGGGCGCCCCGCCGGCCTGCAGCCGCTCCAGTCGGTCCACGAACGCCAAGGTCGTATAAAGGTGGATGACGCGGAGGCTCCGGGCGCCCACCACCCGGCGCTCAAGATCCCAAGCCGTACTGGTCAGCAGCCGCGGGATGGGCGTTAGGCGCGCCGTGCTCAGCGCCGGAGCCACCCACGCAGGTCTGGAACTCGGATCACGGCGGGCAGCGCGCTCCTCGTCCCGCCGCAGGCTGGCGAATCGGGACGCAGGTATCTCAATGCCGGTTGTGGCTTGGCTGAATTCGCTGACCGTCGAAGGCGCCAGTGGCACTCCGATCTCGTCGGCGATGTCCAGTACCTGCTCGCGCATGGTCTTGCCGCTTGCGCGAGGGCGCGGACGGGCCGGCGTCATCGTCGCATCGGCAAGTGCGTACCGCAGGTCTTCGTTCAACCGCTGCATCTCCGCCGAGAGTTTGCGCAGCTGCGGCTCAACCCGTCCCTGCTCGGCGAGATCGCCGGCTAGGAGCGCAGCGCTGAAGGCGGCGAGCAAAGTCTGCTGCTGTTCTACGACCTTGGTCAGGTGTTGCCGGATAGTGATGACTGTCTGGTTCATGGCCCTTACATAGCATTCCACGTTCTTCCACGCAATACCACGCTTCTGAAATTCGCGCGATCGAGCGCCGCGCCGGCGTAGGACGTGTTAATCAAAGCGTTTGGGAAAGCGACTTAAGCGGCGTCGGCCCGACGGAACGTGCCGTCCCGCAGGGCAGCGAAGACGCCGCTTTGAACGAACTGCATCACTTCGAATGCGGCGGCCGAATATGGTCAGCGCTCGGCACCCGCAGGGCGTCGCCGTGTGCGATGGCGTTGCGCACGCCCAGTAGCCGGTCGATGGCACCCCGGTGCCGATCGACCGCCGGATAATCGAGACCGAGTTGGAATAGGTTTCGTTTCAGCACGACCGAATTCAGGTTGGCCTTGGTATCGACTACGCGGTCGGGGATTTCCACCGTGCGGGCAAGGATCACCTCGTAGGCTTCGACGAAGGTCCGTTCCCGCCAGAGCATGTGAAGGTCTTGGTCGTCTGGGAGGCCGTTGCGAAATTCCGGAGCCTTGCTGTTCGGGTTGCGCAGGGCTGCGAAGACATCGCCAAGGCTGGCCGCCAGCACCGGGAACGCCGCTTCCCGGCAGGGCAGGGCCAAGGCGTTGATCGACCCCGCGTAAGCCAGCAGTGCGAATTTGCAGAAGCCTTCGAGGTGGGCATAGGTGAGGAGGGCCAACGAGCGGAACAACATGTTGCGCTCGGCCTCAACCTCGGTCCTGGCTGCGATGTTCTCGATCAGGCGAAGCTCGGCCTCGCGCTGAAGCCGATCCGCTTCCAGATCTTGAAAGACGTCATCCGGGGAACGCATCGACCAACCGCCGTTCCACAAAGCCGATGCGATCGTTCAGCGGGCCAGGCGAGTTCTTGCCGCCGCCGGTGGTCATCTCGATAAAGACGGCATCAAGTTTGATGGCGATGAGTGTGTCTTTCAAACGTTGAATCACGCCGTCATCGTCTAAGTCCAAGCGATCGAGCACCGCCTGCAGTCCGATGGTGATTGCCTCGAAGTGATAGGCGCCGAAGCCGGCCGTCAGTTTGTCTCGGGTTTTGTATGCTATGGCGAAGGACATATCTCCGAGCGCCTTGCGAAGCGCCGCGAAAGTCCGGCGAAACACTGCCTCCTCGATGTCGTAATCGAAGGTTTCCGCCTCCAGCGGGTCGGCCACCTCCTCCATGTATTCGGTTAGGAAGTCGGTGACCTCGTGCTTGAATCGAGCGCGCCGATTCTTCAGTGCGAAGAATCTTAGTACCAACTCCTGATCGAAAGCGGACAGCTTGCGCGCCGGGGTCATCCCGCTGGTGCATTCCTTAAAGTCATCGACGTCGCTCATGCGGATGAGAAAATCGGGAAAGACCGCACCCAGCAGGCGGATTGTGCAGTTGCGCAATTGCTGCGCAGACAATAGCTCTCCGCCCGTGTTGAGCCGCTTGAACATATGATACTTGAACCGCGGATCGGTCTCCTTGCGGACGACTTCGACACGGATGAAAGCCCGCTTCAAGCGAATTTGCAGCGCCGTAGGGAAGTCGTTGAAGGTCAGCCCGTTCAAGACGGGAACGATATCGCAGTCCGACAGGGTCAGGAACTCGCCAGGGGCCACCGGCGGGTCAAGATGCGGCGCCGAGAGCTTTGCACGCATGTGCAGATATGACGAGATGCGCTGCAGTCCATCTATCAGCTGATAGGATCCGTCACCTTCCTCGATGACGAAAATGGGCGGCACCGGCATCTCTAGGAGCAGCGATTCTATGAATCGGGACTGCTGTCCCTCGCTCCAACGAAACAGGCGCTGGTAGTCCGGCGTGATGTTTAGTTCGCCGTTCTCGCTCATGTCCAAGAGTTCGTTGAACGACAGATCTAGAGATTGGGTGCTCGCCTTCTTCAGCGTTGCGGCGATCGACTCGATCAACGGAGATGCATCGGTCATTGCTGTATCGCCTCTTAGCTCTTCTCAAAGCAGAGCACCGCTTCGACCGCGCCGACGGCGCGCTTGTAGGTGCGGGTGTGGGGATTGATGCCGGCCATGGAGCGCTTGAACTCGAAGTCGACGCGCCGCCGCAGTCGCAGGCCTGCGGCTGCCGCCATCTCCGTCGTAATGCTGGGAAGGTCGTTGTGGATATTTTTATAATATGAGTCCTGGACGATCAGGACGGCCGTCCCGGCAGGTTTAAGACCCCTAGCGAGATGCGCGAGCGAGAGCGCCATCTTCTCGAAATAGTCGAGATGGGTCTTGTAGTAGTAGCCGGCGGACGCCTTCGACGGGTGCGCCTTTAGATTCGCGATAAACTGGCCACAGGTCGATCCCCAAGCTGCGTCTACCTCAATCTCATGATTTGGAACCCGGGTTGACCCGATCATTTGACGGCCGAGGTCTTCCATCTTCACGTCGACGAGGGGGTGCAACACGGCTAGTTCGATACGGGTGGCCGCGCTGTAATCGATCCGTGTGCAATAGGGAGGCGAGGTCAGCACCATGTCGATGCTCCCTGTCGGTAGCTTCGTGGACGTTGTGTCCGCAAGCTGTAACTCCGCGATTGCCTGATCCTTCTGAGGATCCTCATCCCACTCGGCCAATGCCTCGGCCATGTTCTTCACATTCGCCGTAAAGGCTGAGAGAATCGCTTCACGATCCGCGGCGATGAGAGCTTCGTTGGCCTTTGGCTTGCGGAGCCAAGTCGGATTGGACGAGCGGAAAGGCGTCGACATTTCCCGGCAAACTGAGAACAACGCCACGTAGAACGTGGCGGCTAGACCCGAGATGTGATCGAGCCTTACGCCATCAGGGGTGGACGTGCGCTCTCCGACCAGCTGGCTACGAATACGGCGCTCCAGGGCGCGTATGAGCGCAGCCGTTGCGGGCTCGAACCACCATAGGAGCGGATCTTCAGGCTGTAGAATTCGTTGATCGGCCCGGATGCCTTTGACTGTTTCGCGCCCAAGCGGCTCAAGACTGTCAGCCTCGGACGGGGGCAGCAGGCGCGCCCGAGCTACAATGATCATGGTGGGGTTGAGATCGAACCCTTTAGACGCAAAGCCAAGCTGGGATGCAGAGAAGGTCGTCGTACCGCTGCCATTCCAAGGGTCAAGGATCACGGATCCTTTAGACAGATTTGCGCTCTCCAGCAGTGCCCGAGCAAAGCTCTCTGGGTAGCCGGCGTAGTATGGGAAGAAGCCGTTCCATCCCCGCTGCGCTTGGGGCGTTCTTTTTGGCGACTGGATAACGAGAGAATCAAACATCATCAGCTAGTCTTTCGTTTGGAAGAGGATTGATGACATTTCACTCCCGAGGAGGCGCTTAGGTTATCTGTCATGGCGAAGCAGGCGCATGATGGAGCGCCGAACTAGCCGGTGCTTCGAGGGGTGTCCTGCCAACGGATGGTCGTACATGATCGGGTGGAATCAGAGCCCTCAGTATGCTGCCACCTTAGCGGCTTTTTGCTCAGCATTGCCAAGACAAATGCGTTCCACTTCTTCATTACGGCTCGCTTCTCTGGCATGTTTCCATCGGTCGTAGCTCTTTGAACTGACTGGCTCGCAATTCCCCCCAATAGCGGAGTCAATCGGTGCCCCGAATGCCGAAAGCGGCGCGCAGCGACTGGTGCGTCAGCGAAGAGACGCGGCCGATATGATCGACATAGTTCTCTTCGTCGTCATAGATTTGCTCGCCTTCCCACCACACCAAATCGGCAGTGCTGTCGCCCAAGATTTTGCGTGCCCGGCGGGTAATGCCTGACCAAGCGCCCCGCAGGTCGAGGTAGTTTTCGGTTTCAGGCGCGGCCGCGATAGCATCCTTCATGTGGAACTCGGGCGTGTCGCTTTCTGCGATGACGCGAAGCGCCGCAGTGGATTTTGCGCTGATCGGCTCGGCGATCAATTTCCGCGCCATCGCGACCGTCAGATCGGCCGGGCCGTCCTCTATGGCCGGAAGCGCGCGCGGCGTCGGCAAACGCGCATCGGTAGGCGGTGCGACCATGCTGCTCGCGATCAGACCGACATAGGCCAGAAGCTCGTTCCGGGTGGTGTCGGTGAACCCAGGCAGTGCAGCGGTTGGGATCAGAAGTGCAGGACCGTCCATATTCATTCTCCTCGAATCAGCCTCTATCAGGCTCATTGTTTGTCACTCATCCTGAATTGATAGTCAACAGTGATTATCAGTGACGATCAATAAGACTCAGTGAGAGGCGAGAGAGAGGTGGTATCGGTTGCCGGATCGGCGCGGTTTGGCAAAAAGGGGAGCAGGAAAAAGTGTGGGGTGATGCCGATGGTATCTCCGGCAAATCGGCGCTAGAGCGCTTCCAGGTTTTGACGGAAGCGTATCCAGCGTTTGCGAAGTAGTTGCTGCATTCGTGTGGCTCGATGGTTGTGACGAGGTGGCCGATATGGCGCCAGGTTTCCTCAATCGTTCGCTTCTGGGCGGCTCGCATCCAGTGCTTGATCTTGGCGAAGGCCTGCTCGATCGGGTTGAGGTCTGGGGAGTATGGCGGCAGGTACCAGAGCCTGGCGCCGGCGGCGCGGATCATCTTGCCGATGGCGGCCGATTTGTGCGAGCCGAGATTGTCCATCACGACGATGTCGCCGGGTTCGAGCACGGGCACGAGCTGCTGCTCGACATAGGCCCGGAAGCATTGGCCGTTGATCGGGCCATCGAAGACGCAGGGCGCGGCGAGCCGGTCGAGCCGCAAGGCGCCGAGGAAGGTCAGCGTGCGCCAGTGGCCATGCGGAGCAAAGCCGCGCAGACGCTTGCCTTTCGGTCCCCAGCCGTAGAGCGGCGCCATGTTGGTCTTGATCCAGGTTTCGTCGATGAAGACCAGCCGTCTCGGGTCGAGGCGGGACTGTCAGGAATTCTGTGCGCGAGGCCATCTTGGCGAGGAACTTGTTGTAGCTGACACCGGCTGAGGCGGTAAGGCCGGTCTTCGCCTTGATCTTCGCCCGGATCGCCTCGGCGATCTCGGTTGCCGTGGCCATCCCCTGCATGTTTTCGGTCACGTCGAGATAGGCCTTCGTCCAGCGAAAGCGGTTCGATCAGCGGCGTGTACTCGGCGAAGATCTCCCGGATTTGCTGCGAGACCGCCTTGTAGACGTCGAACCGGGGTTTGACGAAAATCAGATCAGGGCATTTGCGCCTCGCCGTCACGGAGGGCATCGCCGAGTGGACGCCGAACTTGCGAGCCTCGTAGCTGGCAGCTGCGACCACGCCACGTTCGAGGGCGTGCCCGACGGCGACCGGTTTGCCCCGCAGTTCCGGTCTGTCGCGCTGCTCTACCGAAGCATAGAACGCGTCCATATCTACGTGAATGATCTTGCGCTGCAGCACAGGCCCCTCAGCCCCAGCAGCTTCGCTTGTGACTGCGTCTTCCATGACACTCGTCCGCCTCGATTACCGGCTCTCCTCCACATGCCTTTTTATCCGCGCGCCGAAATCGGCCCCTACCTGCCGTGCCTCTGAGCGCGGTCTGACCGGCCACAGCGATCGGCCGACGATGTTTACCTCAGGTGCGGCGGGCTTCTTTGGCTTACGCCATCCCAAGGAGTCCGATGGTTACGTCTGGGGAAGCGCTCCAGATTGCCAATCGTTTCCTGTTGAGCTGCATACCGATTGCCTATTCGGCATCGGGCGGAGATGCTTCAATAGCCAGGACCTCCAAGCCCTCAATTTCTTGCATCACCTTTCCGGCGATACCTTGCAAGTCGCCGTACATCCCGACGGTCGATTCGATTACGCCTTGTATTTGAGCCTCCCGCTTGGCCCACAAGCGTGTTGTGGTCTTGCGTTCCTTTGCGAGGTCCTCCTGCATATCAGAGAACTTTTCGACGATGGCCTCGACGCGAGTGGCGGAACCGCGGACCGGTCAGATAGCCATAGACCTGCTCCATTTTGGTGGCTTGGCCGTCCTGGGCGAGGCGGGAGTTCGCCAGCTCGATAAGGGATTGTCGCAGCATGATTGCGATTGGTATCGCGCATTTGGGATGGGCGACATAGACGCCGTCTAGAAGATCGAAGGTTTCCACGCCGGGAGGCAGAGCTTCCGAGATCATCAGCGCGATATCCGCCTTCGCCGCCCGCTGATCGGCCCTGAGCTTTCCCAACCAACCCTGGCTCCAGTTCTTGGTGCGTTTCGATTCCCACAAAATGGCGCCGCATGGCTGGCCGGCCGGTCCGACCACGCGGTGCAGGACATCTCCGCCGAACTCACCCTTGGCAACCGGTTCAATGATGTCCATCGGGAACCGGCCGGCAATGAGGGCTTCCAGCTCAAGCTCCAGAACTTCACCCTGCAGCTGCTGGGAACCCTGTTCCGCACGGCGCTTCAGCTCCTCAATCTGACGCGGCATGCCGGCGATCTGTTCTTCCTTTTCCGCGACCTTCATTTTGAGGCCGTCTTCGGCCTCTGATCTCGCCTTGACGCGAACGGCGTTCAGCCCCTCCTGGATCTTCCTTTCGATGGTCAGCGCCATCTCTCGCTTTTCATCGTCAAGCGCACGCTGCTTTTTCAGGAATTCCGCCTGTTGCTGCTGGGCCTCGGTGAGCTTTTCGTCGCGCGCCTTCAACGTCGCCTCCAGCTCGGCAAGCTTCTTATCCTTGTCCTCCAGGTCTACCGAAAGCAGCAATTTTGCCTTGCGGGCTTCCTCGACCGCGATTCCGGCACGCTCAAGCTTGATTTGCTCAGCCACCTGGTTGGCGATGTCCTCTTTGGCGGCGGCGATCTCGGCCTGCTGGCGCTTAAGCTCCTCTTCTCTGGCAGCCATCGATGCCTTGCTCTGCGCCAGGCGCATTTCGTATTCTTCGCGCGTGGCGGCGATCAACGGAGCCGCGAGCGACTCATTGAGCTTGATTTCCGTCTCGCAGCTTGGGCAGCTGATCGTCGGTTCATTGAGAATCCTGTCCCCCTGCAGCATGGTATTAGTGGGCTGGACGGTCATCTGCGCGCTGTCTCCCTGAGGAATCTGTTGAAGGACACGCCAGACTATATCTCGCCAAGCGCTTTCGGAAAAGAACAAAGAGTGAACCGATGGGTTATCCCCCGCCGCAAAGCCAAGGGAGGCGCTTCTTACACTTGTTTGTAGAACAGTCGTCTGCGCGAGCGGCGGCAAGCGGCATAGGGATGGAGTCGGCCGAGCTGCGCGGGATCATAGGAGTTCAGGTGGACGGGATCGGCCTGGAGAGGCTGGACAAGGTTTTCGAGGCAATTGAGGCCCATCAGCCGGGCAGGAAGCCGACATGATCGTTGTCACGGTCACGGACCGGAGAACCCCTTCGCTCTGATCTTGCCCGGTGCTCCTAACATACGATCCATTAACCCGTTGAAACCGTCATCCTCCGAACTCCAGCAGCGTCGGCTTCGGTTCATGACCTCCACGTATCTATAGAACTTAGCGAGGTTTCGGCGTGGCAGCGGATCGTGCGTGAAGCGGCGATTGAGCGCGATCTTCATGGCTTCAAGATCGAAATACAGAGCGAAGTATGCGCTCGGAAATGGCTTCGATCTACTAGCCCGCTCGTACAGTGCCAGTGACCGCGAGAGCAGCCTGTTGATCCCGTGACTCTTGTAGACCGCAGCGGCTGTTCTGATCGCTGCCTGCTGCAAGCGCTGATGCCCGGCTTCGTCCGTCTCAGGGAATGCTCGTGCAAGATAGACGGACCAGTAGATGGTCGGCGGCAGCAACAGGTCCGCAGACCGGCTATCAGGCATGGTTGTCAGGTCTAATTCAGTCAGCTTCGGACCGCTGCGCCATTCGTTTGCTGTGCGTTCGTCGAAACCTCCGCGGCCAGGCTGCGTACGCTGCCAATTCATTTTCGTGGCCATCAGGTGCGGACCGGATCCAGTTCGATGATCCGCTTCCGCTTCGTCCCTGACAGCCTGAACCCGCGGACCGTGATGTCGAGCGCTTTGATGGCCTTGTCGAAACCCTGGGGCATATGTTCGTCAGTCGGGACAACGAGAAACTTCGCGGCATCGCTGGTAGCAGCATGCGTCACCAACTGCCCGATCGCGGTGTAGAGTTGCTGCCTGCCGACGCCCGTTTTGATCTCGTAGACTTCGGTGATCTTTCCGGCCCGACGCACGTAGCAGTCGATTAGCTGAGTGTTGTAGACCTTTTCGTCCGGCTTGCGCGCCGCATGCCTTTCGGCGACGACCATGTCGACGATCTCGCCATGATATGTCTCGTAAGCGAACGTTCCGCCGTGCCGGCCGCGCTTAGTTCCCGAGAATTCTTTGTCGTAGCTCTCGGCCTCCTCGACCCGCTTCTGCAGCTCGGCGGGATCCAGTTCGCCTTCGGAAACGGCGTTCTTGAAATCCGCGACCTTGCTGACGTACCGCGCCAGACGGCCGACGAAGCCCTCGTCAGACATGTTGCCGATGGGTATGGCCTTACGGATCCGACCGTCTTCGCAAAGGACTTCGACCATGCGGATGTTCGCCGAGATCAGGAAGGCCTCCTGTCCAATGCCGGGACGCCCGCCGCCGACCGCGCCGTCGTGCATCAGGTGGACGTCGCCAGTCTCGTCGTCTTCGGCGAAGGCCCCGGCGACCTGCCAGCCGTTGGTTTCGGAAGGAACGTTGATCTCGACCGCAATGAGCTGCATTTTTCGTTCGGGCTCGAAGATGCCGAACGCGTTCCAGTATCTCGGGATCGTCGTGTCCTCAGGGGTTTTGCTGATCGAAGCCCAAAGTTCCCCTTCGCCGGCTGAGAATAGTTCGCGATCGCGGTTGCCGCCCTTGAAGCCGATTCTTCGCGTCCCTTGTGACGGCAGCGAGTCCTTCACGATCTGCGCAAGCGCATCCTGCGCAGCCTTTTTCGCTCTCGCCTCATGAATCAGCCTGAGCATATTGTCCCCCCGTTTTCCCCGACCTAAGCATTTCCATCGGGCGCGCGCCACGTTGTCGACAGCAATCGCTTTCCTGACTGGCCCGGATTGAGCGGAATAGTGGAAATCCAGATGAGCAAAGGAACGACTGCCGCGGTGCATTGCGCGAATTCCAAACATTCGTTTGCCCGATGCTCTGTCGCCGCAGCTGAAGGTACGCCTCAGCGATGGCCGCGCCGACACGGCGGGTCGGGCAACGGCGCGGCGAAAACCTTTCATTGGCTATAAGTTCCCGAGCACCTTCATGGCGGCTGTCCTGGGGTCGCCGTAGAAGATCGGGTCGACCTGTTTCCACGATATCAGCGCTCACATCTAGGAAGTTTCGCTTGTTCTCGATCGGGATGAGTGCGCGCTTTGCTCCGTTGTCCTTCGCAACTTGAAGCGGCTCCGTGAGGGACCGAAGAGGTTTGATATTCCCCTGGACGCTCATGTCTCCCAACACAAGCAATGCGGGGCTGACAGGCGCTTTCCTGAGTGCGGAATAGGATGCCACAAAGAAGGCGACCCCAACTTCAGCCTCGACTCGATTGCCAAGCAGGTCGATTACCTCGACGTGTATGTCCGAAATGTCGAGATCGCGCGCAATGCCGAATTCCGTCTTTTTCGCCTGGACGTAGCTGAAAGCTCGCTGGACGGATTCTTTCATTGCACCGGCAATTCCGCCGGCCATCTTCAACTTCCCGGTTCCGCTCGATACTGAAACCTCCAAGCGGTAAAGGCCGACCGTTCCATCGGACGTTACGCCCGCTGTGTATACCGTCCCGGGAGAAAGCGGATCCATGGAGATTAGATCGCGTCCCCCTTGTTCGGGCACACCTACGAATTTTTCCTCTCCAGTCTCCTGGAGAGTGTAGCTGAACGATGTCTGATAATATTCGAAGGAGCCCATCTTCTTGAGCTGCTCCTTCACGCGGCGGCGTCCTTCAAGAGATAACTCGAGGATTTCCGAGAGTTCTTCCTGAGCCACGTCGCCGTGCGGAAATAGAACCTTCATCAGGCCCGACACTGTCTTCCGGACGGCCTTACGATCACGTGCGTTGAGGTGCGCGCCCATTGAGAAGTACCTGTCGATGATCTCCGTGAAATTGTGTTTGCGCATCTCGCGCAGTGCTTCGGCGAGATAATCAACGAGAAACGCATATTGGTCCGTGAACAGTTCGTTCCGCATCTGCGGAATTTCCCAGCCCGGGAGATAGAAATGTAGTCGATCAATGAATGCCATATCGTCGCGAATGGTGTCGGGCATCGGGGCGAAAAGGTGGCCGGTCTGAACCATGACGTCGATGGGCTGATTGGTGTTGCCGAACATCGCAATGCCGGCGTCCCCTGCGACAGCCTCCTGTCCCCGCTGGAACGTGCCGGACTCGCAGTAAGTTTTCATCGTCGTAATGACTTCTTGGGGTCAGAACAAGATTAGTGCGAAATCGTACGCTAACCGAAATTGTGCATGTTTTCAGTAGGTTGCCGCCTGTGCCGAATATTAAATTCTTTTGGGACATGCTATTTGGAGCCGCGTTTTGGGACCGAACACGGATCTCGAGCATCGTTTTCTCAGCTAAACGTACGATTTCGCACTAGTCTTGTTCTGACCCCGTGAGTGAGACCCTCGAATCCGAGTTGATAGATACCTCGGATCTGCTCGACTGCGATTACGATGAGGGGCGGATGGTCCTCATTGAGAATTTCGGACTGGAGGAGCGGGCCTGCCCGGAATGTATTTCGGAAACGAGGCAGAAGGTTGAGGACCTGCGACGAGCGCAGTACGATGAAGTCTTGCGATGGAGGAGTACGACGCCCGGAAAGGAAAATAAGGCGGACGGCGAGGCTTTGACCACGTCGCATGTCCTCTCGGCGGACTACAGGGCTGCCGGTTTAGTCTTGTAAGTGACGGGCTTCAGCCATCCAAGCACGCTCATCGTTCCCCAAAAGGCGTAGGCCGGTTCGCTGGTGATTGCTCCCCGCGATATCCGACGCAAAAAGTGCAAATGGGACAAACTGGACAAATGCTGTTGCTCTGACTATATTGACGGGCAGAAGGATGGAGATTTGTCCATGGCCAATCCAAATATGCAGTTCGTTCGCAACCGCAACGCCCGCGTGGCCGAGCGTGTAGCGAGCAAAGTGACCAACGCGCTGAAGAGCGACAGGGCATTCGAGTCGGGTTCGCTAGCGCTTTCGGCACACATCGCCGGTGCCGCCGCCGTAGCGGTCCTGAACCTGCCGGTGGAGGCACGACAGGAACTCACCAAGCGGCAGGCCGAGCTGATGCGCGGTGTTCGCCGCCTGGTCGAGAGCTTCGGCGACGATCCCGGTCGCGGCAAAATCAAGCTCGTTGTGCCCGAAGCAATCGAACCATCGAAGGGCGAGGGCCTGGGTTCGATTGTCTCGGCCGAGGAAGGCAAGCGCCTCCTCGGAGAGTTGGCTGTCGCCCGGAAGATCGAGGACTGGGCAGGTCCAGTCGCCGGGGCCAGCGAGCTTAGTCGCGACTATGGTATCCCGCGTTCCACTCTTCACCGTTGGCAGCATTCCGACGAGGTCATCGGGCTGCTGAAAGGCACCAAGAAACATGTGTTTCCGGTCGAGCAGTTCATTGATGGACGTCCTGCTCGGGGGATTTCCGCAATCGTCAGTCTCGCCGGCGGTCACCGTGTAGCCTGGCTCTGGTTGCGTCAGGCCAATCCGGTGCTGAGCGGGCGCAAGCCGATCTATCTTCTCAAGCAGGATCGGGTCGATGAGGTCGTTGACACGGCGCGGGCCTATTTCAATCCGCAATGACGCTCGACCCTGCTATCCTGACGCGGCTCGCGGTCAGCGCCGATGTCACAGACTATGTGAGGATCATCGGGCGTGTCCATGCGGCGACTCCCCTGGGCATGGGCCCCGGTCGATCCCGCTTCTCCAGTCCAAGGGACAGGTTTCAACTGCCGTACCTGGCACAGGATCCCATGACCGCCTTTGCCGAGACGATCGTGCGGGATCGCTTCGAGAAGAGTGCTGAGCGCTTGCTCATGGAGGAGGAGCTCGACCGATACTCGATCGCAGTCGTGCGCAATCCGCGACCGCTCTTCCTGCTGGACCTGCGCAACGAGGGAGCAAGCCTGCTCGGCGTATCCACCGACGCCGTGCGCGCCAAGGCGCAAGCCGCTGGCCGGCGACTTAGCCAGTCCCTCTATGACCAAACCACCCTTGACGGCGTCGTCTACATGTCCAGGATCACCAACAGGCAATGTGTCGCCGTCTACGATCGGGCGGTTGCGTCAAAGCTCGAGTCGAACAGCCCGGCGCTCGATTTGCCGCGCCTCTCAGGCCTTCGAGCGATTCTGGACGCCCTTCATATCACCATCGAGGCGGGCGCCTGATCGGGAGGCATCGCTGAGAACCGCGGTCAGGATCGCCACCATCTGCCGATCGCTGTCACGGACCGGCTTCAGTTTGCGCCGTATCCGCTCCATCGCCGGCGGCAGTTCCCAGCCTTGGAGCGGCGTTCGATGAGCATGGCGCCGGGCTTGACAAGCACCGCGATGCCGCACGCACGATTATCGAGCGCGCACAGGATCGCTTTGAAGGCGACCGTTCGGGCGGTTTAAGGACCTTGTGGCTTTCCAGCAAAACCCATGAAGCGTTGATTGCATGTAAAGCGTCGCTTGACGCTATGCGCCCCCACTGGTACTCCAAGTCACCGCCATATCAAGCGTCGCCGATTCAGGCCCACGCTTTCTCACTGAAGGGAATAGTCGATGGCCCGCACGGCATCCGACGCAATGAGCCCGCAGCGCATCGTCTCCTTCAATGGGAAAATGGGCGGGGCCTCAGCACTTCACGCCGTCGCTGGCTGTGGGATGGGCGGCGGCCCAGTGCCGGGCCAGGACAATGAGCGTTCGCGCCCGAGTCCATCGCTGCGATCACGTTCACGATCGACGGACACGACGCAGGGACCCCCAAACTCAACTATTCTCAAAACGGCTGACACGCGGACACAATCTCGATGAACGACACCCGGATGAAGATCCCCGCCCATCCCGGCGGCTTTGTGAAGACCGAGGTACTCGAGCCCCTCGGCCTGTCGGTCACTGCTGCCGCCGATGTTCTCGGCGTCACCCGCGCCGCCCTGTCAGCGCTCCTCAACCAGCGGGCGGACCTCTCACCCGAAATGGCGATCCGCATCGAAAAGGCGTTCGGCATCTCGATGGAAACCCTCATGCGTATGCAGAATAGCTTCGATATTGCGGAGGCACGCAAGAGGGCAAAGGAAGTCAATGTCGCACCCTATAAGGGCAGTCCACCTGCACGAACTCATTCCAGATAGTCTGGTCAGAATTCCAATCGCCGGGCATAGGCTCGCGCCGCCCAAGAGAAGGTCGCCCACCGCATGAAACTTGAAGAAATATCGTCTGGTCAGAGTCTGTCTGGGATCGAGCCATCTCAGGTTGTGACGGTCGTTGCGGTCGTCCCCCTCGGCGAAGGGTCTGTCCAGCTCATCTATAGGACCCCGGACGGCAATATCAAGGAACGGCTGCTCAACAGGGGTGATGAACCTTCCGTTGACGTTGCTACAGTCGAGCGACCCTTCTCTTTCGATGGCGACGGCGCTGCTTTCCAACTCGCTTGTGAGGCAAAGCGGATCGACCTCGCCTTCCTGTTCGATCCGATGATGGCCGTTCACAGCTCAAACGTCGAGCCGCTGCCACACCAGATCACCGCTGTCTATGAATCGCTCCTGCCCCGGCAGCCATTGCGGTTCGTCCTTGCGGACGATCCCGGCGCCGGCAAGACGATCATGGCCGGGCTCTACATCCGCGAGCTCATCATGCGTGCGGATTCGCATCGCATTTTGATTGTCGCCCCCGGCAGCCTTGTCGAGCAGTGGCGGGACGAGCTTTTCGAGAAGTTCGGGCTGGAATTTCACGTGTATTCGCCCCTTCTGGAGCAGACTTCCCCAAGCGGGAACCCGTTCGACGACTATCCCCGCCTCATCGTCAGGCTCGACCAGCTCTCCCGCAGCGAGGAGCTTCAGGACAAGCTCTGCGCCCCGGGATGGGACCTCGCCGTCTTTGACGAAGCGCACAAGCTCTCGGCCCACTATTTCGGCTCGAAACTAGAGAAAACCGGACGTTTCCGCTTCGCCGAAAAGCTGGGAGCGCACGTCCGGCACCTGCTGCTGATGACAGCGACGCCGCACAACGGCAAGGAAGAGGACTTCCAGCTCTTTCTTTCGCTGCTCGATTCGGACCGCTTCTATGGCAAGTTCCGGGACGGCGTCCATAAAGTCGATGCCTCTGACCTTATGCGCCGGATGGTCAAGGAAGAGATGGTTAGGTTTGACGGCACGCCGCTCTTTCCCGAGCGCCGAGCCTATACCGTCAACTACGAACTCTCGCCGCCCGAAGCTGCCCTATACGAGGCCGTCACCAACTACGTCCAGACCGAAATGGGAAAAGCCGATCAGCTCCAGGGCGCGCGCAAGGGCTCGGTCGGTTTCGCCCTCACCGCTCTCCAACGGCGGCTTGCCTCAAGCCCCGAAGCCATTTTCCAATCGCTCAAGCGACGCCGCGAGCGGCTGGAGAACCGTCTGCCGGACGAAAAGCTCGGCATAAAAGGCCGTCAGACTCTCGCCGAAACCTATCCCGGCATTCCAGACGACGACGACGATTTGAGCGCCGAGGAGCAGGAGGACCTTGAAGAGAATCTGATCGACGATGCGACCGCTGCCAAGACGCTCGCCGAACTTGAAGCGGAGATTGTTATCCTGAAGGGGCTGGAGGAACAGGCGAAGGCCCTCGTCGCTTCCGGTCAGGACCGCAAGTGGGACGAACTATCCAAAATCCTTCAGAACAACCCCGAAATGCGGGACGCCTCCGGTCGGCTACGCAAGATCATAATTTTCTCTGAGCACCGGGACACGCTGAACTACCTTCAGGCGCGGATCGCCGGCGTGCTCGGGAATTCCGACGCCATCGTGACCATCCACGGCGGCACGCACCGCGACGAACGCCGTCGTCTTCAGGCGCTCTTCCGCTCCGATCCCGATGTCCGTGTGTTGGTGGCGACCGATGCCGCAGGCGAAGGCGTCAACCTTCAGAACGCGAACCTCATGGTCAACTATGACCTGCCGTGGAACCCGAACCGGCTGGAGCAACGCTTCGGCCGCATTCACCGCATCGGGCAGACCGAGGTTTGTCACCTGTGGAATTTGGTCGCCAAGGAGACACGCGAGGGCGACGTGTATCATCGCCTTCTGCTGAAGCTGGAGGTCGAAAGCCAGGCCCTTCACGGGCGGGTTTTCGACATTCTCGGCGAGGTCTTCGAAGGCACTAGTCTCAAGGACCTCTTGGTCGAAGCCATCCGCTATGGCGACCGCTCGGAGGTTCGTGCCCGTCTCACCCAGAAGATCGACAACGCACTCGACCATGATCACCTGAAATCGCTCCTGAACCGCAATGCGCTCGCTCAGGAGACGATGAACCCCGAACGGCTGTTTGCCGTGAAGGAGGAAATGGAGAAGGCGGAGGCCCGGAGGCTTCAGCCGTTCTTCGTGCGGGCCTTCTTCTCTAAGGCCCTCGACGCGCTCGGCGGCACGGCGCATGCGCGCGAGGCCGGCCGCTACGAGATCAGTCATGTACCATCGGCTATCCGCGAGCGTGACCGCCGCCTGACAGGGCGGAACCGCCGGGAGCATGAGCCGGTGCTGCGGCGCTATAGCCGCATTTGCTTCGAGCGCCAGGCCATCCAGCCCCTCGACAAGGCCGGGCTGGAGCGCGCCGTCCTGATACATCCCGGCCACCCGCTAATGCTCACCATGTCGGACATGATTCTGGAGCAGCACACCAATTTACTCCGACAGGGCTCCATCCTCATTGACCAGGCCGATGAGGGGCTTGATCCTGTGCTGCTGTTCCTGCTGACGCATGAGATCAAGTCCGGCGACAACACCGTGCTGTCCAAGCGCCTGCAATTCGTGCGCGTCGGTCCGGATGGACAGGCGACCTTCGCCGGATGGGCGCCTCATCTCGACCTTGAGCCTTTTCCCGATGCCGAGCGACCCTTGCTCAAAGACCTCCTCGACGCGCCTTGGCTGTCATCCGGTCAGGAGGCGCGCGCCCTTTCTCTGGCCGCGACGACGCTCGTGCCGGAGCACTATGGCGACGTCGCACAGCGGCGCATCGACCATGTTGAGAAGACCCTGAACGCCGTCCATGAGCGTCTCAGTAAGGAAATTGCCTTCTGGCAGGACCGCTGGATGAGGCTGAAGGACGATACGGCGGCAGGCAAGGATGTGCGCCTCAACCTTCAGAATGTTGAGCGGACGCTTGGCGATCTTCAGGGCCGTTTGGATGGCCGAAAGAAAGAGCTTCACGCCATGCGCCATGTCGTCAACGGCACGCCGGTCGTACTGGGCGCCGCACTGATCGTGCCGGCTGGCTTAATGAACAAGCTGCGCGGCGATGAACCTGCCGATCCGGTGGCCGCGACCTTCGCGGCCGACGCGACCGCGCGCTCGCGCATCGAGCGGCTCGCCATGACCGCCGTTCGGCAGGTCGAGGAAGCGCGCGGTTGCCGCGTCGTCGATGTCTCCGCCGACAAATGCGGCTGGGATTTGACCTCATACCCGCCAGCCGTTGAGGGCAAGCAGCCCGATCCAAAGCACATCGAGGTGAAGGGACGGGTGAAGGGCGCAAGCACCGTCACGATCACCCGCAACGAAATGCTCTACGCCTTCAATCAGGGTGACAAGTTCGTGCTGGCAATCGCCATCGTCGGCGAAGGTGACGCTATCGACGGCCCGCACTACATTGCCAGCCCGTTCGACCGCGAGCCGGGTTGGGGTGTCGCGTCTGTCAACTTCAATTTGGGCGATCTGCTCGCCAAAGCAGAGGCCCGATGACCGCGCTACGCCTAGACAAGCTGTCGCTGATGAATTTTCGATGCTTCGCGCATTGTGAAATCGAGTTCCATCCCGACCTGACCGTCCTTGTTGCGGAGAACGGAAGCGGGAAAACTGCGGTGCTCGACGCCGCCGGAGCGGCGCTCTCGGTCTTCGTCAACGCCATCTATCCGCCGGAGAAGGTGCGGCGGATAGAGCGGAACGACGTGCGCCTGATCCCCGGTCAGGAGCGCAGGATGTCGCCCTGCCTTCCAACTGAGTACGAAGCGCAGGCCTTTGTTCAAGACGAACCCGTGACGTGGAGGAGCGCCGTCAGAACCTATGGCAACAAAGTGCGGCCGAGTACTCGGCACTTTGGCCCAATGAAGGCGGCCGCGCAGCCATTTCTATCCGACACGGCGGTTCTCCCGCTGATCGCCTTCTATGGAACGGGCCGCCTTTGGAGCGAGCAGCGGCAGACCGAGTATCGCCGTTCCACCGTCACCAATATCGGGGAGCGCGTCGCCGGGTATGCCGATTGCCTCACGTCTTCGTCGTCCTTCAAGGGCATTTCGGCATGGTTCGAGCATCGCGCCCGGCAGACGGCATCACCCGCCTATAAGGAAAGCCTTCCCGCAAATCTCGCCATGATCGCGGGCGTAAAGCAGGCGGCCGACACGGTTTTGAAACCTACCGGCTGGTCCAATCTCGATTGGGACCATGAACTTCACGCCCTGACGGCCGAGCACGAGACGCAAGGCCGGCTGCCTTTGTCTATGCTGAGCGATGGCGTCCGCACCATGCTTGCGCTCGTCGCCGATGTTTCGCGCCGCTGCGCGAGCCTCAATCCGCATCTGAGTGATCGGGCCGCGATCGAGACACCCGGCGTTCTCATCGTCGATGAAGTGGACATGCATCTGCATCCCCGTTGGCAACAGCGGGTGCTTGGCCTGCTGCAAAGAGCGTTCCCGGCCCTGCAGATCATCGTCAGCACGCACAGCCCACATGTTCTGTCCACCGTTGATAAGTCGTCGATCCGTGTCCTTCACATCAAGAACGGCGACGTGGTGATCGAGACACCCCTGATTCAGACCAGAGGCGTCGAGAGCGCGGATGTCCTGGCTACCGTGATGGACGTGGATCCCGTTCCACAGCTTGAGGAATCGAACGCCCTTAGCACCTATCGCAGGCTCATCGAGGCGGGAGAAGCCGAAGGGCAGGAAGCGTCCGCCTTGCGGGAACGCCTGATCGCGCACTTCGGCGAAAGCCATCCTGTCATGCTGGAGTGTGACCGCCTAATCCGCTTCCAACGGTTCCGGCTCGCCAAGAGCCGGCCGGAGGGCGCGTGACATGAGGAAACTTGATCGGTCCATCTGTCCCGCACCAGCTTGCCTTGGCGGCTATACTCACGGCGTTCACACATGGGACAACATATCACCCGCACATAAGGCCGAGATCAGAACGCGTCTTGAGGCGATGCAGGGTCGTCGGTGCGCCTATTGTGAGGGTAGCATTGATAGCCTCGGTCAGCATATCGAGCACCTCCGGCGCAAAAACCTTCATCCGGCCATGACGTTCGATTGGAGCAACCTGTTCTGGTCTTGCGACCAGACGGACTCGTGCGGTCATTACAAGGATCGCGGTGCCGGACCATACAATGTAGATGACCTCCTAAATCCATGCTGCGACAACCCAGACGCCTTCTTCATCTTTCAGGCGGATGGAACGATCAGTATTAGGCGCGGCCTTTCGGAGCCCGATAAACGACGTGCCAGCGAGACGCTGCGCGTCTTCTCGCTCAATCCTGAGTGGGGGCGGCTGCGTGCTATGCGTCAAGCAGCCGTCTCCGGATACATCAGCGATGCTGATCAAGCAGTCGATGCGGGTCTTTCACTTGTTGATATTCATGAGTACTTCGCTGACGTACTGGAGTACGCAAAGGAACTCCCATTTTATACGGCCATTCGACATGTGCTGACAGAAAGACAATAATTATGAGCGCTGCCGTGAAGACCCCGAAGAAGTTGATCGAAGTCGCGCTGCCGTTGGACGCGATCAACGAAGCCGCGAGAGATGAAAAGGCTGTGCCTCGCCCTGGGCATCCTCAAACGATGCACTATTGGTGGGCTCGGCGTCCGCTTGCCGCCGCGCGCGCCGTGATCTTCTCGCAGATGGTCAACGATCCATCGTGGAAATGGGAGCTTGAGCATCCGGGCGAGATTCCGCCGAACAACATCAAGGCGAGTTGGGCAGCAAGCCGGTATCGGCTTTTCGCCATCATCAAAGACCTGGCGAAATGGGAGAACACCGCCAACGAAGCCGTCTTGGAGACGGCGCGTGCCGAAATCCGCAAATCCTGGCGCGAGACCTGCGAACTCAACGAGGATCATCCGCAAGCTGCCGAGCTATTCGATCCTGAGAGACTGCCGGCCTTCCACGATCCCTTCGCCGGCGGCGGGGCGCTGCCGCTTGAAGCGCAGCGACTTGGGCTCCAATCCTATGCGTCCGACCTCAATCCCGTCGCCGTTCTAGTCAACAAGGCGATGATCGAGATTCCGCCGAGATTTGCCTGCCGTCCGCCCGTGAACTCCGAGGCGCTCAGCAGCCAAGACGCATGGAGCAAACAGTGGAGCGGCGCGCAGGGCGTCGCCGAGGACGTACTCTATTACGGTCAATGGATGCTCAATGAAGCGCGGAAGCGCATCGGTTGGCTTTATCCGCCCGTCGAAGTCACGGCGGACGCGGCCAAAGAACGGCCCGATCTCAAGCCGCTCGTCGGCCAAAAGCTCACTGTGATTGCCTATCTGTGGACACGAACGGTTAGGAGTCCGAATCCAGCCTTCCGACACGTTCATGTGCCTCTTGCCTCGACTTTTATCCTCTCCAACAAGGAAAGGAACGGGGCGTACGTTAGCCCCGTGGTGAACGGAGATCACTATCGGTTTGAAGTGAGAACAGGAAATCCGCCGGACGAGGTGAAAAATGGAACAAAATCAGCTACCGGCCGCGCCTTTCTCTGTTTGCTGTCGAAGACACCGATGGATTTCGCCTATCTACGCGAGCAGGCAAAGCTCGGCCAATTAGGCCAAAAGCTACTCGCCGTCGTTGCGGAGGGAAGCAGTGGCCGAATATACTTGTCGCCGACACCCGAAATGGAAGCCGTTGCTCTCGGAGCAGCTCCACAATGGGTGCCGGATACAGCCTTGCCAGATAAAGCACTTGGCTTTCGCGTTCAAGAGTATGGCATGCGGAAGTGGTCTGACCTCTTCACCTCCCGACAACTTGTCGCGCTAACGACATTCGCCGATCTCGTAATTGAAGCAAGAGAGAAGGCTCAACACGACGCTATTGCCGCCGGAGTTCCGGATACGGACCAATCAATTGATGTCGGCGGCACGGGCGCTCTCGCCTACGCAGAGGCAATAAGTGTATATTTGGCTTGCGCACTTAGCCGCCTAGCCAGCTACAACAATTCTATATGTCATTGGAACATTATAGGTGGGAGCGTCGCTCAAATATTCTCAAGAAACGCAATACCGATGTCCTGGGATTATATTGAGGTCAACCCGTTACAAAAAATGAGCGGAAACTGGTCCGGGGGAGTTGAGTGGGTCAGTGATGTTTTTCAGAAATTATCCGCATGTTCCACAGAAGGAACTGCGAAGCAGGCCGACGCAAGCGTACAGGAACTGTCAAAAAACTGCGTCGTATCAACTGACCCACCATACTATGATAACATCGGCTACGCTGACCTTTCTGATTTCTTTTACGTATGGTTGAGGAAAGTGCTTAGGCCAGTCTTCGGCGAGCTTTTCTCAACCATTACCGTTCCAAAGACCGAAGAGCTGGTCGCAACTCCTGACCGCCATAGTGGCAGGGAAAAGGCCGAGGCGTTTTTTCTTCGCGGAATGACACAGGCAATGCACCGCCTAGCAGAGCAAGCTCATCCGAGCTTTCCTATTACTATCTACTACGCCTTCAAACAGGCTGAAAGCGCTGATGCAGGGACCAGCAGTACCGGTTGGGAAACCTTCCTGGATGCCGTAATGCGTTCTGGACTTTCTCTCACTGGTACTTGGCCTATGCGTACTGAAAAGCAAGGGAGAATGCGCGCGACGGGAAGCAATGCGCTCGCATCCAGCATAATCCTCGTCTGCCGCCCTCGTGCTGCAACGGCTGGGACGATCTCCCGTCGCGCCTTCTTGCGTGAGCTGAATCAGATTCTCCCCGGGGCGCTTGACGAAATGACGCGCGGCTCGGGCGATGATCGTTCGCCTGTCGCGCCAGTGGACTTGTCGCAGGCCATAATCGGCCCCGGTATGGCGGTGTTCTCGAAATACGCCGCCGTTTTGGAGGCGGATGGCACACCGATGACCGTGCAAACCGCGCTGCGGCACATCAACCGCTTCCTTGCCGAGGATGACTTCGACCACGACACGCAATTCTGCCTGCACTGGTTCGAGCAATATGGCTGGAAAGAGGGGCGGTTTGGCGAGGCCGACACGCTGGCCCGTGCCAAAGGCACGAGCGTTGACGGCGTGAAGCAGTCGGGCGTGCTTTTTGCCACGGGCGGCATTGTCCGGCTGTTGAAATGGGCCGAATACCCTTCCGACTGGAATCCGGTTGGTGACGTGCGCCTGCCGATCTGGGAAGCACTGCATCACCTTATCCGTATTTTCAAGGCGGAAGGCGAGAGCGGGGCGGGCAAGGTGCTGGCTACCGTCGCAGCCAAGGCCGAGCCGACGCGGCAGCTCTCCTATCGGCTCTATACCCTTTGCGAGCGGGCGGGCTGGGCAGAGGATGCCCGCGCCTATAACGAGATCATAACGAGCTGGAGCGCCATCGAGTCCGCCGCCGCAGCGGCACCGAAGGCGCATCAACGCGACCTGTTTGGCTGAAGGGGGAGCCAGCGATGAAACCTTGGAGAGAAGTGGCTGTGCCCCATCAGGACGTGCTTGAAGGCACGTTCCAGCAATCGGAGTTTGCCGCCGACATCACGGCGGTCAACACCGGCAAGGCCAGCCGCGAATATCAGGATGCCGGCGCGTTCTTCGCCCGCACATTCATCACCGAAGGCATGGCGCTTCTGTTGACGCAGACGGCGCAACGTCTCGCCGGCAGAGGCGGCGAGCCAGTCGTGCAGCTGCAGACAGCCTTCGGCGGCGGCAAGACGCACACCATGCTCGCCGTCTATCACCTCGTTACCCGCAACTGCGCCCTGTCCGAGCTCGCCGGCATCCCCGCGCTTGTCGATCGGGCCGGCTTGATGGACGTGCCGCAGGCCCGCGTCGCGGTGCTAGACGGCACCGCACACGCCCCGGGCCAGCCGTGGAAGCGCGGGAGCCAGACGATCAAGACCCTATGGGGCGAGATCGCATGGCAGCTCGGCGGCGCCGAAGCCTTCACACTTGTCGCCGAGTCCGATGCCACCGGCACGTCTCCGGGCAAGGACGTGTTGCGCGAGCTTCTGGAGCGCCACTCGCCTTGCGTCGTGCTCATTGACGAGCTGGTCGCCTATATCCGGCAATTCCAGGAATCGCAGGCGATCAGCGGCGGAAGCTACGACTCCAACCTGTCCTTCGTGCAGGCCCTCACCGAAGCGGTGAAGCAGGTGCCGCGCGCCATCGTGCTCGCCTCGTTGCCGGAATCCGACCTGGAGGCGGGCGGTCAGCGCGGCGTCACGGCGCTGCGCGCGCTCGAAAAGACCTTCGGACGGGTGCAAGCGCTTTGGAAACCAGTCGCGACCGAGGAAGCCTTCGAGATCGTGCGCCGCCGCCTGTTCGAGCCGGTGCGGGACGAGAAGGCCCACGAATCCGTGTGCCGCGCGTTCGCGGACGCCTATGTCGCCGAGGGTGTAAAGCTGCCGGCGGATACGCAAGAGCGGCACTATTACGACCGACTGTTGCACGCCTATCCGATCCATCCGGAGGTGTTCGATCGCCTCTATGATGACTGGACGACCATCGACGGGTTTCAGCGCACACGCGGCGTTCTGAAGCTCATGGCCAAGGTCATCTTCCGGCTGTGGAAGGACGACAACAAAGACTTGCTCATCATGCCCGGCAGCTTGCCGCTTCATGACGGCAGCAGCCGCAACGAGCTGACCTACTATCTCCCTGCTGGCTGGGATGCTGTGATCGAGCGCGACATCGACGGCGACCGCGCCGAGACGACCGCCTTGGAGAACAAGGAGCCGCGCTTCGGGCAATTGGGGGCAGCGCGGCGCATTGCCCGCACGGTCTTTCTCGGAAGCGCACCTTCTTCAGTCGCGTCCAAGGTTTCCGCGCGCGGACTCGACCGTGCACACATCATTCTGGGCTGCCTACAGCCAGGACAGGCATCATCCGTGTATGCCGACGCGCTTGGCCGCCTTGCCGATCGGCTGCACTATCTCAACGCCTCCGGCGACAAAGGTCAGGACTCTACCCGCTTCTGGTTCGACACCCGCGCCAATCTGCGCCGGGAGATGGAGGACCGCAAACGCCGCTTCGATGATCGGACGGAGGTGCGCGGCAAGATCGCCGAAGTCTTGAAGAAGGCGGTCGGCAACGCCACCTCCTTCGATGGCGTGCATATCTTCACACCGCACGCCGATGTGCCGGACGACACTGCCCTGCGTTTGGTCGTTCTGCCACCTGAGACATGGTACGCCCGCGAAGAGAGCCGGCTCGCCTTTGAAGCCGTACTGGAGAGCATCGGCAAGAATGGCGCGAAGCCGCGGTATCGCAGCAACCGGCTGCTTTTCCTTGCTCCCGATCACGGGGCTCTCTCCCGCCTCAACGACGCGACACGGATCGCGCTCGCTTGGGGTTCGATCGTTGATGACGTAAAGGAAGGTCGGCTCAACATCGACCTCTTGCAGAAGAACCAGGCGGAGAAGGAGTTGAAGAGCGCCGAGGACGCGCTGCCGCGTGTCATCCGCGAATGCTACAAGTGGTTGCTCTGTCCGATGCAGGATGCGCCGACTGATCCGAAGCCGGGCATCGAGGTATTCACCGTCAACACGACAGGCGGTTCGGTAGGAAGCGAGATCCAGCGAGTTTGCGACGACAACGAGCTGGTGATCGCCACATGGTCGCCGATCCACCTGCGGGCGAAGCTCAGCGAGCTTTACTGGAAGGGCGGGCCGATCGCGGCAAACGCTGCTGGTTTCTTCGAAGATAGCCTGCGCTATCTCTACCTGCCGCGTCTGAAGACGCGCGAAGTTCTTGCGCAGGCGATTCGAACTGGCGCGGCCAGCCGGGATTTCTTTGGCACGGCATATGGTGAGGCCAACGGAAGGTTCGAAGGCTTCGCCTTTGGCGGCGGCAACGTCGTCTTTGACGACACGTTGCTTCTGATTGAGCCCCAAGCAGCCCAAGCTTATGAGGATGCAAACCGGCCGACAGCCCCCGCTGGCCCGGCGGTCGTCACAACCGCAAGCGGGGTGGCCGAAGCACCAGGCAGCTACACCGCCAACGGCACGACCGTATCCCGAGCCGAGCCGATAACACCTGCGCCAGCACCGGCCGCTACGAGGTCGAAAACATTCTACGGTTCGGCAGAGGTTCCGCCCGCGACCGCAAAGATGCGCCTCGTCCAGATCGCTGAGGAGATCGTATCGGTTCTCGGCACCGACCCGAACGCGACGATCCGCCTTGTTGTGGAAATCTCAGCGGAGTTCCCCGATGGGGCCAGTGACAGCGTGAAGCGCGCAGTTTCGGAAAACGCCAGGACCCTTGGACTGAAATCGGCAGACTGGGAGTGATGCCGAGGGGAAAACCTGCTTGCTCCCGGTTTACGTGGACCGGCAGGATCCCGGATTGTTGTCCTTCACGGCGAAACGCGCCATACTTTTCGCCAGTTCTGCAATAGCAGCAAATTGCTCGTCTTGGCGGTCGGGGAGCAGCGTCACGACGTTTGGATAGAACGACGGCGCGGCGACACCATGGTCTGTAGCTCAGCTTGGCTGCGGATGATTTGCTGACTGGTTCGACGCCGCGTAATCTGGCGGAATTCGGCATAGTTGACCTTGAGCGTCACCGTGCGCCCATGGATTTCGTTGTTTTCGCAATACCGCCAGACCTTTTCTATGAGCGGACGCAGCCCTTCGTGCGCCTCCGCGATCATGAACAGATCTCGCGCAAACGTATCCTCCGCTCCTACGGACTTGCGGACGCGATCAGGACGCACCGGCCGCTCGTCGATGCCCCGCGATATCCAGTAATAATATGGTCCGGCCTTGCCGAAATGTTCCTGCAGGAACGGCAGTGTCTGCGCCCGCAGATCGGTGCCGGCACGGATTCCGAGCCGTTCCATCTTCGAGTTGGTGGCAGGGCCGATGCCGTGGAATTTCTTCACCGGGAGCACTTCGACGAAGCTCGGCCCCATCTTCGGCGTGATCACGAATAGCCCGTCAGGCTTGCCCTGATCGGAAGCCATCTTGGCTAGGAACTTGTTGTAGCTGACACCGGCTGAGGCGGTAAGGCCGGTCTTCGCCTTGATCTTCTCGCTTGCTAGTCTTAGGCTCATCGCCCTGGTCGTGATCGTCGCATTGTTGCAGGTCGGCGCTACTATTTGGGAAGAGCTCCACCGCGATCCCGGAACTTACGTCAAGTTGCAGCCGTAGTCCGACGCTTCCGGCCGCGCTTGCCGCGTTCAGTCTTGTTGGTGGAGTCGTAAGCGTTTACTGGCACCATCTTCCTCGCGCGCCGAGCGGCGACTTCTGGCTAGCCGACAACAGCAACGGCGAGGGTTAGGTCTGAGTCTACTGTGATCGTTAAGGCTGAGAACCCCACTCGCCATGCACAACCAAGGCTGCCACCTCCAACTTATCGCCGAAGAGCAAACTTGCCGAGGCCCCAGAACAGGAAGCCCAAAGCGATTGCAAATAGTACCAATATTCTCAGGAAAATAGCTTCTGCACCCTCATAGGCCTGCCCCACGAAGTAGTCGGTGGCCCTGGACCTAACCCAGGTGTCTATCATGAAGCCAGTCAAGCCGACTACCAGCACCACCTCAGCGCACCGCATTAATCCAGTGGCAATCTTCTGTTTCCGGATGATGAGTATGACGCAAAGCGGCACCGCGGCGAGCCCTAAGACTATGCCTGCGGCGCGCATCCAACCGATCGAAGATTGGGCAAGCGCTGAGTCTCGCGCGGCCAACGCCTTATCAACGTCCGGACCCCCAACCACAATGTCCCATGCCGAAAAGGAGCCAAGATATTGCATGTCAATGGCTTCCCACTGACTATCCGAATATAGCCGCACAATTGGCCCCAAGATGGTCAAGAAAACGGCGGCCGCGAGAATACCCTTGGTTCGGTCTCTTTCTTCACCAGGATTCATGTTTTGTCACCCCTCTTCCGACCATCTTTGCTTGTCAGAGCTACATGGTCGACCCAAGCAGAATTGAAACGTTTGATGCCATTATCATAACTATTTTCAGAAGGGACCGCTTTTCGAACTCCTGTTTATGTGCGATTAATTTCAAAAGGGGGAGTCAAAAATGGCGTCAGACCATAAATGGAGGGAAATTTATGACGGAGGAACCCCTGAGGCAGAGGAGCTAATATTTAATAATCTTGCGCGTGAAATAATGGACATTCAGCTGGCAAATAGGAAGCGAGCTCACGCGGCCGAGATACAGCGAACCTTTCATGCTAAGTCCATAGCCTGCATAAATAATGCTATGCTGAAGGTTCGGGATGATATTCCGAAATTTCTTCGGGTCGGCTATTTCCAAGCGGGTGCGGAACATCTGACGAGCGTTCGCCTGTCGAACGCCAACGGCAGCCGGCGCGCGGACTATGAGCGGGATATGCGCGGTGCCGCTCTGCGTGTGAAAGTGTCGGACGGCGAATACCACGATCTCTTGATGACGAACTTTCCAACGTCGCATGCTCGCAACGCGTTTCAATTTGTCGCTTTCGCCAGGGCGATGGCCGGCTCGAAACTGCTGATCTTGCCGCGGCTGATCCTCAATGTCGGCTTTCTCGAAACGATCCGAATGCTGCGCAACGTTGGCCGGGGCGCGCGGCGCGTGGACAGCCTCGCCACGGAAACGTATTGGAGCCGCGGTGCGATTCTCTGGGGCGAGGCCGGACCAGTGCGGTTTCAATTGCGGCCGGCGAGCGAGATGCAGAAAGCGGCGCAAGCGTCGCGCACAGATCCCGACTTTCTTCACCGCGAGATCGCCGACAGATTGCGAAGGAGCGAAATCCGATTCGACGTCCTGGTGCAGCCCTTTGCCGACGAAAAGCGTACGCCGATCGAAGACGGTGCGATCGAATGGACCGAAGCGCACGCGCCGCCGATCCCCGTCGCGACGCTGGTGATTCCGCAACAAGATATCGATGCCGCCGAGGGACGGTCGACCGAACGGCTTATCGACGAGATGGTATTCAGTCCCTGGAACACGACCGAGAACTTCAGACCACTAGGCAATCTCAACCGTGCCCGCAAGGCGGCCTACGGCGCCAGTTCCGCGCATCGGCTCAGCTACGCATTCCGTGAGCAGAGGCCATTGCGCAATGTAATCGCCGGCAGGTTCCTTGCCGCCTATTTCAGGGTGGTGAACCAATTCAGGCCGTGGCATCGCTTGAGCTGGCAGGGCGGCTTGCTCAACCTGTCGATGCTCCGCGACCAACTCCGGGCGAAGAATCTGATCGATACGGAGTTGCGAGAAGCCCCGCCGCGGCCGGTTCCTGTGCCACCGGCAGTCCCGGAATGGGTACGGACCGAACGCACCTTCGACGGAACCTATAACGACCTCTCTGACCCGAAGATGGGATCGGAGAACGCCGCGTTCGGTCGCACGATGCAGCCGAAATACCGCCCCGATCTGTTTGATGAGCCCAATGCGATCGACATCAGCCGCGAACTGATGTTCCGCAAAGCGTTCATTCCGGCGCGGTCGCTCAATATCGTGGCCGCGGCCTGGATCCAATTTCAGGTCCACGATTGGGTCAATCATCGACGCCACAACCTCGGCAGCAACGAGCACGACATTGTCATTCCTGTGCCAAATGGCGGCCGCTGGCAGAATTTCGCTAGCGGACCGGCCGAATCGGCGATGCGGATCGCGGGCAACAAGATCGATCGGATGTCGTCGGACGGCTATCCTGTGTTCAGCAACATCACCACACCGTGGTGGGATGGCTCCGAAGTCTATGGCGACACCAAGGAGAAGGCGGATCTGCTGAAAGATGGAGCCCGGCTGCGGCTCACGGAAGACTTGTATTTGCCGACCGACGTCAACGGCATGAACGTCACGGGGTTCAACGAAAGCTGGTGGCTCGGCCTGAGCATGATGCACACGCTCTTTGCCCGTGAGCACAATGTGCTATGCGAGGCACTGCAGCGGGAATACCCAGACTGGCTGCCGGAGCGTGTATATCAAACCGCTCGCTTGATCGTCTCCGCGCTCATCGCCAAGATCCACACCATCGAATGGACGCCCGCCATCTTAGCGACGCGTACGATCCAGATCGGGCTACGGGCCAACTGGTACGGCGCGCCGAAGGACTGGTTGACCCAGCTCGGCATCTGGCTGCTCGATACGCATGAACTCAAGGGCATTCCGCAGACGCTGCCGGACCACCACGGCACCCCCTATTCGCTGACCGAGGAGTTCGCAGCGGTCTACCGGTTGCATCCGCTCATCCCAGATGACTATCAATTTTTCGACTACGAAAGCGGGTTGCCAACCAAAAAGCTAAAGTTCGGGGACATTCAAGGTGTGGGCACCGATGCCCTGATGCGCGATCTGAGGTTGCACAATGTCATCTATTCGCTCGGTATCGCCCATCCGGGCGCCATCACCCTTCATAACTATCCCGCCGCGCTGCAGCGCTTCACGCGGCGGAATCAAGGGTCAAGCATCGACGAAATCATCGATCTCTCGGTAGTCGACATAGTCCGCGATCGCCGACGCGGCGTGCCGCGTTTCAACGACTTCCGCGCCGCGCTGCACAAACCACGTATCCGCCACTGGGAGGAACTGTCGAGTGACCCCGACACGGTAAAGAGCATGCGCGCGCTTTACGGCTCGATCGACATGGTCGATACGATGATCGGCCTGCATGCGGAGGCGCCGCCGGAAGGATTCGGTTTCAGCGATACCGCTTTCCGCATTTTCATTCTCATGGCGTCGCGGCGGCTGCAAAGCGACCGCTTTCTGACCGTGGACTATCGCCCTGAAATCTATTCGCCCTTCGGGCTCGATTGGATTGAGAAGAACGGGATGACCAGTATCATCCTGCGGCACTGCCCGCAGCTTGCTCCCGTGCTGCCGCGCACCGCCAGCGCATTTGCACCGTTCCGTCCGATCGTTGCTTGAAGGAGGGCGTGTCTTGTCAATATCTCAAGACAAGTTGTACCTGCTTTCGCGCAGTGTTCTGATTGGTGCCAACCTGCTGGTCGCGGCTGCGCTGGCAGCCACCGCAGTCTTGATCCACGTCGAGAATGGCTGGGCGAAGCCGGTCTTCCGTCCTTCGCAGGAAGCATTCCTGCAGGGCAGCATTGGAACCGAGCTGATGCCACTCCCGGTAACCTCAGTTCTTCCGGATATGTTCCCCGAGTATTTTCTGCCGGGCGGTAAGGACGCCGGAGATTGGGCACAGCAATTCGGTTTTCTGCGCTACGGCGATCCCCACTACAACGAAGGACTGCCAGTCGGCTTCGCGATCAGCAACTATCGACCGGCATCCGGCGCGCCATCGCCGGTGCCGTTCGTTGGCTTCAGCTGTGCCTTGTGCCACTCGACCGAGATTCGGGAGAACGACGCGCATCCTGGTACGATCCTCTACGGCCCGGGCAGCGTATCGCTCAATCTTTTTGCCTGGATCGATGCCTTCCAGGCGGCAATCCTCGCACGCGAGCCGTCGCCGCCGGGCCAGACGTTCGATGCGGCATCGCCGCCGCCATATCGGCTGACGCTGGCTAGCATTTCCGACGCCTATCAGGCAAAAATGGGACGCAAGCTGGGCCTTTCCGAACGCATCATGATTTGGGCGTGGCTCCGTCAGATTCGCGATCGGATCACGGGAGGACTGCCGCGCTTTGACGAGCCGTTCGGCGGCGCTCAATCGCGTGACCCGCAATTCGTGCCGACCGGGCCGACCCGTACCCAGCCGTTCCGCACATTGGTCCGCAGCACGCTCGATCGACCGGGCAACGACATGCCGGTCTACACCAAGATCGCGACGGTGTATTCAGAAGACCTACGCCACCGGGCGCAGTTCGACGGCACGATCGCTAATCTGTACGCGCGCAGCTCGCTCGCAGCGCTGGCGGCCGGCGCGACGATCACCAACATGGCCTTGCCAGAGATCGCCCACAATATCCGCAACGCCAGTGATTTCACCGCAACGCTGCGTCCACCTCGATATGACGACATGTTTCCCGAAAATGCGGCGCGCCGTGATGCGGCGCGCGTCAAGCGAGGATGGGAGGTCTATCGCCAGTACTGCACCGATTGCCACGGCGACCGTGACTCCGTCACTGGCGGCTGGGTGAACGGCGCCAAGACCGGCGAAGTCCTTCCCGTCGCGGAGTTGAAGACCGACCCCGAACGCGTGATGTTCCGCCATTATGGCGAACTCGCTGCCATCATGTTCGGGCTGTTTCCCGACAAGCATCCGTTCCACTTCCCACGCGAGGATATCTGGCCGCAACCGGGCGAAGAGAACAATGTCACTATTCGCGGCTACGTTAACGCTCCCCTCGATGGCATGTTTCTGCGCGCCCCCTATTTGCACAATGGCAGCGTGCTCACGCTCGCGGAGCTAATCAATCTCAAGCAGCGGCGAGAGGTCTTCTATCGCGGCGATAACACTTACGACCCGATCGAAGTCGGATTTCGTTCGCCGGATGCCGTGGACGCTCACAACTACTTCAAGTTTGATACCACACTGCGCGGCAACTCAAACAAAGGCCATGACTACCCCTGGGCCTATGGCGACCCTCGGCGCAATCCAGACGACCTTGCCGCGCTTCTTGAGTATCTGAAGACACTTTAAACCACACTAGGGAACGTTCTCATGCGTGCGACCTCTCCTGCCGACATCACGTTGCCGCAATTCACCGCGGCCTTCGTCACGTTCGGCGTGTTCACAGTGTTCTCGCTGCTGTGGCCAGAAACGACCATCGAGAACCTCTCACTGGGCCGAACCCAGGCGACGATCTGGGCGACAAGCATCATGCTGATCCCGGCCTTCATGCTCTATCCCTTCCACACGCTGTCGGCGCGGGTAGCGAACCTCGCGCACCTGTTCTGGACGTTCGCCTACTCGCTGTTTCTCGTGCATGCGTACTGGGCTGTCTTCATTATCTTCGACGGAATACGCGACACGTTCAAGCAGATGGGCACGCTGATCGCCGGCGTGAACTTCCTATTGGTACTCTGGTGGGGACTGGATATCGTGCTCCTGTGGACGGTCCGCAGCACGTCGCCTGCCGCCGCCAGGTTTCAAATCGCCACGCGTGTTTTCACATTTCTTGTCTTCGCGATCACCTTGATCGCGTTGCGTGGCGGATCGGTCCGCGTGCTAGGCATCGTGTTCGTGGCCGTGGCCGTCCTGGCTCTGGCGGTCCGCCTGTGGGTGCGCGAAAGCGGCGATAGCTACACCGCGGCGACCTGAGTTCCCGGGACGGTGATGCTCGGCAAGTCAGCCGGCAGGAGAATGCAATGAGCGACAGTGGAAAAAAAAACGCGGGACTGGACGAACTGCTGAAGCGGCCCCTGCTGGAAACGATCTGGCGCCGCCGGACACACCGTGTCGGCCGCGGCGTTCCGCTGTTGAAGGCCGGCTCGATGACCTATGAATCGACCCAGAAGCCGACACCACTCGGCGAACTCGAGGAGGCGGTACTGATCGCCATGACCGGCCATACCGGGCTGACAATGCCGGATCGTCCGTTCCAAGACCCGACCACCGGCGAATTTGTCATGGCAAAACCCAACGTGAACATGGAGGGACGCACCGCCGGCAGCCCGGACAACGCCCAGGGCACGCAATTCTTCATGATCAACGACAGTGGAACATACTTTCTCAAGAAAGTGCCGCTCAACGGCGCATCGTCTCCGCTCGGCCCGGAAGCGCTGATCGCGCACGCAAGGAAGGCGAAGGTGAAGGTCCTCGACCATCGGCTCGATACGCCCGATCGCGATTTCCCGGCCTACCTAGATTCGAACCGCCTGCTCTCGAACCTCCCGGGCACGACGGTGCTGTTGCCTGTGGTCGATCTCTCGCACCAGTATATCAACGGCCTGATGTACATCCTAACTCAGCCAAAAGGTCACCGGCCGACGATCGTCGACGATCGCAATTTCTATCGCAAGGCAGGCGTCGCCAAATGGGTCCGCAATGGCTTTCTCAATGCGGACATCAAGGTGCCGCTCGGAGTCATCGGCTCGCTGCGCACGCAGGTCGAAGCCGATCTTCTGCTGCAGAATCTCATGCTGGTCGCTGACGCAATGGGGCTGGGCGCCTACATCCACGCCTCTGTCAGTCCCCCAGTGCTAATGGGCGATCCGAAGTTCGTCGACAAGTACGGTCCCATGCTCGGCTTCGAGTTTGCGACCCCACGCTGGCGACTTCTCGACCTCCTGCGTTGGCAGGTCCTGCTACCTAGCCTGACCAACCTCAGAGCACATCCCGTCGGATTGAAGGTCGATGGCCAATATCTGATAAAGGCGAAGAGCCCGCCCTACTACGCTACCATGAAAGAGGCGGTGGACGAGGTCATGGCGGGGAAGTTCGGTCCGCACGGCATCTACAAGGATTCCAAGCTGTTCGCGCAAATCTACAAGGACGATTTCGGCGACCGATATCTAAAGGAGGCCGCAGAATACGGCGACGAGGTCATCGAATGCGTGACCGACATTTGCCAGTACATCTATGACACGCACGGGCGTTTCCCCGCGCATGCGGACGCGATCTACGTGCCAGGGGTATGGCTGCAGGTGCATCATCCCGATATCGAATATTATGACCGCTACCTCCAGAACGCACTGACCGACGCGCATCGCAACCACGACCGCCTCTGGCACGGATCGCAGTGAGGGCTTTGGCAAGAATGCGAGACCATCGGCGCTTGCGCATCAGTCAAGGTAAGCGAAGGCAAACCATAGCCTGCCGTACCGTCTCCTTTCCGCCCCTTCATTGTGTTGCCGATGGTACTGCTTCACGAGCAATCAATTGTGGGCTTCCAAATGGTTGAACGAAGCAGCAGGAGAGTTTCCGTGCCTAAGACCGTGAAACCGTCCCCCGGCATCGCCCCCGAACGCATCACGCTCGCACAGCTAATCGAAAAACTCGGTGACCCGGATGTCCCGGTGGAGGACTTGAAGCCCTATCTGGAGATTTCCGACAGTAAAAGGCACAACGGCCTCGCCCCGATCTTGCGTCCTAATACGTCCCTCGTGGACACCGAGGGGCCGGAGCATGCAGCCGCCCGGGCGCGCGGCGATATCGGACTCGGCTTTCTAAACGGCGTGTATCGAACGCGCCGACGTGTCTTGTTCGAGACTACCCGCGCGCAGCGGCCGGGCACACCGATTCTGCTCGCAGAGGGCGATTCATGGTTCGAGTATCCGATCTTTCTCAAAGACGTGGTCGACTACCTGATCGACGACCATGGATACAACGTGTTCTGTCTCAGCAGCGCAGGCGCTGAGCTAAAGACCATGCTGAGGACCGAGGAGTACGCGAGCTACCTGAAATATCTCATCAAGGAGGGCCTCACTGTGAAGGCCTTCCTGCTCTCCGCGGGCGGCAACGACGTCGTCGGACCCGAACTGGCCAAGGTGCTCGTCAACTTCAGGCCGGGAACTGTTGCCGCCAATCTCTTCAACCAGGACAGGCTCGCAGCCACAGTCGCCAGGATCGAGAAGGGCTACAGGACGATTGTTGCTGACGTCCACACCGTGGTGCCGAACCTTCCGATCCTCATCCACGGCTACGACTACGGCGATCCGCGGTCGGCACAAGGCTTTCATGTCCCACCGCTCGACGGCTGGCTCGGCGAACCAATGCGCGGCCTAGGCATCCCGGATGGGCCGATCCAGCGCGGCGTGGTGAAAATTCTTATGGATACGATGAACGGCATGATGTCGGCGCTGGCGCAGGTCAATGGCGGCCTGCCGCACGTGCATTACGTCGACAACCGCAATGCAGTCGGCACGCACTGGCACGACGAACTGCATCCGGACGATGCCGGATTTGGCACGGTCTGCAAACGGTTCCAGCACGTTCTAAGCAATCTTTGACTGCGTCGGGAGGGAAGGCATGTTCCGCAAGAGGGGATGGGAAGACGGTCGCATAGATCTGCACGGCGCAGACCGGTCCGCCGCAAAGGTTATCGCGACACAGACCGAGGTGGACGGCAACGTCCTGAACGTGCGGCCCGATCCGGTCGACTTTCGGGACCGGATCTACGAAGCCGGGCTGGTGCGTGTTGAGGCCTCACTCGTGCCATTGGCCTCGGACCTTGTTGACGTGCCCGTCAGAAGCCAGGGATCCGAAGGCAGTTGCACCGGCCAAGCGCTGGCGGCCGTGATCGACATGCAGAACGTCTGCCGATACGAAGAGGGTGCTGGCGTTCCAAAAACCGTGAGCGCGCGTATGCTCTACGAGCAGGCTCGTGCATTCGATGAATTCACGGAGGATGGTCTGCCCGGATCGAGCGCCCGAGGAGCGATCAAAGGCTTCTATCATCGTGGCGTCTGCGATGCGCTGTTGGCTCCCTATTTCGATGGCGATGTCAGCTTCAAGCTGACCATCGAGCGAGCCAAGGACGCCCGCCGCGTCACGCTCGGCTCCTACTTCCGACTGCGCCACATTCTCAACGACTACCACGCTGCGCTCAACGAGACCCGGGCGATCTTCTGCACGGCAATGATCCACAACGGCTGGCGCGACATGAAACTCAACGCGGGACTAATACCGTTTCCGACCGATCGGCAAGTGCCGCTGATCGGAGCTCACGCCTTCGCCATCGTCGGCTATACGAGCAACGGCTTCGTTGTCCTCAACTCGTGGGGTCCTGACTGGGGCGGCATCGATGCCGCTGGCATCGTCGACGCGCTTCGCAGCCCGGCGGATGCAGTCAAACGCAACGATCGCCTCGTCGGCATGGCGCTGTGGTCGTATGACGACTGGAGAGCCAACGTGCTCGACGCCTGGGTGATACGGCTGCAGGCACCCACGTTACGGGCAACCGGCTTCCGAGGAGGCTACTACCAGACCACCGGAGCCACAAAGGGCGTGCAGCAGAACCTCTCCGGCACCACGCCGGCGAGTGCAATCGGGGGTCACTATATCCATGTCCGCAATGGCGAACTGGTTGCCGAGCCGCCCTACGACAGCACCTTGAGCAGCATCAAGGAAACCGCAGATTTTGTGGCGGCCGACGGAGAAGAACCCGCTGGGAAAAGCAAATACGACCACTTGGTCTTCTATGCCCATGGCGGCCTCAACAATCTCGACAACGCTGTCGCGCGCGCCGGCGCCATGACCGAGGTATTCAAACGCAACCGTATCTATCCGATCTTCTACATCTGGCGAACGGGCATAGGCGACTCGGCGTTCGATTTGGTGAACGTTGCGCGAGATCGCATTCTCGGCCGGGCAGGCGGCGTCTTGAGCGCGCTGTCGGACGCACTCATCGAAAGAACGGCTGGAGAATTGGGCAGGGCCCTATGGACCGACATGAAGAGGAACGCCGCGCTCTGCTCCGACCGTTCTCACGGCGCCGGTTGGGAGGCCACCAAGATCCTTCTCGATGCGGCACAGGGGCGCAAGGCCAACCCGATGAAGGCGCATTTCATCGGCCACAGCGCCGGCGCAATCTTGCTCGGCGACCTTTTCGCTCGCGCCCTAGCGGAAAAGCACCCGGTGAATAACGGCACGCTCAGTCTCTTCGCCCCAGCGTGCACCACGGACTTTTTCAGCCAGACCTTTGGTCCCCTCGCCAAAAGCATGACGACCCCGGATAGCTTCGCCATCTACCACCTGTCAGACGCTGCCGAGCGAGCCGATAACGTCGTGCAGATCTATCGAAAATCGCTTCTCTACCTTGTCTCCAATGCCTTCGAGGACAAGGCGCCGGAGCCACTCGCAGGCATGGAGAATTTCATCGCCAAACTCGACCTGCCCACAACAGTTGCACGCTACGTGGCACCGAAGGCATCGCAGAGCCTGTCGACGTCTCATGGCGGATTCGACAACGATCCGACGACCATGAACCACGTGCTCGGGCGCATCCTCGGCAAGCCCGTGAGCGCCCTGAAATGGACAGGATTCACGGCGGGCCAACTAGCCTTCGAATAGCCCCTCTAGGCAAAAGGTCAGTGTCGTGGCGCACGGCGGTCGGGAGATTTGTGAGTCGATAAGGTGAGTCATCACAAGAGCTGCAAAATTGGGACAGACTGGCGATGACTCTGGCGGTCAATCGGTTGCCGCCCCTGAGGCGCTACGCGAGAAGGCCCCGCCCAGGCCTGGTATGGCGGATGAGCTGATTTCCTCCCGTTAGTCTCAGTACTCTCCCGTAGCGTTCGCATTGCTGGGTCCGGCACGGTCGGGTCGACCGGTTCCCTCCCACGTAAGGCACGGATTGCTCTCGCCATCCGCCGAGCCCTTGAATGTCAGATGGGCTTCCTCGACGGGATCGAGGAAGTCGTTATCCCAAACATCCATCTCGATGATGTGCCAGCGGCCGGCGAAGGCCTTGGCGAAGCCGGGAACCTTGGCCATCAGCCGGTCTCCGCCATGAGCTTTGGCAGTCGCACCAGATTGTAGGCAACGGCTGCGAAGGTGAAGGCCCATCCGACACGGTCGCGGCCGCGGAACCTGGTCTTGTGCTGGCCGGCCACGACCTTGATCCAACCGAACGCCTCTTCGATACGCTTCCTGATGCGCTGGCTGACGGCATAGCCGCCATGTCGCATCGTGCGCCCGTCGATCGCGGAACTGCGGCCGCTCGTGTTCTGCGCTACATGCGGCGTCACCCTCATCGAGCGCAGCTCATTGACGAAGTCTTCCGCGTCGTAGGCGTTGTCGGCGCCGAGCGTGATCGCCTGTGGCCGCTCCGCTCGAGGTTCGATCATGTGCAGTGCGGCCACCCGCTCAGCATGTCCGTCGGCCAGTGTCAGGCAGGCGTCGACCAGCAGGCCGTGGCGGTTCTCCATCAAGCCATGTCCCATAAAGCACAGCTTGGCCTCCTTGCCTTTGCCCTTGCGATAGAGCCGGGCATCCGGATCGGTGGTCGAGGCATGTGTGTCGTTAGAACGCTTGTGGCCATGGAAGTCCGCTTCCGCGTTTCGCCCGCCCCCTTCAGCCGGTGGCTCGCCATGAGCCCCGCTTGGGCCCTCCTTCGGTCTGACGCTCTTCATCGACGCCCACGCCTCGATCAATGTGCCATCGACCGAGAAGTGGTCCGTAGACAGAAGCTTCGTCACCTTGGGCTGCGCCAGCACCGCAGCAAGGAACTTCGTCGCGATGTCGCCCTCCAGCAGCCGGTCGCGATTTTTGGAGAACACCGAATGGCCCAGGCCGCGTCATCGACGCCGATGCCGACGAACCAGCGGAACAGAAGGTCGTATTCCAGCCGCTCCATCAACAGCCGCTCCGAGCGGATCGAGTAGAACGCCTGTAGCAGCATCGCTCGCAGAAGCTTTTCTGGCGGGATCGAAGGTCGCCCAATCGGCGAATACAGCGCCGCCAAGTCCCGCTCCAACGCCGCCAGCGCGTCGTTCACAATCGCCCGAATGCGGCGCGACGGATTATCGCGAAGCACCCGAGCCTCGAGATCAACATAACTGAACAGTTCGCCAGACCGTTCGTCCCCACCCGCATGCCTAGTTCTCCGAATCTCTCCGGAGACGCTGAATCACGCTCACAGGCCCGCTGCGAGCCACTTTTTCAACAGATGGGGTGATTGGGGTCTCGCCCGAGCCAAATTGAGGGCGGCTGCTCCTGTCGAGATGTGAGAACGTGGTCGATGTAGATCGCCACAAACATCAGGAGGAGCAGCCATGAAGTATTTTGCCGGACTTGACGTGTCTTTGGAAGAGACCGCGATCTGTGTCGTCGACGAGAGCGGCCGGATCGTGAAGGAAGGGCGGGCGGCGAGTGAGCCGAGGGCGCTTTATGAAGCCTTGCGGAAAATCGATCTGCCGCTGGAGCGCATCGGGCTCGAAGCCTGTTCGCTGACAGCCTGGCTATGACGGTATTCGCGCCGAAGGATTGCCGGCGATCTGCATCGAGACCCGGCAGGCCAACGCGGCGATGAAAACGATGCCGAACAAAACCGATCGCAACGACGCCCGCGCCTTGGCGCAGATCATGCGCACCGGCTGGTATCGGCAGGTGCATGTGAAGAGCCAGCAGTGTCGGCTCTGGCGATCCCTCCTCGTTGCGCGACGCACGGTCCTCAATGAAATGCGGACGATCGAAAATGTCATCAGGGCGATTCTGCGGGAGGCCGGCATCAAGCTCGGCACTCCAGGCCGCGCAACTTTCGCTCATCGCGTGCGCGAACTGATTGGCGCAGATACGGTCATCATGGCGCTTGTCGAGCCGCTTCTGGCGATCGTGGCAACGATGTTGCGCGAGTTCGGGCGACTGACAAAGCAGGTCTTCAATATCGCCCGCAAGGAGCAAGTCTGCCGGCGCCTCATGTCCGTGCCCGGTGTGGGACCCATCACCGCGCTCGCCTTTCGTGCCACGGTCGATCAGCCGGACCGCTTTCGCCGATCGAGGGATGTCGGAGCGCATTTGGGTCTGACCCCGGCACGCTATCAATCTGGGACATTCAGGGCAAGGTAAGCCGATGCGGTGACGAGCTCGCCCGCACGGCCCTCTATGAGGCGGCTCATTCACTGCTTGTGCTCAGCAAGAAATGGTCGAGCCTCAGAGCGCGGGGTATGAACGTCGCCAAGCGGCGCGGTATGGCCCGAGCCCGAGTTGCTGTTGCTCGCAAGCTCGCTGTCATCCTGCATCGCATGTGGAGCGATGCGACAGAATTCCGCTTCGGCAAGGCACCCGGCCCCGTACCGGCATGAAATACGGGATAACGGACCAACGAAGGAGGAGTTGATTCCGCCCGAAAGGGCGTGAGCCGGATCGTTCCCGTGGGGACGATGGGCAAGGCGATCTCGTTAGCAGGCACGATCCTGGGACGAACTCTCCCAAGGTCGTTCAACAGATTGAGACGCCTCGCTCTACTGACCCCATCATGCGGCCGCTTAACGTCGACCGCGAAGAGAAGCGAGTGACCCGCGGGGCGACATGGTCCGGAAAAATATCAGGAGGAGCTTGACCTCAACGACCCCAATCAGAGAAGCCTGCTAGAGAACAATATCGGTGAAATTGCTGCGCTTGGTGCTCTCCGCGTGTATGTTCTGCATCAGACATTTCTTCATGCAGGAGGAAACTATGAGCGGATTGTCAGCCGTAGCACTGCCGTTTTTTAGTTTAGCGTTCGTCGTTACGCTTTGCCTATCAATTATGATCGTCAGGCGCGATCATCCTCATCACGTACACACGCTATGGTATATATTCTCGCTTACGCTCTGTTCCGTATCTATATTGTTTCTATATGTTTATAGAAATGCGACATCAATTCAAGACACGATTCTTAGCGGGATGCCGGGAAAGATCGCTGTGATTTTTATGGACACGTCGATGGATGTGCATGAAGAATTATATATCCTTGCAACGTTAAGCTCACTTTTTATTATGCCGCAAGTTATAAGTTATTTTATAAGTGGAATATTTGGGTGCGGATCTCCACCAGTTCTAGTTTCAACTGTCTCAAGAATTACAACTTGGGCCTTGATAAAATTCTTTTGTGTTCTTTCAGGAATCCTTGCCGCGCAATCCATCTTCGCGCTGTACGGGAATCCATATTTGAATCCAAAAGACTCGGCAGTAAAAATGGTCGAAGCAATTTTCATGATCTCTGTGTCTTTTTTTATCATGGGTGTATACTATAAGATAGCCACTTTATGTGAATTTATTGCCGGACATCCTCGCCTAAAGTGGCTTGAGTCATTGTATCGGTTTATGACAAGATGCCGGAAAGATGCGATATAGATCGGTCTATGTAGTGTCGATTGCGCGAATAGAGAGATATAGACGACGCTTGGCGGCATCCCGCTGTTCACTTCCGGTAAGTCCCACTTCCGGCAAATCCGTCGATGTGCTGCCCGAGTTTCTTCTCGAGTGGCGGCGACCGCTGCACGAACTGGAAGCCGAGGCCGTTGTCAAATCATGGCGAAGCGTTCCGAGGTGAGCGTGACGCACTGGCGATAGAACCCAGCGACATGCTCGCCGGTTGCCGCCTTCATGTGTCATAGGTCGGTCTCTGCCGAGAGTCGCGCCACGGCCGCATTCAGCTCGCGGCGGCTCAAGGTATTGAGGAGATCGCGCTGCAAAATAATACGCTGGCCTTTTCGGCGGGCGAATCCCTCCTCGGCGAGATGGTCTGCGCGGGCCGACATGGCGTCACGAACCTCGCGACCGAAGCTTCCCATGGCGAGCGGCATCGGTTCGCGTTCGACCAGTCTGTGATCCAGCCAGGTCGCGCCCGTGGCCGTGATCTGGCGGTTCAGATTGAAGTCGGAACGATTGGCAAGGACAAGGGTCGGCCGCTCTCTCCAAATACGCCATACACCCGGTCGCCGGCCGCATGCCCGGCCACAGGAACGTGCTGCTTGCCGAAGGCAACGTGCCTTACGGAAGTGTTCGAGCTGGAGGACATCAACTCCGAATTCACGCAGGCCGACGTCGCCCATGTCATCGGCGCCAACGACGTCACAAATCCCTCGGCGCGTGACGACAAGTCGTCGCCGATCTACGGCATGCCGGTCCTCAAGACCATGGATCACTGAGCGCGATAGACCAAAGGCGCCAGCGTTCGCGGCTGAAGAATCTGATCCAGTCAATCC
Organism: Mesorhizobium sp. M0296; assembly: GCF_040321675.1. Classification (NCBI taxonomy): domain Bacteria; kingdom Pseudomonadati; phylum Pseudomonadota; class Alphaproteobacteria; order Hyphomicrobiales; family Phyllobacteriaceae; genus Mesorhizobium; species Mesorhizobium sp. M0296. The sequence continues at coordinate 51,182 of NZ_JAMYRZ010000034.1, forward strand.
TCCACGCCCACCTGATCCCGCCGTGTCCGCATGGGAACCTCGTCGGGATCAGCGGGCGCAAATGGTTGACGAGGCAATATTGCGTGCGGATGAGCGCGCCGCCAATGGCGACAGCTGCGATGTGCTTCCCGCGGCGCGAGGCGATCCGCTTGTGGAAGGCGTGAAGAGGTCCTGGCGATCGATCGCACGGCCGCCCATGCCGCCTCGACCAGCACGGCCCAGATGTAGTCGGTATCCTTGCTCAGCATGTGCCAGATGATCATTGCTAGCTTGCGCGCAGTGGCGCCGTACATGCCCTCCAGGATCCGACAATCCGCCGCCTGATGACGTTGCCCGGCCTCGACGTCACCGTGGCTGCGAGCGTCGCCGCGGCAATCGGCGACATACGTCGCGCTTCAGCGATCCACAGACGCTCGTTGCCTATCTTGGCCTCAATCCGAGCGTGCGCAGTCCGGTGAGGGGCCAGCCTATCCCGGGCGCATCAAAAAGCAGGGCCGCGGCCATGCGCGGGGATGCCGTCGAGCGCCACCTCGGCTTGATTAACCAGATCAACGAGGCGTTGACGGTGGTCGAGGCGGATATCGTGTCCGGAGAACGAGGTGTCCGGGATCGCGGCCAAACATTCGCGCGTCACGTCGCTTTGCCTCGACCAGGATCGGCGCCCGCATGCCGACGGCTCGTCGTCGCGCCCGACGCTTGCGCACGGCCAGTCCTTCTTCGCGGTATAGCCGGTAGATGCAGTTGATACGCGATGCCTCGCCTTCGCGCCTGAGCAGAATGAACAGCCGCCGATAGCCGAAGCGCCGGCGCTCGTTGGCGAGGTCACGCAGCCGACCACGCAGCTCCGTCTCTGGCGCTCGGTGAGACTGGTGGCGGATCATCTTACGATCGGCGTCGACGAAGGAACAGGCCCGACGCTCCGATAGGCCCATGACGGCCCGCAGATGCGCGACGGCTTCGCGCTTGGCGGCGGCCCCTATCATTTTTTTGACAGAAGCTCGCGCAGTGCCGAGGCTTCGAGCATCTGGTCTGCGAGCAGCTTCTTCAGCTTGGCGTTCTCGTCTTCCAAGGCTTTCAGCCGTTTGGCATCGGAGACGTCCATCCCGCCATACTTCGCCTTCCAGTTATACAGCGTCGCCTCGGAGATCCCATGCTTGCGGGCAAGATCGCCCGCCTTCGCACCCGCTTCATGCTCGCGCAGAACCGTCTGACCAGATCACATCCTTCGTTCTTCAGCCATTCTCCCACAGCCTTCGCGCCCGGGGGACTTCGCCGTAAAGCGGCAGTTCGCCTGTCTTATTGACACCGATCACCACGCACATCAGAAATTGTCCCCGCGAAACTTATTGCCCCCATCATAAAAAAGATGTCGACAACAATTACCGATTGCAGTCAATTCAATTGGAGTGTCTAGTCGTACTTCGCTTCGTGTTTAAGTTGCCGACGCTGGGGGGCATTGGATTTCATGGCGCGATTGCTCGTCGTTGCCACCGTGACGATGTTGGTGCTTCAGACCACCGTTTGCGGCCAAACCGCAGCGTTGCGCGATCTCCCAACATCGCAAGCGGAACTCTGTGCATTGCGCGACAACCTTGCAGCAGCACTGAAAGCCTACAGGAACCTGAATTGGCCGGCGATTCGAGATGCCTGTAGCGCCCAAGTCGATACCGCTGAGAAGCGTGACCTAGTCGGCTTTTCCTGGTTTGCCAACGCTGGAAATGGGTTCGTCGGAACACCGCTCGTCATCCAGAAGATCTTGCCAGACCTAGCGCCGGAGATTTGGGGGCAACCGGACGATCTCTTCCAGAGCTTCGGGCTTTTCACAGATCCAAATCAGCCGAGCCGCATCCTGCCGCGTGGTCTTGGTGTAACCGCTACCAGCGGACGACCTGTCAATGCGACCGGCAATGTCCTCGGTGAGATCGACTACACCAAGCCTGACCTCTACATTGTCACTCTAGCCTGCGGCGCGTGCCACACCGGCCAGGCGATCGGTCCCAACGGACGGATCGTACTGGAGGGGGCCCCAAATACGCAGTTCGACGTGCGCAAATGGCGGCAGGCGTTTTCTATGACACGACAGCGCTATCTCAGTCGCGAGCAGATCGGCACCCCTGATGCCCCAGGAGATACCACACAGCGGATCATCGCTATAATCGACTCTAAGCCGGTCGGCTTCTTTGCTCGTGGCCTGCCTGGCCTGAAGGACGACGCGATCGCTGCGGTCGATGGGATGCAGCGAGCGGTGGTGAAGGGGCGTATTGTCCCAATTCTCGAGGCGTTCTCAAGCGGCACAGGCGTGCGTGCCGCCGCAGTCATACTGCAGGCGAGGCCGGGGTCAAGCTATGGCCACGGGGACCGGTCGCCGCCACTCGGCGGCTTCAGCGCCGGCCAGTCCGACGGCAGCGGCGATCTGTTGGCCGACCTGTTGGCGGCTCAGACGCTCGGTAGCGGGATGGATCTGCAGACCTTCCTTGGCGGCACCTATGCCGAACTACCGCCCTTCGCCACCGTTACCGACTCGCCGTCGGTGTGGAATCAGGAGAAGCGCTCCGTCGGACAATGGGATGGCAGCGTGCTCAATAGCTTCTGGCGCAACATCGCTGCCCAGCTTCCGATCGTCGGCGACCCGAGAAAGCTCGATCTGCACAACACCCACATTGTCGCCGACTTTCTACGCGGGCTGCCGGCGCCGCCCTATCCCTTTGAGGTCAATCTGGACCGCGCGGCACGGGGCGAAGAGTTGTTCAACCGCCATTGCAGCGACTGTCATCGGCCGGCAAACAATCGACAATACTGGGAACTGCATACCGACTTCAACCGCGCCCAGGTGCTGACCCGGGCCGGCGCGGCGCTGTTAACTAGCGCATTTCGCGCCGCCTGCCACGACAAGGATTTCGCCTATACCGATCGCAACGGCACCCGCGTCCAACCTTGCATCGCCCCAGACAACCATATCCTTAAGGACACGACGGCAGCGCAAAACCAAGGCTATATTGCCGGCGTGCTCGACGGTATCTGGGCGCGGGCCCCTTATCTGCACAACGGCTCGGTGCCCTCTCTGATGCATCTGCTCAAGCCGATGACGCGGCCTGAACGGTTTTTGCGCGGCGTCATTGAATACGACACCACCAATGTCGGTTGGATCTGGAACGTCGAGTTCAAGAATACCTACAAGGCGAATATGCCCACTATGTCCGAACATGACACTCGCCGGGACGGTTGGACCAATGTAGGTCATGACAAGGATATCGTGGTCGACGGCAAATCCTACCAGCTCGATTGGAGTAATCCAATGCGCGCCGAAGCGCTGCGCGACCTCATCGAATATCTCAAGACCATATAGAGCACCGTAATGGTCGACCTACGGACCACAATACCTCTCGTCATGAAGGACGATCATTTACATGGCCGATATTGCGCTTCCAATTCAGACGGTAACAGCCATTCAACTTGCCTTGCAGAACGCCACGGCACCCGACGGGCGCGGCCAGCATGCCAAGATGCACGGCTGCGTTGAGGCGATATTTCGTGTCAGATCGGATGTTCCCGAGGCGCTGAAGGTCGGCCTCTTCGCGACCCCGAAACAATATGCTGCTGCGGTCCGCTTCTCCAACGGCGCGCAACGCGATGACCGCAAGCCGGATATCCACGGGATGGCAATTAAGCTTTTCGACGTTCACGGCGCCAAGGTTTTGGAGTCCGAGACGGAATCACTTGAGCACGATTTCATTCTCGCCGACAATCCAGTGTTCTTTATACGCACAGCCGCCGACTACGTGCTCTTCATGCAGGACTTTGCTGCCTCGGCGCCGCGCGGCCTGGCGCCAGAAAAGTTCATCGCCTATTTGAAAGATCATTACCCTGCGGACATTCCTGTCCTCCTCGGCTTCCGCCAGCATCTACAGGACAATCCGCTGACCACTACTTACTGGAGCCAAGTGCCCTACGCGTTCGGTCGTGAGGTCATTTGCCGGTACCGCTGCATGCCTCTTCCAGCAGCGCCGCCGTCCGGCTCAACGGGCCCAACCCATGACTATCTTAGAGAGCGTATGGTTGAAAGGCTTGGCGATGGACAGCAGGATATCGTCTTCGAGTTTGCGGTTCAGGTGAAAAAAGGCGCCGATCCCGAAGTAATCGACAACCCGACGATCGAATGGCCCGAACCCTTTGTTCCCGTCGCAACTATCCACATTGCGGCGCAGACCTTCGATACAGGCGAGCGCCGGCAGTTTGGCGACCGGCTTTCTTTTACGCCGTGGCATGCCCTCGCCGACCACCAGCCTGTCGGCGAGGTCAACGAAATCCGCAAAGTTGTCTATCTGGCCAGCAAGAATGTCAGACAGCAGGCGCTGGCGATCGCACACGACAATCTGCGGCTAACCGAGCAAGAACTAACCCAAAATATCGACGATGAGTTTAAGGTCATTATCGATAGCTTGCAGCGCACTTTCGGATTTCTCGCCCATGAGAAGCGTGGCCGGGCGACCCACACGTGGGGCGCGGCCGGACGCGGCACCGCGCGCTTCATTGTAGCAGCGGAATTCCCCACAAACGGATATTTTGTCGCCGGCAAGACGGTGCCGGTGATTCTGCGGCATTCGTCGCCCGGTGCGCGCGAGGACGATCGGGCTCGCGATGGCGTCGCGGCGTCGATCAAGTTCTTTCCAGAGGAATCGAATTATTCCGGACCAGGCGAACTCGACATCCTGATGAACGCCGGGCGGCAGTTGTTTGTGCGCTCGATCCGCGATTTCAGCACCTTCGTCCACGCATCCCCCGAACAGCGCAAGCAACTGGTGGCGCAAGGAATCATGATGGAGCCGGAATTAATCGAGGCCTATCGGATCAGAGGATCATTCCTCAATTCGCGCTACCATTCGTGGCAGTGTTTTGAATTCCTCCCCGACGACGGTGTGATGCGCTATATCCGCTTCCGGCTGATCCCCGGCGACCGCGGACCTGAACGCGGGCTGCCAGCAGGAGAATTCCGTGCTGAAGGCGCACCGTCGATGGACCCGGTAACCGACGATCCGCGCGCGCCCGACTTCTTACGCCAGGAATGGATCTACCAGGTCAAATATTCGCAGGTCGCGTACATTCTTCAAGCCCAGCTTCATAATGCGCCCACAACTGGCGACAAGAACCCGGAAGTCCTCAATCCGGCAAAGGCGTGGGACGAGAAGCAAAATCCATGGATGGACTTATGCGAGATTCATATCGACGAGCCTATCCTAGACCGCGATGTAGCCAGCCGTCTGGATATGAATCCCAATCGTAGCCCGCCTTGCATCACGATCCCGCTGGCGACCTCGCCGGATCAGTTCGCGTCGCTCGGCCACGCGCGGGCAATCGTCTATCCCGGCTCCCGAGCTGTACGGGCGGCCGTCGAGAAGCCGGAGAACAACTAGTCGGGATTGGGTAGGGGGCACCTATGAAGGTCATGTTATTCGGAAGTTGCGGAATCTACACGCGATTGGGCGACAAAACTTCTTTGATTTTTGGGGGCACAAAAGACCGCGCAGCAATCGCGGCTTTGGACTAGAGCCGCATGATCTTCATGCTCCAGGTTACCATAAAATGTCAATCAACAGAGACTACGATTAGAGACTCCAGATCACCCGGTCAGTTCATCCGTAACTGCGAATTTGGGAGTTCGGTTCAGTGAATAACTTGGAAAATATACAATACTTCTTATCGACTTACCACCGAAAGTGGACGGCACAGTTCGAATGTCTTTCACAAGATCAGGGTTCGTGGCGTGATAAGGTGGGCCATGCGTGACAAGAGCCGTGATGGCCTTATCAATCGAGTCGAAGCTTATTTACTCTCTCGTTTCTCGCTGTTTTGGCGCCTGGTAATGGCAATACCGCCGCTACGCCGGTGGGCCAACAAGCGGATCATTGGACGGGCGGCGCAACGCGCGCCGAGTCGGCCCCACGCCTTAAGCTCAATGCCGTGCAAAGGCGATCCTAGCGCCGCGATGGCTGGCTACACATCTTGGGAATCGCTGACCGATCGCAACTGGTTTTCACGGCATCTGCCGCCCAGGACGCTGAAGGTCTATCCCGACGTGAAGCTTGTCGCCGAACTTTTCAAGGTTCGTGCTGATGGCCCGGTGATTTCCGAGGATTCGACTGTCCTTTTCCTGTCGTTTGCACAATGGTTCACCGACGGATTTCTGATGACCGACACCGCTGACCGTCGGCGTACCCACACTTCACATCATATTGATCTCAACCCGCTTTATGGCCTCACGCGCGAGCAAACCCACGCGGTCCGAATGATGTCGGAAATCCGCGGAGAGAGGGGGCGGTTGAAATTCGAGGAGATCGGCGATGAGATCTATGCGCCCAAGCTGTATGATGAGAAAGGCGTGGTGAAGCCGGAATTCGCAGTCCTGCGCGCTCCGCTCGGCATCGGGGATTATCTCAACAGACTTCCGGCAGACCGCGCTGCGGAAATTCGCAAGTACGTCTTCGCATTCGCCGGGGACCGAGCAAATTCAACGCCCTTTACGACAATGCTGAACACACTGTTCCTTCGGGAGCACAATCGCCTCGCGAAGATATTGGAGACGGCCTATCCTGCTTGGGACGATGAGCGGATCTTCCAAACTGCCCGGAACATCAATATTGTTGAGCTGATAAAGATCGTTGTTGAAGATTACATCAATCACATTTCACCTTACCACTTTCAGTTATTAGCGGATCCGAAAGTATGCTGGCGGGAATATTGGAACAAACCGAACTGGATTCCAATCGAGTTTAACCTGCTTTATCGCTGGCACAGCTTGGTGCCGGATAGTTTTATGTTTGAGGGCGAGCGTGTAGCAGCGAAAGAAGTCGGCTTCGACAATTCCTTTCTTATGGCATCCGGCCTGGCGTCACTTGCCGCTTCGGCGAGCCAGCAACGCGCTTGGGAGATCGGCTTGTTCAATACCGCGCCATTCCTCGTTCCAATCGAACTCGCTGCGGTCGAACAGAGCCGAACCCATCTGGTTGGCTCGTACAACGACTACCGCGAGGTCTACGGCTATCCTCGAGTCAATCAGTATGAACAGATCACCGGCGACCAAGGCAAGATCGATGCTTTGCGACGGCTTTATGGCGATGATCCGGACAATGTTGAACTCGTCATTGGTCTGTTTGCGGAGGATGTCGGACCGCGAGCCGCCGTGCCGCCACTGATTGGCCGCATGGTGGCGTTCGATGCCTTCTCGCAGGCTCTCACCAATCCGTTGCTCGCCGAATGTGTCTTCAACGAAAACACCTTCACCAAGGAAGGCTTGGGCGTGATCGCCGCAACGGCGCGTCTACAGGATGTCGTCAATCGCAATCTTGCGGCAGGCCAGGAGTCTGTCGTCATCAGTATGCAGATCACCAAACTCGACTGACATACGTGGGAAACCTGACTACAATGCCGATGGGATTAGGGGGAAGTAAACATGGACGCGCAAGCCGTAAGTGTGCAAATCAATAGTACGCTATTTTGGATTGGCGGAGGTGTAATTTTCCTGGCCGCACTGCTTGCAATAATCACGAATAGAGCGGTGTCGACCGGGCATAGCTTGATGATTGCGATCGGCGCGGCCGTTGTGCTTGTGCCGTACGTAAGCAACTTCGAGTGGTCTGACAAAAGCATCAAGTTCACCACTCGGCTGGAATCGGCTGCACTCACCCGAAACGTTGCAGACACTGCACAGAATGAGGTGCAAGTCCGCAGTCAGCTCACCGAACTCGCAGCGGCGCTTAAGGCGGCGACGGATCGTATCGCTGCCCTCGAAGCAAGTACCGGTCATGGCACAGGCACGCAAAACGGCGGGTTAACCGGATTGACGCTGCAGGAGTTCATGAAACAAAACGACTGGGCAAAAGACAATGCTCAGAAGCGCTTCGATAATCTTCTGGGATTGGAACAGCAGCTAACCCGCCCCGCTATGTAGGCCATGTGTATCGGTCTGCTAACCCGAATTTCACAGCGCATCGGTTGGCCTCGTTGGCCGTGGATGCTGGTTGCGACTTGGTCTTCTTCGACGGCTCTTCTCACATTCAAGTCTCGGTAATGAAATGAGAAACGCGAATCGGATCGGGGACAACCAATGAGACGCTTCAGCGAACTGGCCCTCGATGTGGGGTCGAGGCTCTACAACTGGCTTGGAGAGGGGGTGAAGCGATTTGTCCGCTCGTGGCGACGTTTTGACGCCCATGTCAACCAGCCGATGCCGGAGGGGCGGAAGTGGTTCTGGACATGGCTCGGACCCGATGGATACGCTTGGTTTGCTCCGGCGCTGGCAATATCGCTCATAACTTCGCTCGCCCTCGGCCCGACGGTTGAAACTACGCCAGCCAATATCGGGTTGCTGGCGCTAGGTCTTGTCCTTTTGCTTTTCCTGCATATCGGTGTCCGCTACTCGCCTTGGCTGCACGAGCACTTGCTGGCCGGACAGCTTGCAATCTTCGGCCTACTCGCTGCCATTCTGGCCTACTTTTCCGTCCCAGAGACCTTCAGTGACGATTCAGAATCATTACACCTGCACGTATGCGTCGCGATCGTCGTCACCCTGATAACGTCGCTTGGGCTGGTGTGGATGCTGGCCCGAGGTCTCTTCCGACCTGCGGCCTACGACAATCTCGACGCGTTCCTGCCAGAGATCGAGTTGTTCGCGCCGAAGGACCGTTACGACTTTATGGGGCGCGAGCCGGTCGTCGCGCTGCTTTCGGCCTGGTTTGTTGTGCCGGTGCGTTATGCGGTCGAACTTCTTCTGCCAGGATCGCTGTTCGCGCTTTTTGTTCCCGACCGTTATTTGCTCGCTGTTTTTCTTCTAGCCGGCCTTGCCACTTGGAGCGCACTTTTCCTCGGGACGCTTTTCGACCGGCTGATGGAAGTGCTGAAAACCGTCGGGCGTTTGTTCTTCATCGGACCGCAATACGCTGTGAGCGTGGCGGTGATCGCCGTCGCGATGCTGCGCCTCTTCGAGGTTCACTACATCACCTACCTCTTTAATGCCGGCAGCGGCGGGTACGGCAATACCAGCATCATGATCTATGTGCTGATCACCTATGTCGCAGCTTGGTACTACGCATATTGGAGCGATGTTTTTTTGGCCCGGCGGGTCATCCGCCTCCTCAACAACACTTACGGCAGGGCCGCGCCGGTGCAGGTTGCCTATCCCTATCACGGGAAAAAGAATGTCAGCCCCGTCAAGCCCGAAGGGCGTACGATTGCGCAGCACGGTGCAGGTCGATTGAAAATCCAAGGAGATTATGAGGCGGACTATGACGCCGATGGGCCTGCCCTGCAGTTTCAGACCCCGCTCGAACTCCTTTCGTGTTTCCGCAGTCAGCTTGAAACCTCGGCGCAGACGAAGACGCGAGGCTCCGATGTTTTGGCCGGCCTGCGCAATCTCCAGCGCTCCGCACTCGTCTATCCAGTGATCACCAGCACGCTGGCGTTTCTTATTCTGGGCATGCCCGCGTGGCTGGCATTCACGGCCTCGGTCCAGCCGCCCGAACTTTTAATCCGGGAGACCAGTCCGGCAGAAATCAATCTGGCAAGCCTCCTGACGTCCGGGATTGGCAAGACCGGCGAGTGTCCTCCGCTTGGCACCGACGCACCACGCATTGCTGTGGTAGCATCTGGGGGTGGCACGCGCGCCGCAATTTACACCGCATCAGTGCTGCGTGGTCTGGCAGAGCAGGGGAAAATCTGCAACGTCGTGCTTGCAAGTGGCGTTTCAGGAGGCAGTGCTGCGCTGGCCTACTTTGCCCTGCATGAACGCGAACTGCGGCGCTCGGGGCCGATCGATGAGCAGGCGTCGAAGGCGTGGGACCGTTTCGCCGAGACGATGGCGCTCCCGTTTATTGAATATGTGCTCGACGGTGCCAGCGACATGCGCATCGCATTCGGACGGCGTAGCTGGCGGAATTTTGCCTGCGACGAGCCGGCAGAGCCCGAAGGGAATGTAACCGGATGGTTGCCGGCGCGCAGCCGTTTTGGCAACATCCTGGCTGAAGCCTTTGTTTGTAAGATGGGCGCGGGGAAGATGAGCGATCCGTCGTTCGGCTTGATGCTGAACACCGCGATGCTTGGCTCGTTCGATGCCGGGAGCCGCTCCTGTGACGGAAAAGAGCTTTCGCTGGCCGAGCACGCCAGCAAATGCCGCGACGCGCTCGACGGCAGTTCCGCTGGCGGCAGGCTCGTGCTCACCAATCTTCCGGTGCCGCCGCAACCTGCTCCTGTCGGTAACAGCGACCCCGTCCTGCAGATCGTGACGCTCAACGATGCCAGCATGTCTATCGCGCGTGCTGCCGCATTGAGTGCCAATTTTCCGCCGGTTTTTTCCGATGCGGCAATCGACGTGTTGCCCGCCGACGGCGGTGCCGGCAAGCGGTACTGGGTCACCGATGGCGGAGCCGTCGAAAACCGCGGCGCGATGACGCTCTATCTCGCCATCCGGGAAACCGTGAATTGGACGATAGCGCCACCGCCACTGCCACCGCTCCATATCGTCGTCGCTGACGTGTCCGCAGCCGCTGGGAACTACGAGGAGAGCTTCGGTTTCGGATCTGTCCTTGGGGCTGGCGGACAACTCGGACTGGGGATGGAGGGCGAGGTGCTCTCCGACATAAGAGATATCTATTGCAACCTAGGTTCGACGGTCACGGTGCATGAGATCACTATGCCGCCTGTGTTGCGCAACGGTGGCATAGGCACCCATTGGCTTCTTCCAGGGACACTTACGTTCAGGGAGCCCGTTTCCGATGGCGGCCGCGTAACCCTCACCGCAGCCGATGTCAAGAAGGTTGTGATTTCTCTGCACAGCAACCAAAGCTTGAAATTTGAAAACGCCGCCGATGCTGAGACTTTGCTGGGCTGGGCAAGAAGTGACCCGCAATCGCTGCATCAGGTGAAATGGCCTGAATTGGTGGCTGCACTGTCACGTGCAGCGAGCGCCTCGCCAGCGACAACTTGCAGGAACTATTTCGAAGGCGGCGTCAGCTACGTGCAATAGCTGCGGAAAGGGCGAACAATGGGCAACCGGCCGGGAGCTGCAAAAATACTGTTCCGAAGAAATGGCGGCAAGCGGAACACCTCTTGCGCGATCGGTATGGCAAAAGCGCCGAGCCTCGGGCGAAACTAGGCGGACTGCTTCTGAATAACCGACAAGCAGCCTTTGAACCACGCCTGTATTCCGGCGACGGGTCGAACATGTGGTTGGATGCATCGAAATAGGCCGCAATCGATCTCGCCAACAACACGGGAGGCAACATATGCCGGCGATCAAGTTCAAAGACGTATCGGATCTAGTCGCAAAATGCCATAAGCATTGTCGCGGCGATATTCGGTGGAGTTATTTTGGCTAAACACTTATGTAGACAGCAAGAGAAACGAGGTCACTGGGCGGCAGCAGGAAAGCATTAAATTCGTCAGAGAATATAATAATCCTGATACCTTGAAGCTCAGGCAGGATTATTTCGGCGTGAAGCACGCAGCTCATAGCGACGTCGATGAAAAGATCGCGTCGCTGGGAAGTTCGGATGCGGCTTTGGCCGAAGCTGAGCGTCTAATCCGCAGCACTGCGTTAAAAATCACACTAAATAACAACAATGGTTTGGAAATGCGAAGATGATCGAACTCTTCGACCAAATTCCAGCTTGTGTCGACATCAACGTCTGCGACAAGCAGGTAGTTTATCGATTTTTCAACGCTGAGGCTTACGATATTCGCTACGTGCTGATGGACTTCATCAACCAAGTAAAACGAACCCGTCCAGATTTTGGCAGTGGCATCGAGGCACTCTCGTACAAGCGGCGGCATGGGCGAATTCGAGTTCCTGTTCAAGAAGTCCATCGGCGATGATGGACCGCGGGGGATCGCGCAGGAAGCGATGCGGTACAGCCGGTCAGGCCATCTTAAGGCAGCCAGGCTCTTGGACTTGATCAGAACAAGGGGAACCGCCATATTCCGATCTGCCTGCCAATTTCAGGTGGGCTATTCTATGGATGAGGCCGATCCGGCCGAATCGACGTCCATTTATTTCATTTGCTGGGATCGCCAGGTCGGGAGGAAATCTCCCGATTGTGTTAGGCATCCCTATTCTTCTCGGAGGTGTCTATGAAGGTTTCGTGCATTCCCGAGACAGTCTTGACGGCTATGTCAGAGGGGACCCACATCGTCCGCGCTTACCGTGAGCACCTTGGATATTCGATCGAGGACCTGGCGGTGGCGTGCGGGCTAGCCGCTGAGGAAATCCAAAACATCGAGTCGGGTCTGAGGTGCAATAAGGGCTATCGGGATCGGATCGCGCGATCGCTGTCCCTACCTGTGGGAATACTTGAGGCGGAGTCAGACAGATTGGACGCTGCGTGACCAGTAGGGAATCTGCAAGTGAGTTGAATATCAACTACCTTGTGATGTGTAGTTTGCGACTGACAGTCGACGCGTTGAACCATGCGCTTCCGACCAGATGGACGGAATGTTGGAGGATAACGCCGACATCGTTGGTTCCCTCCCTGAGATGGCCGGCCGAGTTCCGGACGTAACCAGAGAAGGCATTATGCTCCCGCCCGACGGGCGAGGTATGGGCCAGCAGATTCGCCGAGCGCCACCAGCGTCAGGCCGTCGAGCTTCACGTCGCCATACTGACCCTCGCGCAAGGCGAGCACGCCCTGGCAGTGATTGCCGGTTGGCCGCTGGGCGAACGTCGCGTCGGGGGTTAGTCGTATTCGGGTGAATGAGTATGCTGAGACCCTTATGGTTCAACATCAGCCACGGAACGAGTTAAGCGAAAATCTCGTTCGCAAATGAGACCTGGTACATTGCCTGGTCATGCGGGCCGACTTTCTGCTCGTGCCAGCCAAGGCGTACTCGGAAACGTTCTCCGATCTGAAGACGCGGCCATTCGGCATGTTGCCGCTCAGTTTGCCCGTCGTGATAGATATGGGCATGATAGCTGGCTATCTCCGCGAGCGGCCTTGGACTGACGGTGTCCTCGTTCACCTCAATGTTCTCCTTCGATGATTGTCGCGCCTCGCAGAGTGGCCGGGCTTCAATTTTCTCGTTCCCGGAATGCACGGGTGACCCAGAAGCCGACATTCTCAAAGCTCAGGAGCAACCGACAGCCGGACCGGTGCATTCGATGACGTACATCCTTGGGATGTGCCCTTTGAGGAGTCGGCAAATCATCGGTCTTGGAAAAACGGACTCGGCTGGCTAGGCTTCGGCTTCCTGACTGGGAGGTGACCAGATTCCAAAGCCCACCTTTCTTGACATCGCCTGCCGCGCCGGGGTTGGCACGGCGACGGTTGAGCGCGTGCTGAACGGCAGGGGTGGCGTCACGCCTGCCACTGTCGAGAAGGTCGTCGCCGCCGCTCGCTCGCTCGACTATCCTCGCCGCTTGCCGGAAGCTCATCACGGGGTGATCAGGATCGAGGTCATCCTGGTGCGTCCGGACGCCACCTTCTTTGCCCGACTGTCTCGCGCTTTCGAGCGCATCGCCGCGACGCTCGATCGTTCCATCGCCGTCCACCGCACCTTTCTCGACGAGGCGGACCCGGCGGCGATCGCCAGGCGCATCCTTGATCCGGACATGCGCCGCGCCGGCCTGATCCTCGCAGTTCCCGACCACCCGCTGGTTGGCGCCGCCTTGAGGAAACTCGAGGCCGAAAACATCCCGACCGTGCAGATTGTCACTGAGATTTCCGGCACCAGCGGGGCCTATGTCGGTATCGACAATTATGCCGCCGGGCGCATGGCAGGGCTGTTGTTGTCGCGCATGCAAAGGCGGCCAGGCAAGGTGGTGGCGGTCTGCCACAGCCAGATCTACCGCGTGCACCGCGACCGCGTGCGCGGCTTCTTCGACTACCTGATGGAGACGGCGACCGAACATTTCGAACCGATCGGGGCGCTGTTCGGCCATGACGATGGAGACCGCAACGCTGAGCAGCTTCTTGAAGCCTTGAAGCGCTGGCCGGACCTTGCCGGTCTCTACAATGCAGGCGGCGCCAATTCGGCGCTCAACGATGTCCTGCGCCGAAATCCGCTCGGACGCCAGGTCTTCTTCGTCGGCCACGAGCTCACCGAGCGCAGCGCCGTTGCACTTCGCGAGGGTACGATGGATGTCGTGCTCGACCAGGCACCCGAGGCGCAGGCGAGGCGAGCCATGGACCTCGTGCTGGCGACATTGAACCTGCACGACCTGCAAGTCGAAAACCCGCCGATCCGCTTCGTCACCTTCACTGCCGAGAACCTTTGATCTGATTTGATCAAGATAGAGCGAGCTTCGCCTCCGTCACGGTGCTAACTCCCTGCGAACGGACGGGGATCGCATGTGAAGTTCGCCCCCCTCATCCAGCCGCTTTGCATCCGCCTTCCCCGTTGGGAGAAGAGGCTGGCGCCAAGCGCAGACGATCTCCCTTTCCCCTCGAGGAAAGGTCGGATTGCCACAAATCGGATGTCAATCCGGGTGAGGGGGCATTCTGTCACATGCAATGGCGCTCCGCGAAGGGAGGACGACTAGTGACGAGACGGCTGACGGCCTACGATCTGAGGAGCGCCAAGGGCAGCCGCAAATGGCTGCAGCTTCACGTCGACACGCCGGCTGAGGCCGCCGCGGCTGTCGCCTGCGATATCGTAATCCTCTCCAGCGAGTCCGACCACAATCTGGAATTGATCCGTGAGGCGGCGCCTTTCGCCTTCTTGTCGGTCGGCATGCCGCATGGCGCGGTCGCCTCGCCCGACGAGGCGGTACGGCTCGGCTTTGACATGATCGAGCGCGGCGCCGACGCCGTCTATTGCTCGCATTCACCGCGCTTCATCGAGGCGATGGCGGCGGAGGGCATTCCGGTTACCGGCCATGTCGGCCTGGTGCCGAACCGCGCTACTTGGACGAATTTTCGCGCCATTGGAAAGACCGCCGAAGAAGCCTTCAAGGTGCTGCGCGCGGCCAAGGACCTTGAGAATGCCGGTGCCGCCTGCATCGAGGTCGAGGTCGTGCCGGTGCGGCTTGCCGATCACATCACGCGCTCGACCCCACTGATCACCATGGGCATGGGCTGCGGCAGCGCCTGCGACACTCAGTACCTGTTTTCCAGTGACGTGCTCGGCACCCACACCGGTCACTATCCGCGCCACGCCAAACGCTATGCCGATTTCGTGACACTAGACGCCGAACTGCAGGAAAAGCGCATCGCCGCCTTCCGCGCCTTCGGCCGCGATGTGATAGCCGGCGCCTATCCCGAAGCGAAGCACCAGGTCGACATGGACGATGCCGCCTATGACCGCTTCCTCACCCTTTCCCAATCCCTGTGAGATCGACATGGACGACCTGAAATACGGCACGCGCAACAAAAGAGGCGACTGGGCTCCGAGCGAGCCGGCAGGCACCGCGCCGCTGTTCGCGTTTCCGCCGCGTCCGCTGGCGCTACTGAAATGGCTGCCGCACTATTTCCTGCCCTACAATCTGCTGTTCGCGCTCTCGGCGGTCGCGTGGTGGCAGTACGTGCTGCCCGACGTGGAGGTCATGAAGACGCTGAGCGTCGGATGGATCCTCAGGCTCTTCCTCGTCAACTGCGCGGCGCTGCTTGTTTTCTTCGGCGTCTTCGAGCTCCGGCTCTACATTGTGAGAGCCCAGGGCAATCGCTTCAAATACAACGGCAAATGGCCCTCCGAGCAGAAGAGCAAGGCTTTCTTCTTCGAGAACCAGAACCTCGACAACATGCTGCGTACCTTCGGCACCGGCATGCCGATCTGGACGGCGATCGAGGTCGCGATCCTCTACGCCTATGCCAATGGCTACGTGCCGTGGCTGACAGTCGCCGATCATCCCGTGTACTTGTTTTGCCTGGCGCTGGTGGTGCCAATCATCCACGAGACGCATTTCTTCTTGCTGCACCGGGCAATCCACTGGCCGCCGCTCTACAAATGGGTGCATTCGGTGCACCACAACTCCGTCAACCCGTCGCCCTGGTCGTCGCTGTCGATGCACCCCGTCGAGCAGTTCGGCTATCTCGGCGTTGCACTCTGGCACCTGGTCATCCCGTCGAACCCGCTGCTTGCGCTTTACCAGCTCCACTATGCCGGCTTCGGCGCCATTCCCGGTCATGTCGGCTTCGACAAGGTCGAACTCGGCGAGGACACCGGCATCGATAGCCACGCCTACATCCATTACCTCCATCACAAATATTTCGAGGTGAACTACGGCGACGGCCTCATCCCGTTCGACCGATGGTTGGGCACTTTCCACGACGGCAGCAAGGAAGGCGAGGCCCGCATGCAGGCCCGCTACGAGAAGAAGAAGGCGCGCGCCAACGCCGCCCAATGACAGCCCGATCAGACAGCCACGCGAGGCGTCGGCGCAAGCCATCCCGCAAGGGCCGGAAGTCAAAGGAGGGGTGAACCGGCACTCCATCCACAAGGGAGGAAAACCGTGAAGAAGCTTTTCATTTCGACCGCGTTGGCGGCCTTGATGTCGACCAATGCGATGGCTGCAAAAATTGGCGTCAGCATCGTCAACTTCGACAACAACTTTCAGACGTTGCTGAGGGACGGCATGCAGGCCCGCGCCAAGGACAAGGCCGCCGGCATCCAGGTCGAGGACGCGCAGAACGACGTCGCCAAGCAACTCGACCAGGTGAAGAACTTCATCGCCACCGGCGTAGACGCCATCATCGTCACCCTGGTCGACACCAATGCGTCAAGGACGCTCAGCGAGGAAGCTGCCAAGGCCGGCATCCCACTGGTCTTCGTCAACCTCGAACCGTCAGACATGGCGAACCTGCCGGAGAAACAGGTCTATGTCGGCTCCAACGAGGTGGAGTCCGGCACGCTGGAAGCGTTCGAGGTGTGCAAGATGCTGCGCGCCAAGGGCAAGTCGGCAGGTGCCAAAGCCTACATCGTCATGGGCAGCCTCGTCCACCAGGCGGCCCTGCAGCGGACCAAGGATGTCGAGCAGATCTTCGGCACCGACATGTGCAACTTCATCAAGATCGTCGACAAGCAGTCGTCCGAATGGTCGCGCGACAATGCCCAGACCCTGATGACCAACTGGCTGACCGCCGGCGGCGCGCCGGACGCCGTCATCGCCAACAATGACGAATCCGCTATCGGTGCCATCCTGGCGCTCAAGGCCAACGGCGTCGACATGAAGAACGTCGTCGTCGGCGGCATCGACGCCACGCAGGACGGCTTGCAGGCGATGAAGGCCGGCGATCTCGCGGTCACCGTGTTCCAGAACGCCAAGGGCCAGGGTGGCGGCGGCGTCGACGCCGCACTCGCGCTGGCCAAGGGCGAGAAAGTCGAACGCGTCGTCTACGTGCCGTTCGAACTGGTGACCCCGGCCAACGCCGCCGACTACCTCAACAAGAACTGAGCCCAGGACCGGGGCCTCCGGGCGGCATTGCCGTTCCGGAGGCCCGACCGCAACTCATAGAGGAAAAAATGTCCAGCTGGATCACGGTCTGCGGCCTCCACGATATCGAACAGGAAGGTGCCCGCCGTTTTGACCATGATGGCCGTACCTACGCCATCTTCCGCTCGCCCGATGATGAAGTGTTCTGCACCGACGGCCTATGCACGCACGAAGCGGTACACATCGCCGACGGACTGGTCATGGATTACGAGGTCGAATGCCCCAAGCACGCGGGCGCCTTTGACTATCGCACCGGCGCGGCAAAGCGGCTGCCGCCATGTGTCAATCTCAGGACCTATCCTGCGAGGGTCAAAGAGGGCTCCGTCCTGGTTGCGATGCCAGTGAGAGGAGCCTGAGGCTTGGTGGGGCAGTCGACCTGCTCCCGTACCGCTTCGGTCAGTTAACTACTATGCAAGCGGCGTGCCTAAATGTCCGCTTCCGACTATTTCTGCCTGAAATCTGCCGGTCCGCTATCGTGAAGATCCTATGGGGATGGAAGGCGACCAGCGCTCTGCCAGAGTGAAGTCGCCAAACATCACCTGGAGGTCAGCATGCAAGCCAACACCACCAAAGCCCCGGCCGCTATCCCCGGCGATCTTGCCGCAATATTTGTCTCGTTAGAACTGTCTCGTTCAAAATGGCTCGTGACTTCGCTTTCGCCAGGTGGGGGCGAGAGAATGTCGAGACACCTCGTGTCGGGGCGCGACATTCCGGGTTTGCTCGATCACTTCGCAGAGCTGCAACGAAAGGCGGAAGTGCGGACAGGGCAGAGCTTCCGGATCATATCAATCCAGGAAGCTGGTCTGGATGGATTCTGGATACATCGGGTCCTCGAACGCGAAGGCATCGAGAGTTATGTCGTTGACCCGGCATCCATTGCCACATCGCGTCGCCGTCGGCGGGGCAAGAACGACAGGATTGACGGGGAAGCACTGGTTCGAGCGTTGTTGGCCCACAACCGCGGCGAGCCTAGGGTTTGCGCGATGTTGCGAGTGCCAACCCCGGAGGAGGAAGACCGTCGCCGGTTGGTGCGGGAGCGGAAGGCGCTGACAAACGAGCGGATCAGGCACGTCAACAGGATAAAGGGCCTTTTGTTCAGCCAAGGTGTGTCCGGATACGAACCACTAAAAGGCGATGACGCAAATGCCTCGACGCGCTCATTACCGCAGATGGGCGTCCACTGCCGCCAGCGCTCAAGGCGCAGATCAGCCGCGAACTTGATCGCATCGAGTTGCTGATCCAGCAGATCAAGGATGTTGAAGAGGCCCGCGACGCCATGCTCGTCGCGGCAGATGTGCCCACACCGGCCCTGCTGCTCAGCCTCAAAGGAATTGGTCCTGAGTTCGCGGCCGTCCTGTGGTCTGAGGGATTGTCGCGCAAGTTTGACAATCGACGACAGGTTGCCGCCTACGCTGGTTTGGTGCCAACGCCCTGGCAAAGTGGGCAGATTAATTGCGAGCAGGGAGTCTCGAAGTCCGGCAATCCTAGGCTCCGGTCGACGCTTGTCCAGGTTGCGTGGCTCTGGGTGCGCCATCAACCCAATTCCGCACTCAGCCAGTGGTTCAGGGCGCGAGTCATCCAGAATGGTGGCCGGTACAAGAAGACGGCGATCATCGCCCTCGCTCGGAAACTGCTTGTTGCGCTGTGGAAATACGTGAACGCCGGAGTCGTTATAGAAGGAGCTCTCCTGACGAAACCATCAGCGTAGACGCCAATCGATTCTAACAATCTCCAGGACCGATCAGGCCTGGCAGATCCTCGGTAGACGAACCGACGAAACTCATGGCCTCAAACAGCCGCCGCTGAAGAATGGTTTCGTCTCTTGGGTCCGAATCCGCCGCAAGCGGGATCATGGAACAGGTGCATGCGCCCTGACCGAATATAAGGTGGACTGGGTTCGTTCGCGAACCGCGTCACGCAAACGGACCCATCGAATGGATCTACGGATTGCCCGGAGGTACATGACAATGTCGACGTGACGCCGTTTGTAGTTGACCATCCCATATAAGAGTTTCGGGCGCCGGCAGGCGTACGAAAGTCCCCGAGGAAGGAACCCGCGGGCCACAGTCGATGGCTATGGGGATTTCGATTTGCGGCTGATGTCGGCGATTGCACGACCGAGGCTGGGAAGCGCTGGGATGAATGCGGACAGGCCGCCTCGTTGCGCCTCCGCGCGGTATTGCCGGCACGATGAACGGCCTGACGCTGCCCTTTCGGTCTCGGTGATCATCATGGACATGGGTGGGGTCCGTTGCCGGAAGCTGAGTACCTACGGCTGAAGGCTGAACCATTCCATGCCGGGTCATGGAGCGGTCTCCCGGTTCGTCGCGGTTGCGTCCGGCGGTCCGCGTGGCTGCCTCCAGCGTTCGAACGTCTCGATCACGATCATGCGTCCGCCGCAGCAGGGGCACGACGGGCTGAAGTCGCCCGATTCGTCCGTCGTGTCGTCATTGGATGGCGCGGCGACGCTCAGCAGTTCACGGGCGCGCGCAAGGCTGGCCTTGCGAGCAGAGCCGGCAAGCAGGCCGTAGTGCCGGATGCGGTGGAAACCCTTTGGGCAGCACAACATCGGGAGTTGGCGCGAGGTGACCTCAAGGTGACAAGCTGAAAACCTGGACCAATGAATGTTCGTCCTTTGTGCCTGCAAAGTCGCATAAAAAGGCAGTGTGGAACTCAACGGCGGCTCATTGGTTTTGCGGGTTCAGCTCGTGGAAAAGGTCCGTCGGCCTTCCGTGAATGCGGGTTTCCGCATCGCCTACCTCGATTTGGTCGATGACCGCCGGACAGGCGAGGCGGAGCCGTATCTCGCCCGAAAGCACATTCGCGCGCATGATTTCGACGAACGCGCCTATCTTTTCATCCGCAGTGAGAAACCTGCGTTTGACGGATGCAGTGGTGCTACGCTTGTGGAGCCCGGGGCGTCTCTATGCGGCAATCCTTCATCGTGAGCCGATGCTATTGTGCAAGTTTCGCAGCACTGCGGGTGGCGATATCGCCCAAGACAGCATGAAGAAGCGTTCCAACTTCCTGTTCGGCGACCCCGGGTGCAATTCCTGATTCGGACAGTTGAACGAGAATTGCCTTGGCGGTGTTGCGCCAGAAGGCGTTCGCGTCCTTCCCGTTCTTGGATTCCAGGACCCGGGCGATCCCTTCGACCAACTTCCGCCGCCGATGCAGCGGAAACGCGCTTATGTTTGAATCACACATCGATCACCTCACCCCTTCAGTCGCGCGAATAAGCATTGGCGGGTGAGAAAATTTGGTTAACAGCGCTTTTGGACAATGGTCAGCAATGGAATAAAGCGTCTACCCAACAAGCCAAGAGGTGTGCCACGTGTTGATGATCGGCGCGTGCTGAACGGCATCTTCTGGGTGCTGCGCTCCGGTGCTCCATGGCGCGACCTGCCTCAGCGCTATGGCCCGCGCACCACCTGTTGCAACTGCTTCGTCCGATGGCGAAAAGCAGGTGTGTGGCTGCGCAGTAACGAGCCTACGGCCTAAGGCTTGCGGAGCCTCACGCCGGCGCGGCTGCCGTTCTCCGGGATGAACTCGACGCCGGCGGCCTAGAGGGCGATGCGCAAGGCAGCAACGGTTCGCTCTTGTGTGGAGCCCTGTCGGGCCGCGACATCTACTTAATGTCTATTTTAGACAGTCGCCGCGACCATAACTTTTGATAACAGGTCAGGGTCGCGGGATGCCGAGCCGCTTGAAATACCGGGTTACGTCCGGATGCTCGCGATCGTCCCGCCTCAACCGCGCAAGCGCGTCATCATCGCCGGCGAGCGCCATAGCCAAACCGGGAGCGCTTATTCTCCACGGAGCACCGGGCATTGTCTGGTTGTGAAGACGGTGCTTGATCACCAGCCGCCTGAGTGTGTCTTCGCTTACGTTGTAGTCGTGCCTGAACAGATCAATGGCCCTCTGGACCGTGATCGCCTCTGCCCGTGGCAGGTAGAGCGGCCGAAGCCGTTCGCCTGTTTCTGGCGCTGTTTTGACAGGGAGTGCATTGGTCATTCGGCCCATAGCGCTATTCTGCGGCCCGCCGTTTCGCCCGACATCACGGAACGATATCGCCCCCCATGTATTAGAAACCCATGGACACTATGGAACCCCACGGCCACGGGATGGCGGTCGATATTTTGACATCGGAAGTTGCCAATGCCAGGCAGCGCATCCACCGGACCGAGCTCGCGCTTCAACGCACTGAAGAAATGCTGGCCGAAAATCTCGCGCTGTGCAGCAGGATACGAACTGCGGTCGAGGCCGCAGACCGCTTGATGGAGATCGATCCCCCCAGCTTTGAACGACGTCGCGTGGGTTGAACTGCGCCGGCGTTTCATTTGTCGCGGCCTTGCGGCACCCCGCCGCAAGAGCCTGCCCTATTGGCATCACAGCGTGAGCAAACATTGGACAGAAGCATTCCAACGTTCACGATGTGCCACGCGGACGCCAGACCGGCACAAATCTTCAGTTCAAAGAGCGAGGATGATGCTGCGGCAAACGAAGGTGGCACGGGGGGTCTTCGCGCGAGCCAGTTATCCGATCTCCCGGTTAGAAATTTCTACCAAATATTCCGACCTCCTGATGGAACCCATTCGTTGCGGGCGAGTTGCGGCTGATTGGGACGGACTTCCCGAACATGACAACGAGCAACAAAGCAGACCATCAGTCTGTCTCCGAAGCGTTTCGGAAACTGATCCGTTCCGAAGGCTATCGTCATCACGTACAAACGTTCTTAAATCTGGAGGTCGAACCAGAACTGCCGCCAACCCTACAGTCATTACTTGCGGCTATTGATCGGGCCAAACAGGGCCCGACGGAAGAAGGTCCCTAGCCGGCTGGCTGAGCGTCAGCTCAAAGAGTATAGAGGCTCGCTTCGTGGCTTGTCCCCCTGATTCCCACTCAGAAGTTATCAAACATTCTTCTTGATTTTTCTCGACAGAGGATCATGAATGTTCTCTTGGGTTCTCGCTGAGGTGGGAGGCCTTGTATGAACGTTTGGACGAACTGCCGACCCGACAAAGTGACTGCCAAACACCTTGTTCACGAGCTGATCCTACAAGCCCGTCGCGGCCAAATCATCTCCGTCAAAGAGACTATTGCGGCGGTGCGCCGAGACGGGCCACATCTGGCGGAAACTGACTGCGAGCTGGTGGAGCTTATTGTCAATGTTGCCCCAGCCTTTGGCCTGTTCGTCGGGTTCGATCTTCGCGAATAACCTCATGGCAACCCATTGGTTCTCGCCTGCGGTGTACGTCAGGACAGACCGACCTGGAATTGTGGGAGAAAGGCGGCTCGAGGCGCGTCAATAGGATCGAGGAGGAGCATGAGGGTCTTCGCGAGCTGGTGTCCGATCCCCACCACAGAAATTCTACAATTCCTGACTGTCGCGGCCTAGCACCGTGCCAATTTGTACGATTTGTACATGGCGTTGATGTCCGTCAGGAAGTGAGTAGATTGCCCTTCGGCGTGTCCCTGGGGAGGGCTGGATGAGCGTCGCGCAAAGGGTCGGTCCGCTTCTAGAGCAAGCAATCACTGTACTCCTCAACAGGGCGGACCGTCTCGATCAAAGCGGCACTACGCGAAGCGCGGGAGGCTGCGCCTTATTTGGTGGCCTCCGACGAAGAATTAACCGAGGCAATCATCGAGGCAGCAACTGCCATGGGCCTCTGCGTGGCATTCGACGGTCGCGAGTAGCTGTCAGCCAACTTCAGTCACGGTGACATCGCAACGGAAGCGCGCAGTCCTGCAT
>NZ_JAMYRZ010000035.1:0-69971 GCF_040321675.1 Mesorhizobium sp. M0296
CGGCAAGCAGGAGTTGGCGGTGATCGTGTCGGGCACCAAGGAGTCCGACGGCGATGGTCAAGAGCGCTGAACCGAGCAGCGATCCGGTTGCAATGATGCCGACCTGCAGAGGCGCGAAGCCTAATGCGAGGAGATAGACCGGCAACAGAACGGCCACGAAGCCATCGCCCATGTCGCGCAGGGCTCGGGCCGCAAAAAGAAAAGTCGCCGGGCGGATCTGCTGCACTGGTCTAGCCTGCCCTCATCACCTGCGTTGGCGTCAACGGCTTTGGCAGCGTCGCTCGACAGGGCCGGAAGATCATGACGGAGTCGCGTTAGACATTCCAGCGAGGCGAATATCGGTTTCAATCCTCGGGCTGCCGCCCAACAATGCTGAATCATATCGTGTCAAGGCTTGCAACGACCGAAGACGCAACTGGCGCATATTGCACTTGGCTGTCAAGGTCGGGAATAGGGTCAGAACCTGCCCGTGATCTTGCATTCAGGGAAGGTCCGAGAAGGGTCGGATCGCGAAGTTCCCCGCCGCATTGGCGAACGTCCCAAGATGGCGCATGGTGCCGTTTCGGAACCGGATGGACCGGGGCAGGATCGCCAATCAACCTGGGATCATGTTGCAACCAAGTTCGAATGTCGCGTTGCTGGCAAGTAGAAATGTCGCATTGGGACGTTTCAGAGGTAGGCGTCAGGT
This sequence comes from Mesorhizobium sp. M0296, assembly GCF_040321675.1. Classification (NCBI taxonomy): domain Bacteria; kingdom Pseudomonadati; phylum Pseudomonadota; class Alphaproteobacteria; order Hyphomicrobiales; family Phyllobacteriaceae; genus Mesorhizobium; species Mesorhizobium sp. M0296. Next base: position 689 of record NZ_JAMYRZ010000035.1, read on the forward strand.
CAGGATTGCGAGGTGACGTGCATCCTGGCTTCGCCGTGAGCGCCCGATCGGGGGCGATCCAGTATGGCACTTCGGCTTTACTAGCTTTGAGAGCGGCCACTTACGCGCGAGCTTCGTTGGCCGGTGTCGGTTGCGGGTGATCCGATATTCGTCCAGCATCGCGACGACATCTGCAATGCGAAGCTTGGCGAAGAGTTTGACAGCGCAGATCAGCGCAAGATGTCCGACAGGCTCTCGGGCTTCTTCTCGCCAAGCGACAGATCAAGGCCCGACAGAAGTTCGACGAGATGGCTTTGCATCAGGTCGGACGCGTTTTGTGCGTCGTGCTTTTCGATGGCATCGACGAGGGCGTGATGGGCGTGGCTTTCGCAGGTGGTGTCGCGGCGGCGCCAGTAGAGCGCGATGATCAGCGACGACCGCGACAGCAGGTCTTTGACGAAACCGGTCAGGATAGAATGGCCGGCGATTTCGGCGATGCCGACATGGAATTTTGCCGACAGCATGATGGCGTCGCTGTCGCGGCCGGCATGCAGGGCCTCGTGCTCTTTTTCGAGATGAAGCCGCAGTTGCGCGATCTCGGCCGGCTTTGCCACTTCGGCGGCAAGCGCCGCGACCTTGGGCTCGATCAGCGCCCGCGCTTCGAACACCTCGCGCGCTTCCTGCCTGGTCGGCTGGGCGACGAACGCGCCGCGGTTCGGCTCGAGCCGAGCCAAGCGGTCATGCGACAGCGCCTGCAGCGCCGCGCGTATCACCGCGCGGCTCACCGAATAGATCGAGGCGAGTTCGTCCTCGGGTAGTTTTGTGCCCGGTGCGAGGCGGTGGCTGACGATGGCATCGCGCAGGCCGGCATAGACCGGAAACCAGCGCATCGTCGGCTTGTCGCCATCCCGTGGCTTTGGCCCAAGCAGGTCCATCGTCTCAGTGTCCCGGCGGCCGGATCGCTTAGCGGCGCGAACACCGCGTTTCCGGCCGGACATCGAACATCCTGTGTGGGAATGTCAACAATTTTGCACGCATCAGGATACACGGCCGGAGGGCGAAAAGGACGCAAAGATTCCGGCGAAGGATTTTTCGAGTGGAACCTGGTAGCCGCCGCGCTTTGAGGTCGACAGGCCAAGGCCGACGAGGCTCTCACAGAGTTTTACTGCGCAGGCGACGCCGTCGAGCACGGGAAGGCTATGTTCACGGCTGAGCGCGGCGGCGAGGTCGGCCATGCCGGCGCATCCCAGCACAATCGCTTCGGCCCGGTCGTCGCGGATGGCGCGCTCGATCTCCTCCGAAATTCGATGGCGGGCGTTGGAGCCGGGCACTTCGAGCTCCAGAACGGGAACGTCGCTGGCCCGCACCCTGGCGCAGCGGCTGGCGAGGCCGTAGCGCACCAGATTGTGCTCGATCGCCGGCACCGAACGCGACAGCGTCGTCACCACGCTGAACTTGCCGGCAATCAGGCTCGCCATGTGAAACGCCGCTTCGCCGATACCGACCACCGGCATCTCGCCGACGCAGCGTACTGCGTCGAGGCCGGTGTCGTCGAAGCAGGCGATGACGCAGGCGCTCGCCGCCGGATGTTTTTGGATCTCGCCGATCATTCCCGGGATGGCGAAGACCTCGTCGAAATAGCCTTCGACGCTCGGCGGCCCGTCCTTCGGATTGACGGCGATGATCCTGGTGCCGGCCGAAGCCGCGCGGCGCGCCGCCTCGCCGATCTTTTCGGTCATGGACGCGGTGGTGTTGGGATTGACGACGAGTACGTCCATTTGCGCTTTCATATTTCGCCGCCGAGATAGAGTTTCTTGACCCGGTCGTCGCCAAGCAGCTCAGCCGAATGTCCGGCCAGCGCGATCTTTCCGGTCGTCAGTGCGTAGGCGCGCTGCGAGATGCGCAGCGCCATGCGCGAATTCTGCTCGACCAGCAGCACGCTGACCTTTTCGTCGCGGTTGATCGCGACGATCGAGCGGGCGATGTCCTGAACGAGCTTCGGCGCGACGCCGAGCGAGGGTTCATCGAGCAGCAGAAGCTTCGGTTTGGCCATCAGCGCCCGCCCGATCACCAGCATCTGCTGTTCGCCGCCGCTCATCGTACCCGCCGTCTGGGAATAGCGTTCCTTCAGGCGCGGGAAGCGCCCGAGCACCATGTCCAGCGTCCTTGCGATTTCGGCCTTGTCGGTGCGGGTGAAGGCGCCCATCATCAGATTGTCGCGCACCGTCATGTAGGAAAAGACGCGACGACCCTCAGGTACCATGGCGATGCCCATCCTGACCAGCTCGTCCGGGCGCGTTCCGTCGATGCGGTGGCCCTGGAAATGAATCTCGCCGCTGCGGACCTTCTTCAGGCCGGTGATGGCGCGCAGGATCGAAGATTTGCCCGCGCCGTTCGCGCCGATCAGCGCTACCGTCTCGCCCTCGTTGACGCTCAGCGACACACCCTTCAGTGCATAGACATGGTCGTAGTAGAGTTCGACGTCGGAGACTTTCAGCAGTTCGCTCATGGCTAAAATCCGATCGTCTCATCTTCGGCGCCGAGATAGGCCTCGATGACCTTTTCGTTCTCCTGGATTTCCTTCGGCGTTCCCTCGGCGATTTTCACACCGAAGTTCAGGACGACGATGCGGTCGGAAATGTTCATGACGGCGGGCATATCGTGCTCGACCAGCAGGACAGTCACGCCGCGCTTCCGCACGCCGCGCACCATCTCCACCGCGCGCACGGTTTCGTCATGGTTCATGCCGGCGAAGGGCTCGTCGAGCAGAAGCACGGTCGGGTTCGTGGCGAGCCCGATGGCAATCCCGAGCGCGCGCAGATGGCCGTGTGGCAGCGTGCTGGCGATCTCATGCCGTTGCGCGCCGAGACCGAGGAAGTCGATGATCTCGTCGGCCGAGCGGCCGAATTCATCCTCGTCGCGCCGTGCGGTATTCGTGCCGAGATAGAAGCCGGCAAGGCTGGCATTGGAACGCAGGTGATGCGCGATTATGACATTGTCGCGCACCGTCATGCCCTTGAAGATCGTCGTCTCCTGGAACGTGCGCACCACGCCCTTCCGGGCGACGATATGCGGCGCCAGGCCTGAAATCCGCTCTCCCCGGAACAGCACTTCGCCCGAGGTCGGATTGAGGAAAGAGGAAATCAGCTTGAACAGCGTCGACTTGCCGGCGCCGTTGGGGCCGATGACGGAAAGGATCTCGCGTTCGCGGACCGCGAAGGAAACATTGTTGACCGCGACCAGCCCGCCGAAGCGTTTGGTCACTGCCTTGATCTGGAGAAGCTCAGTCATGGTCCTAGCCCTGCTTCTTGCCGAACAGCCTGAGGCTGAGCAGGCCGTTGGGAAGGAACAGCATCAGCGCGATCAGCACCGAAGAGAAGATCAGCAACTGGAACTCGCCGGTCTCAAACAGGAAATCCCAGCCGAAATAGAGCACGAAGGTGCCGATCATCGGCCCGAAGACGTGGCCGAGACCGCCGAGGAAGCAGTTCAGCATGAAGTTCACCGAGTCGGTGACGGTGAAGCTCGACGGATAGATCGATTGCGAGATGGCGACGAACATCGCACCGCCGAGACCGCCGAGGAATGAGGAGATGGCATAAGCGATGACGCGCAGATAGGCGATGTTGACGCCGATCGAGGAGGCCAGTTCCTCGTTCTGCTGCAACGACTGGCAGAGTTTGCCGATGCGCGAATGGACAAGGCGGTAAAGCCCGGCAAAGCACAGCACCATCAGCGCAACCGACACCAGATAGAAGGCGGGACGCGGATTGGCGAGCGTCGCGAAATCCGGAAGGATGGTCAGCCCGAAGATCGAGATGCCGCCGGGGAGCGGAATGCTGACCATGCCCTTGGCTCCGTTGGTGATCGGCAGCGCCAGCGCGAGCAGCCGCGCCACTTCGGTCAAAACCAGCGTGACCATGGCGAAATAGACGCCGCGAAGCCTGAGGATGGGCAGCCCGATCAGCACGCTTGCAGCGGCGCAGAACAGCCCAGCCAGCGGCAGTGTCAGCCAGAACGACACACCATACTGGACGACAAGGATGGCCGAAACATAGCCGCCCATAAGCGCGAAGGCGCCCTGGCCGATATTGATGCGGCCGATGTAAAAAGTCACCCACACCCCGGCGCTGGCGATGCTGAGCAGCGCGACCGAAGTCAGCGTGTAGTAGAGGTCGAGCCGACCGGTCGCCTCGATCAGCCAGGGCACGCCGATGAGTACGACCAGCAGGAAGACAGCGACGCCGAGGATGTTGCGTGTACGCTTCATGTCGATCACCCCCACGGCTTGCCCATGAGCCCGTTCGGGCGGATGCTCAGGAACACCATCAGCGCGGCGAAGATGACGAGATAAGTGACGTCGCCATATTGGCGTAGCACCGTCAGGCCGACCGATTCCATCATGCCGAGGATGAAGCCGCCGGCGATTGCTCCGCTGACCACGCCGGCCCCGCCGATCATCACCATCAAGAACGCCTTGATCGAGATCGGCCCGCCGATGCCCGAATTGACGCCGGTGATGGCGACCAGCAGCCCGCCGACTATGCCGGCAAGCATGGCGCCGAGCGCAAAGCCGATCATCGAATAGCGGTCGACCTCGACGCCCATAAGCTGCGCCGCGACCCGGTCCTGCGCCAGCGCCCGCATGGCGCGTCCCGGCTTGCTGTACTGCATGAAAAGCACGAAGGAGGCGATGAACAGTATGGCGAGTGCGCCGACCAGCAGCCGGTCGTAAGGCATTATGAGGCTGTCGGAGACGAAGACGCCGTTGACGATCTTCGGCACGCCGCGCTGCTTTTCACCGAACAGGAGGAGGATCACGGCGTCGAGGAAAAATGCGACCGCCGCCGCGAGAAGCATCGTACTTTCCTCCCGCACGCTTCGCTTGATCACCGTTCTGAAAAGGAATTTCTCGACCAGCGCTCCAATGACCAGCAGCGTGATCCCGGACGCAACGAGCGCGACGACGAAAGGCATGCCGAGCTGGCCATAGACGGTGTAGGTGATGAAGCCGCCGAGAACGTACATCTGCCCATGGGCAAAGTTAAGCACGTTCATCAGCGCGAAGATCAGGGTCAGACCGAGCGCGATCAAGGCGTATTGCGCGCCAAGATAGAGCCCGTTGGCGATGACTTGTTCCATCAGGATGGTTTCCCGGCCATTCAGAGGCTCAAGACGAATGCACGAGCCTCCGCGGCAATCCGCTTCAGTGCAGTTGCGTCAATCGACTTGAGCGACGAAGAGCGTCTCGAACTTGCCGTCGCGGTATTCCGTGACCACCATCGGGACCGAAAGCTGGCGCTTCTGGCCAAACGACGTCATTCCGACATAGGTCAGCTTGGCATCGCCCTTCAGATAGGGATTGGGCGCCGAGAAAGTGTCGATCGTCTTCTTGAACTCCTCGACATTGTCGATCGCGGCCGGGTTCGCCTTCAGCGTCTCGATGATGTATTCGAGCGCGTAGACCTTGGTGTTGGACTCGTCATTGTATTCGCCGAACATTTTCGTATAGCGGTCGACGAACTCCTTCATCATGTCGGACGCGATTTCGGGCGTCGATGCGCCGCCGACTGAGATGAAGCCGTTGGCCAACTCGCCCGCGCCCTCTTCCAGCACCTTGGCATCCTGCGCCGTTTCGGTGGAGATCAGACCTTCGTAGCCGAGCTCGCGCGCGGCGCGGATCAGCAGCGGCGCATTGCCGGGCGCGACACCCGAAAGCACCAGCAGGTCCGGTTTTTGCAACACGATCGGCGTCAGTACCGGCGTGAAATCGCGGGTATCGTTTTGGTAGACATCCGTGGCAGCCACAACCTCAAGCCCGAGCGCCTTTGCCGCGGCAACACCGCCATCCCGCTGGCTCAGCGGATCGGATTCGTTGGCGGCGACAAAGGCAACTTTTCTCACGCCCCTGTTTTCCATGAGATATTTGTAGATCGCCGGAGCTGACTGGTAGTTGGCGATCATGCCGAGCACGGCGTTGGACGCCGGCGGGGTGTAGAGTTCCTTCGGGAATGCGTAGGGAAAATAGATGATGCCCTTGGATTCTGCCACGGGACGCACCGCCGCCGCGCCGTCGTCGACATTCGGACCGACGACATAGTGGATGCCCTCCTGGGCCATCTTCTCCATGCCGGCGATCGCCCGCTTCGGGTCCTTCTGATCGTCGAAGGTGACGATTTTGATGTCATAGGTCTCGTCACCAATCTTCACACCGCCGGTTTCGTTGATCCAGGCGGCGCGCGTCTGCATCGAGCGGACGTTGGATGTGCCCCACGCAGCGGCCGCGCCACTCGTCACGCCGACAAAGCCGATCTTGAGTTCCTTGTTGGCGGCGTGCACCGTGATTGTGCCGCCGGCCATGATTGCCAGCGCAGAGACTGCGCTGAGCGCCGCGTATGTGATTATTGAACGTCTATTGATCATTGTTCTTTCCCCTTTGGAGGCCGCGCATTGTTGCGACAGAACTCGACCGATACGCGGAGTTTTGTGAGTGAGGGCTCAAATCTATTATCTGTCAACAAAACTTTTACAGATTGTTGACAATCTTGTGCGGTCGTAGATGGAGGACGCGGTCCGCATCCGATGCGCTCTGCAATCGATCGAGCTGGCCGTGCGCTTCCTGCTCTTTCCGGTACGCGCTTACGACAGTTTAGCGGAATGCTGTTGACGGAAGCCGTCCCGGAAAAGGAGAGCGTCCCATCAACAGTCTGACCAGACACTGGTGCAATGATGGTGAGCGGATTCTGCGCCTGCGCGTAGCCGAGAGCGTCTACGACACACAGGCAATCAACAGGGTCGCGCCGAGGGCTCCACAATGGTATCTCAATTGAAGCTAGGCCAGCCCCGCGCGGCGGGCGCCCTCCCGGATCGCGGCAATTGCGGGAGGATTGGTGACTGGATAGGAGCCGATAAATCCTTCGGCCGAAATGTCTGGAAATTCTCTCGCCAACCGGTTGGCAATTTTTATTGCCTGAGGTGTTTCGCCGAGCATGGCGTGCGCCATGGCCTGGAACAGCAGCGTTGCAGGCGAGTCCGGCGGAGCTTGGCTGAACGCGGTCAGGCACTCCCTGTGGAGACCTACAACGAAGCTCGACCGGCCCAGCATGCTATAGTACCAGGAAACATGTGGATTGAGACGGATCGCGCGGTTCGCCAATTCATATCCTTCCTGCGGGTCGCCTGTCACGAATGCCTTTCCTCCGGCAAGCAAGGCGAGGGTATCGGCATCGTGCGGGGCGGCCGCCAAGGCAAGATCATGTTCTCTTGCTGTGGCATCGAGATCGCCCTGCAAGGCCCGCAGCTCGGCTAGACATATGCGCGCATGGGTATCACCCGCGTCGAGCGCCAAAGCTCGTTCGAGGCACAGTTTCCAGCGCTCCTTTGCGACGGAAGGTTTATTGGTAAACGCATTGATGGCGGCGACGGCATGCGCCAGCCCCAAGACAGTCCAGGCTCTGGCAAGGCCCGGGTCCAGCTCGATGGCACGCGTCAGAAGCCGCACCGCTTCCGCATTCGAAGCGTGCGTGTAAAAATTGTGCTGCTCGACGCCGAGCAGATAGTAGTCATAGGCACGAAGGCTGGCGGGGTGTTTTCGACGGACGACATCACGTCGAAGTTTTGCGAGCTTGCCGCAACAGCTAGCAAGGACATTGACGACGTTTTCGGTGACCATGTCCTGCATCGCAAACAGATCTTCCGCTGATCGATCATAGCGGACCGTCCACAAATCGACTCCAGTGCGCGCGTCGACGAGTTGGACGCAGATCCGCAGCTGCTGCGCTGCCGCCTGCAAGGTCCCCTCAAGTAGATAATCCGCATTCAGTTCCCGCCCGATGGATCGCACGTCATCGCGCCGTCCCTTGTACGAGAGCATGGTCTGGCGGGCGATGACCGCAAGATCGGGGTAGCGAGCCAGATCGACCATGATGTCCGCCGACAAGCCATCGGCCAGGCGGTTCCATGGTTCGTCCGCACTCAGATTGTCGAAAGGGAGAACCGCAACGACTGTTGGCCCTGAGCCCTCTACCGAAAGGTCACCGGATGGTGCCTGGCCCGTGTCTTGCTCGTGTTGGTCGGCAAGCAAGCTTGCAAGCGCCACTTTGTTGCGAATATCGAGTTTCCGATAGATGGCCGACAGATGGGTCCGCACGGTAGTCGGCGCTATGAAGAGCGTCTCGCCGATTTCACGATAGGTCATCCCCTGGGCGAATTTTGCAGCGACCACCCGCTCCCGGTCCGACAGACTGGTCAGAGGATTGCTCACGGCGCGAAGCATCGCTTCAGGTCTCCGATCCGCTACGAGTTGTGGTCGACCCGGCACGGCAAAATACTACAGATGCGATCTCGAAAACACTGCATTTGAACGATCCCATCCGACCGCCAGCAATTCTAGGCTTTCCTGTCGATAGGGTTTCGTCGGGTCGCAGACCCCGATCCATTCTGTAACAGGAGGTATCCATGACAAAGTCATCTATCTTTGCCGCAATGCTGGTGCTGCCTTTGTCGGCTGGACCATGCTTGTCCGAAGGCAGGCAATCTGGTGGCAAGCTGATTTCCGAAGATGCCACGAGAGCCGTCAGTGCCGAATTGTATTCCGACGTCCTCATCCGAGCGTGCAGGAACGGATGGCGCTACCCTCGGAGCCAAATCGAGAACGGCTTTAAACGGCATCTTAGGGAGCTGAAATTGCAACTGGTCGATCAGGGTTACACGATCGTGCCTGGTGCGAAAGCGAACAACTCGCTCCGGAGTCTCTCCGCAATGGCATTTGTCGCCAAGCGCCAATCTGTCGCCTCGCGCCAGTTCGGCTGTTCCCGCCAATACTGGCTCGACGAGTGACCGTTCTGGAGCGCGCAACCGGGGCAGCATATCAGGCAAGTATTGTGGTCAATTGGCTTCCTAGTCTGGTCGTTTCGGCTCGGTGGCCCCATTTTTCGAGACGGCGGCGGCGGTGACGGTGGTGCTCATCGGCGAGACTCCTTTATTCCGGAATATACGGGCTTTCCGGGCTTGCTTGCCGGAGAGTGGATACTCGCAGACCGCCACACTGCTATAGCCTTGCTATGGATCGACTGCAGCAGCTGGTGCCTGCGTGCGGCGGCCGTGATGATTTTGTCGGGATCGTCGGTCCAGACGAAGGGCTATGACTGCAGCTTGTGGTCGATGACGAAGCGGTTGATGGCGGAAACCCACATGCCCTCAACACGGGACTGGTGATGGCTCGCGCAGCGCCTGCCGTGCTGCCGCCATCGTGCTCTTAGTTCCTGACACGACCCCAGGCCAGAACCGCACTGCACGAGCTTCCAGCGCCGGTTGCCCTGCGGCGGGAGGTTGGGGTGGCACCAAGAGGCGGGGAGGATGATCGCCATTAAGCACCGATTTATGCGGCAAATCTTGGCTCCGGAACTCCCGTTGCACCCAGGCCGGTGATGGCAAAAAGGCTGCCGCGCAAGACACCGTCGCTTGGAAAGCGCGGCAGCGGCGGCTTGGCCATCGAAGTGACGTACAGGGTGTCGAGCTTCGGCCCGCCGAACATGACGCTGGTGATCTTCTTGACGGGCATGTCGATGATGCGATCAACGCTGCCGTCGGGCGCGTAACGCACCAGCCTGCCGTCATAGACCAGCGCGTTCCACAGGAATCCTTCCGCATCCACGGTCGAGCCGTCAGCCGCCCCTCCCCGGCTGGTATCGACGCGGGTGAAGGTGCGCCGGTTGTCGGCGGCACCTGTTTCGATATTATAGTCGTAGGCCCAGATCTCGCCGGTCCAGGTGTCGGCGAAATAGAAGGTGCGGTCGTCCGGGCTCCAGCACGGACCGTTCGAGCAGATGATGCCGGAATCTATTCTGGTAACGGAGAAATCCGGATCGAGCCGGTAGAGCCCGCCGGAGGGTCCCTCTTCCATCGTGTCCATTGAGCCGGCGAAGAAGCGGCCGCGCCGATCGACCTTGCCGTCATTGAGCCGGTTCATCGGCCTGTCCGGCTCCGGATCGTGAATCGGCGTCACCTCGCCGGTGGCGAAATCAAGCAGATGGAAACCGCGCTGCAGCGATACCACCGCGCCACCGCCGTCCTTGCGCAATGCCATCGAACCGATCTTCATCGGCACGTCCCAGCAACGGATCTCGCGGCCGTCGGCGGTCGCCCGAAACACACGCCCGTCGAAACTGTCGATCCAGTAGAGGCGCTCCTGTTCAACGTCCCACAGCGGTCCCTCGCCCAGCGTGGTCTTCACGTCCACCACGACTTCGATCTTCATGCCGTCCTCCTCTGTTTCGGCGCTCTGCGGCAAAGGTCAAAACGCGACCTGGTCGCCGCCTTTCAATGACAGGATTTCGCGGGCCTCATCGGGCGTTGCCACTTCCATGCCGAGGCCTTCGATGATCTTGCGGGCAAGCACCACCTGCTCGGCATTTGACTTGGCAAGCTTGCCCTTTCCGGCCCACAGACTGTCTTCAAGCCCGACGCGGATGTTGCCGCCAAGCGCTGCCGATTGCGCGGCGATGCGCAACTGGCTGGCGCCCGCACCCAGGACCGACCAGCGGAACTGCTCGCCGAACAGCCGGTCGGCGGTGCGCTTCATATGGGCGACGTCTTCCGGATGGGTGCCGATGCCGCCGAGAAGGCCGAACACCGACTGCACGAAGAACGGCGGCTTCACCAGCCCGCGATCGGCGAAATGGGAGAGGTTATAGAGATGGGCGATGTCGTAGCACTCGAACTCGAAGCGCGTGCCGTTGTCGTAGCAGGTCGCCAGTATATATTCGATGTCCTTGAACGAGTTGCGGAAGACCAGATCACGTGTCGCTTCCAGGTGCGGTCTTTCCCAGTCGAACTTGAACGTTTCGTATTTGTCTACGAGGTGATAGAGCCCGAAATTGATCGAGCCCATGTTGAGCGAGGCGACTTCCGGCTTGAACTGGGCGGCGGGGCGCACACGCTCCTCGACCTTCATGTAGGGACTGCCGCCGGTGGTGATGTTGATGGCGGCATTGGTGCCTTGCTTGACGCGCGGCAGGAAACGCGCGAACGCCTCCGGCGTCTGGTCGGGCTTGCCGGTCTCGGGGTCGCGCGCATGCAGATGCAGGATCGCCGCACCAGCCTCCGCCGCCGCGATCGCCTCGCGGGCGATCTGGTCCGGCGTGATCGGCAGATAGGGCGACATGGTCGGCGTGTGGATCGCCCCCGTCACCGCGCAGGTGATGATGACCTTCCCGCTGGGTTGCTGGGCGCCGGGCTTGCGGCTTGTTTGCGTCATCGTCCAAACTCCTGATCCGACTTTTTCTTGTGCGCCGCCAGTGCCATCAGCCGGCGGTCGCGCCAGACCTGCCGTTCGCCGAGTTCTTCTCGCGGCAGCCGCTTGCGGCGCTCGGCCTCGACGGTCTCCATGACCTCGCCGGCCCAGTCGACGCGCCGCAGCATCTGCGGGAAGATGTTGGAATAGATCGTCTGGTAGCGCTCGACATAGTCGCGCACACCACCCGGTGCATTGAGGTCGATCGTCTCGAACGGACCCGTGAACGACCAGCGCAGCGCCAGCCCGTCGCGCAGGCCCGTGTCGACGTCCTCGACGCTGGCATAGCCGTCGGCGACGAGCCGGAACGCCTCCTCCAGCAGCGCGCCTTGCAGGCGGTTCATGATGAAGCCGTCGAGCTCGCGCTTCATCACCAGCGGCGCGTGGCCCGCCTCGACAAGAAAGGCGCGGGTCCTTTCCACCGTTTCGGCGGAGGTCCATGGCGCCGGCACGACTTCCGCCGCCGGGATGAGATAGGGCGGATTGATCGGGTGCACGACGAGGCAGCGATGGCGCCCCTCAAGATGATCGGTGAATTTCGACGGCAACAGCGCCGAGGTGGAACTGGCGATCACCGCCTGCGGACCGGCAAGGGCGTCGATCCGGGAGAACACTTCCCGCTTCACCTCAAGGTTTTCCGGCGTGTTCTCCTGGACGTGGACGGCATCGGCCAAGGCGTCGCCAAGCTCCGCCACAATAGTGATGCGGCCAAGCACGGCATCGACCGCCTGTCCCCGCAGCAAATCGTCGGCGGCAAGGTCGCCGAGCACGCCAGCGATATAGTCGCGCGCACCGCTGGCCGCGGCCGGCGCCTGGTCCCACATGCGCACATCATGGCCTGCACGAGCGAAGCTGATCGCCCACGCTCGCCCGATGAAGCCGCTTCCGACAATTGCTACCTTCGCCATGATCTCCCCCTCAGAGTGTCTCAACGTTGCCGTCGACGCCGAGCGACTGGCCGGAAATATTGACGCCCGCATCGGAAAGCAGGAAGGCGACCATCGCGGCAACATCGTATGGGCTGGTCATGCGGCGCAGCGAGATGTTTTGCAGATAGCGCTGCGTCATCTCCTCGTTTGAAACGCCGAGCTGCTTTGCCCGGTCGGCAATGACCTTGTCGATGCGCGGCCCTTCGATGATGCCGGGCAAGATGGCGTTGACCCTGATCCCATGCGGTCCGAGTTCCTTGGCAAGACTCTGGGTCAGGCCGACAACGCCGAACTTGGCAGCCGAATACGGCGTGCGGAACGCGTAGCCATGGCGGCCGGCGGCGGAAGACATTGAGACGATCGAGCCCCCGCCCGCCGCCTTGATCAGCGGCACGGCACGCCGCGCGCACAGGAACTGGCCGGTCAGGCAGATATCTATGCAGCGCCGCCAGTCTGCCGGATCGATCTCATCGACGCCACCGGTCGGCCCGGCAATGCCGGCATTGTTGATCAGGGCGTCGAGCCCGCCGAGCTTCTCCTTGACGGTCTCGAACAGCTGGTCGACATCGTCGTCGCGCGAAACGTCCGCTTTGACTGCGGCGGCGAGTGTGAGCCTCTCTGGAGCGGCGGCCAGCGCCTCGTCGGAAATATCGCAGATCACGACACGCGCGCCGCGCCTCGACAGCGTCTCTGCAATGGCAAAGCCGATGCCGCCGGCACCCGCCGTCACCAACACGCGCTGGCCTTTGAGCCCGGTCAGGAATTCGTCCGCCGATGCCGGTGCGCTTGAGCTCATTATTCCATTCCTTTCACTGAATCCGCCTTTCGCGCAGCGCCATGACGGCACCGAGCACCACCAGCCCGAACAGGATCGCCCGCGTCGCGTAAGGCAGCGTCGTGCCGGCGAGCAGCATCTGCAACGCGGTCAGGAGCAGCACCCCGCCTAGCATGCCAAGATAATGGCCGCGCCCGCCGGTGATTAGCGCACCGCCGACCACGACGACGGCGATGGAGGGCAGCAGATAGTCGTCACCCATGCCGAGGCTGGGCCTGGCCGGAAAAGCCGGTCAGCATGATGCCGACGAGCCCCGCGCAGACCGCCGACAGCACATAGACGAGGATGAGCGTGCGCCCGACCGCGATGCCGGAGAGCTGGGCCGCGCGCAGGCTGTTGCCGATGCCATAAACCCGGCGGCCGAAAGCGGTGCGGCCGAGCAGCAGCACGGCAAAGACGACGAAGGCGATCATGAACAGCACCACCGGCGTCACAACGAATACCTTCCCGGTCATGAACCAGCGCAGCATCGGCGAGGAGAAGCCGGCCGGCGTACCCTGCGAGTAAAGCAGCGCGACGCCTTGCAGAATGCCGTTGGTGGCCAGCGTCATCACGATCGGCGAAATGCCGAGGACGACGATACCGATGCCGTTGGCAAGTCCGATCAGGCAAGCGGTGAGCAGCACCGCCGGCAGCGCATAGGCAAGTGCACCATCCGAGCCGTTGACCATGCCGGCAAGCAGGATGCCCGAGAGTCCGATCGTCCACGGCACCGACAGGTCGAGCCCGCCGGTGAGGATTACGCTGCCTTGCCCAAGCGCCAGGACGGCGAGGAAGCTCGACAGCACGAACAGCGAGTTCCAGTAGGTGACGTTGAGGATGGCGCGTCCGAGCCAGATCTGGGTGACGATCACGACGACGGCCAGGCAGACATAGGCCGGCAGCGCATAACGCAGCGTCTCGGCATTGCGGATATGGAAGGCCGGCAGCGGCGCCTGCTGGTCGTCGGTGCTGCCACGCGCGATCCTCAGCCGCCGGTCGGTGCGATCGATCTGCGAGGGCAGCATTCCGGCGCGCCATGCGCCCAACCGCGCCCGTAGCGCACGCAGTTGGCGGGCGAGCACGGAGCCATGCGACAGCGAGCCGGCAAGCACGGCAAGGATCAGGATCGTGCCCTCGGCGATCGTCGAATAATAGGCCGAGACGTTGAGTACGAGCAGGATGTTGACGACCATCATCAGTATGTAGGCGCCGAAGACGGTGCCAACCGGCCCGCCTTGACCGCCGCCCAGCCTTGTACCGCCGACAACAACCGCCGCAAACATCGACAGCAACAACGGGTTGCCGACGAGCGGATCGCCGCTGCCGGTCTGGGCGCTGATGAAGACGCCGGCGAGCCCGTAGCAGCCGCCGGCTATGACATAGACCAGGAAGCGCACGAGAACGACGCGCACGCCGACCGAAGCGGCCGCATCCGGATCGCTGCCGACGGCATAAAGCGCCGTCCCGAAGCGTGTGCCTTTGAGCCAGAACCAGCCGAGCAGGACGACGCCAATAACCACCAGCGGCATCGGTATCCAGCCGGCGATGGCGTCACCGAGATAGAAGGCGCCAAGATCGGGAGAGACGAAGCCGCCCGGCTTGTCCATGACCAGCAGCGTTACCCCCTGCAGGATGAACATGGTCGACAGCGTGACGACGATTGGCTGCATGCGCAGGACCGCGATGAAGAAGCCGTTGAAGGCGCCGATCAGCATGCCGACACCAATTCCGGCCAAGGTCCACAGCGCGACACTGGTGCCGGTCGCCATCGGATCCATGCCTTTTGCCAGGACGACATTGACCAGCGAGATCACCGCGCCGGCGGACAGGTCGAAACCGCCGGACAGGATGACCACGGTCTGGCCGATCGCCGCCAGTGCCGAGGTGGCGCCGCCGCTGGAGAGAAACGAAATGTCGAAATAGGTGAGCCGCCCGGCACTGACCAGATCGACGATAAGCAGGAGCACCGCAAAGACGATCGCCGCTATGATCGCGCCGCTGTGCCGCGCGAGAAGCCGCGTCAAAGTCGCGGCCGGTGCCGCGGCGGGCAAACTCGTCACGCTCATTCCGCCGCCTCCCGGACCAAGTCGCCGTGGCCCAGCGCTGGTCGCATGATCGCGCCTTCCGTGATGTGGTTGCCGGCAAGCTCCGCCACCAGGCGACCGTCATAGAGGACGAGCACTCGGTCGCATTGATGGACCAGCTCGGGAATTTCGGTTGAATGCAGAAGGATCGAGCCGCCGGCCGCCACATAGTCGCGCATCATCACATAGAGCTCGTGCTTGGTGCCGACGTCGATGCCGCGGGTTGGGTCGAAGAGCAGCAGAATGCGGCTCTCGGCGACCAGCCATTTGGCGATGGCGATCTTCTGCTGGTTACCGCCCGAAAACGCCCCCGCCCTCGTCCACATGGCGCGGTGGTCGACCTCGACCGTCGAGAAGGCGGACTGTACGGCCCGCGCCTCCTCGTGCCTGCTGATCAGGCCAAATCGGGTAAAACGCGCGACGACCGGCAGCGATACGTTCTGCCGGCCCGAGAGTTTCAGGAACAGGCCTTCGGTCTTGCGGTCCTCGGGTACCAGCCCGATCGCCATGTTGGGCTTGAGCGCATCGGCGGGCGATCCAAGCCAAACCATGCGGCCGTCGACCAGGACATGGCCGCGCTCAATCTCGGCCATGCCGAAGCAGGCGAGGAACAGGTCGAGCTGGCCCATGCCCTGAAGCCCGGCAATGCCGAGGATCTCGCCCTTGCGCAGGTCGAAACCGACGCCGTCGAGCTTCCTCCCGGCCTTGAGATCGCGCACGCCGAGCACCGGAGGACCGAAGACGGCCTCGCTTTCGGGTTTCGGCGGAAAGGTCTGGGCGATGCTGCGACCGACGATCTTTTCGATCACTTCTCCATCCGGGACGTCGGCAACCGGCGCCGTCACGATATGACGGCCGTTTCTGAGAATGGTCAGCATATCGCAGAAGGCCCGCACCTCGCGCATGCGATGGGTGATGAACACGACCGTTGTGCCGGCGGCCTTAAGTCGCGCGATGATGCCGCCCAGCCATTTGACATCGCCGCCCGACAGCGTCGAGGTCGGTTCGTCGAGCAGGAGGATGCGCGGCTTGCGATAGAGCGCGCGCGCGATCTCGATCTTCTGGCGGACGGCGAGATCGAGGGTCGCGACCTCGGCATCAAGATCGACCGAAAAGCCGAGATCTGAAATGTGCTGGCGCACCGCCTTGCGCGCGGCCGACCGCTTGATCAGGCCGATCGGGCCGACAGGCGCGTAGGGCAGCAGCATGTTGTCGAGAACGCTGAGATCGCGCACCAGCGTCATTTCCTGGAAGGCTGTCTGCACGCCTTTGGCGTGCGCGGCGCGCGGCGAACCGAGTGGCGCCGGTTCACCAAGAACGGTGATTTGCCCTTCGTCGGGCCGCACCAGTCCCGACAGCAGCTTGACGAGCGTGGACTTGCCCGCACCGTTCTCGCCAAGCAAGGCATGCGCGCTGCCCGAAGCGATCTCGAAGGAAACGTCATCGAGGGCGACTGTTGCGCCAAACGCCTTGCGGACGCCCTCTATGCCGACAGCTGTCGAATGCGCTGACATCATGATCCCAGTCCCGGCCTGCATGAAAGGTGCGTCGAGCGCCTCGCAAGCACCCCACACCCACTTCGGGAGGGCCTACTCCTCGGGCTGGCCTACAAGGGCGGCCGCGAGACCGATTTCCGGTGTCTGATCGGAGAAGATCGAGGCGAACCAGCCTGGGTTCGAGACCAGCGACGGTTTGAACGCGTTGCAACCAGCCTTCATCTCCGCCCAGGTGCCTTCGTCACAAAGCTTTATCGTCTCGTTGGTGACGACCGGCAGTGGCAGGATCGTCTTCTTGGCAACCTCCTTGCCGTCAAGCGCCTCGACCGCAAGCTTGAGGGCCAGCGCACCGGAATAAGGCGGCGACGCGTAGGAAATGCGCGGCGCGCCGAGCGGCGCATAGGGAGAGGTCGCGCCCTCGACCTCCGTGCCCTCCGGCAGCATCTGGATACGCCCGCCATTGGAACCCTCGCCGGCGCAAGGCAGGAGTTCGCTGACCTTTTTGCCGGCCTCGAGCTGCATGGAATTGGCGGTGAAGCAGCCGACCTGCATCCACAGCCCGTTGATGTCGTCCCAACTGCGCGTCGCCAATATCTTGGAAAGTTCGGTACGGGCCACCGCCTGGCTCCACATGCCGACAGCCTCGCCGACGATCTTGATGTCGGGATGCTTGGCAAACACCTCCTTCGCCGCCTTGGTGCGCAGATCATCGACCGAGGTGCCGGGAACGCCGGTCACCGCGATGATGTTGCCCTTGCCATTGAGCTTCTTGACCAGCCACTCCGCCGTTACGCGGCCAGCCTCTTCCTGGTCGATATGGACGTTGTAGGCGCAGGGCTCCGTGATCTCGGCATCGTAGGCAAACACCTTCACGCCCTTGTCGCAGGCGTTCTTCACCACCTGGTTGAGCGCGGTCGGCGAGATCGGGAAGATCACGATGGCTTCGGCACCTGTCTGCACCATCGCATTGATCTGCTGGATCTGGCGCTGTGCGTTCGGCCCCGCAACCTGGACCTGGAGGTCCACCTTGTCGGCCATGCTCTTGTGCGACGCCATCGCCTTGACCATGTTGGCGGCCTCGGCCTGCCAATCATTGCCGATGAAGCTCATGCTGAGAAATATCTTGTGCTTTCCGGCCGCTTCGGCGGCGGACGTACCAAGAACGCAAACAGCCATGCCGGCAAGCAGCGCAAGCCGCCGGGCTTTCGATCCGATACCCATTCAAAACTCCTCCCAGTTCAGACGACCAAATGCCTCCCAAGGGCGCGAAACGTGCTCCTTGTCATTCGATGCAGCTGACCGTATCATGATTTGATCAAAGATCAATGATGAAAGGCTAATAAGTAAAAGCCGGATAGGCCGGCGCTTGACGCGGCAATCCGAACCTTGCATTCCGGGCACAGGCGCCGGGTAGGACAAGAGCGTCGCCGTATGTCGCCGTATGGGGAAAGGTAGGCAGAGATGGCTGGGGCGGCATTCAGGAAGCCGGGCGTCGAGATCACGCCGCTTTCCAGGGAAACCCTGCAGGACAGGGTTTACCGGCACGTCACCGAGTTGATCCTCGACGGCAGTATCGTTCCAGGTGAAATGGTGACGGTGCAGAGCCTTGCCGACGCTTTCGGCGTCAGCCCGATGCCGGTTCGCGAGGCACTGCGGCGTCTGAGCGCCGCCAACGCATTGATGGTGGTTTCGGGCCGGTCAATCGGTATCCCGGCATTAAGCCGCGCGCGACTCATCGATCTCAGGAACGTCAGGTTTGAGATCGAGGCGATCGCCGCCGCATGGGCGGCCGAGCGAATGGACGATGCCAGCGTGGCGCTGCTGCGCCAGCATCTGGACGCACTCGAACAGGCCAATGCCGCCGGCGACGTCAAATCCTACCTCAGGGCCAACTACGCCTTCCATTTCTCCATCTATCGAGCCGCAGGCTCGGAAAACATGCTCAACATCATCGAGAACCTGTGGCTGCAGATCAGTCCCTATTTCAACATGCTGCACGATTCCGGAAACTATTCGACCGCGAACCAGCACCATCAGCAGATGTTTGCAGCGCTGCGAGACCGCAACGCGGAGGCGATCCGGGCTGCGGTTCGCGCTGACATCGACGCGGCTTTCACTGTCCTGATCAAACTGCTGAAATAGGGTGAGGTCGCCAAGCCCGACATAGCAGGACGGTGATGCTCACCACCAACCGAACCGCCGAGCATCAGCGGGCATTTCCGGCGCCCTGCTGCGGTGATTCATCCAGAGGGGACGATCCAGCGCTCACAGGGCGGAGTTGGTCAGGGGTAGCGCTTGCCAGAGCCTATAAGCTCATCCTTTAATGCTGGCGTTGCGGTGTGACCGTCGGCACGGGTGAAGGCATGCCCGATTGATGGCGGCGGCTTGTCAACGAGAAGGGGAGACGGCAGTGTTCTGACGTTATCAATGAGCCGCGTTTCGCCGAGCCAGGCCGCTGCAAACAGGCGTGCCGGCCGATCCAGGCTTGCTATCGGTTGCAGATCTGCCTCGCCACGGAGTTCCAGGTACTCGACCTCGCGATAGCCTGCGGACAGGATCGCTGCGCGCGCTTCGGCAAGCGTTGGCAGGACGGGAGAGCCGTTCGAGAGCCCCGACGCCGTATCGAGTAGGACCGATGCTAGCCTTGGGGCGACGGCGCGCTCTGCCGGCGAGAGCCGGACATTGCGCGATGACAAAGCGAGACCATCGGCTTCCCGGACTGTCGGACAGGGGACGACGGTGATCGGAATATCCAGGTCCCGGACCATGCGCCTGATAAGTTGAAGCTGCTGGAAGTCCTTCTCTCCGAAAAAGGCGAAATCAGCGCCGGTCTGCAGGAAGAGTTTTGCAACGACGGTCGCCACCCCATCGAAATGGCCGGGCCGGAACGCACCGCACAGGCTTTCACTGACGCCGGACACGGACACGGTCGTGGCGAAGCCGTCAGGATACATCTCAGTCGCATCCGGAACATAAAGCAGGTGGGCGCCCAGCAGCGTAAGCTTTGCAGCGTCTTCATTTTCCATGCGGGGATAGGCGGCAAGATCCGCCGCACTGTTGAACTGCTTGGGATTGACGAACAGCGTCACGATCACGCGATCGGCCTTTTGAAGCGCAGAACGCACGAGACTCGAATGCCCTTCGTGCAAGGCTCCCATCGTAGGCACCACGGCGATATTGGCACCAGAACGGCGCCATCCCGCCACAACGGTACGAAGCTCGGCAATGGTGCGGACGATCGGCACGCTCACGCGGTTTCTCCGGCCTGCGGCGCGTCGGCGAAGAGATGTTCGGCCGCCGGAAAGCGCCCTCCCCGCACATCAGCCGCGTAAGCCGCAATGGCAGCTTCGGCCTCTGAGCCCAGTTCGGCATAGCGCTTGACGAATTTCGGACGAAAACCGGTGAACATGCCCAGAATATCGTCGACGACCAGAACCTGGCCGTCGCAGGCGGCGGAGGCGCCGATCCCGATGGTTGGAATCGTAACCTCCTCGGTTATTCTTCGTGCGAGCGGCTCGGCCACTTTTTCCAGCACAACGGAGAATGAGCCGGATTCGGCAACAGCAACAGCGTCCCGCAAAATCCTGTCGCCGTCTCTGCCCCTGCCCTGGACCTTGTAGCCGCCAAGCACATTGATCGCTTGCGGTGTCAGCCCGACATGGCTCATGACGGGGATGCCGCGGGCAACGAGAAAGCGGATCGTGTCAGCCATGCTCTCGCCGCCCTCCAGCTTGACCGCGGCGCATCCGGTCTCCGCCATCAGCCGGGCGGCGTTGCGAAAGGCCTGTTCGCAGCCCTCCTCATAGGAGCCGAACGGCATGTCGACGACCATCAGCGCTCGTTCAAGACCGCGGCGCACGGCCTTGCCGTGCATGATCATCATCTCCAGCGTAACCCCGAGGGTTGACGTCAGGCCGTGAAGCACCATACCGACGCTGTCGCCGACCAGGACCACGTCGCAATGCCTATCGGCGAGGCGCGCAACGGGCGTTGTATACGCTGTTAAGCAGACAATCGGCTTCTTGTGCTTTCGGGCCGCAATGTCCGACGGCGTCAGCGCCTTTGTCTCAACCGCCACACTCATGGGCACATTCCCTCGGGTCAAGTTCCAGCGGTGACGGTTTTGCATAGTTCTGTGCAGGTGCGAAGGCCAAAACCGCACTGCATCAGAAAAGTTTGTGCGTCGCGAAGCAGGCTCTCGGCAAAGCAAATACAGAGGGCCAGCGTTCCTCTGCTTCGGTGCGCCACAACCGTGTTGCTGATCGGCTGAGCAATCGGGCTCCGGTCGTTTTCAACTCGAACCGTTTAACTGCCGCACGGCGGTTCACGCCAGAAGCGACCTTGGTTGCAAGCCTATCCGAAATGCGTTGTGACGGAAGCATGCGCCCGCACTCCAGACACTACCATTTGAATCAATATCGCTGGTTCGAATCGGTTCCGAAACAAGGTGCACGCTGGCGGCGTTGGCATTTTCCGCATATTAGCAATCCCTTGACTATCGTCAAAGCCGCTCCAGAATCATGGGCATGGCTTGGGAAATTGCGGACATCAATATCGGCGATGAGGTGGCGATCACCGTGACGGTGCTGAAGCTCCTGGACGACGGAAGAGCTAGCGTCAGCATTCCCTCCTATGGTTTTCCGCATTCGATCCCTGCTCCTAAAAAGACCAAACCAGGTGACGAGCTCCAGCTCACTGGCGAGGTCACGCGGGTCGACGAGGAAAATCGAAGGGTGACCGTGAAAGCTGGCGGGCTAATCACCGTGGATGCCGATACGATCACCGACTGGACGCCTGTCCGCCGCAAAAAGATGTCGCTCACAGATGAGGCGGATTAGCGAACGCAGATCAAACCATCGATGCCGAAGACAAGTCCGCTAGGTCTGGCCGCCCTTGCTCTGGTGCGCGTGGCATCGAGGAGACCTGCCGGCCGGCGTGCTGCCGATCGAGGAGGCTGTCTTCCTGCTCTTATGGCCAAGAGCCCATGCATGAGGATGAGGCGCTTGCCACGGCTATCATTGAAACAACGGCTAACTGCTTGCGGGACCCCAGGTGGCGCACTGTACGAAAATTACCAACTTCGTTAGCCGGGAACAAGCACTCTACATCAAACGTTTTTTTGCGCGAGACTGAACTCTCCTCCGTTCTCCAGTCTGGCTGTAAAGGCCCGCTGCTCTGCACGGGCAGCGGGCTCTGAGGGTTCGCACATGCCGCAGCGCCAGCGTACCAATCGCACCTGCCTTAGTCCTCATGATTTGGCTATTTGCCAGCGCGTTTTCGATCGGATTTGCGCAGACGAAGACCTCGACCCTTTAAGCCAACAGGGCAAAATCCTGGCGGAAACGGTGGTGGCGACTTTTCGAAATGCTCACACGGACGAGCGCGAACTGCTAAAGGCAGTCAGGTCTCATCGAGGAAATTGAGCAGCAAAATTTCACCCGACCGACAAGGTCGGGCTTGACCCATTCGGCCTTGTCCCCGGAGCAGGCCCGGGAGCTAACGAGGCCCTAACTGCCAACAAGATAGGCGTCACCGATTGCGGCGTCGCTGTGCTGACGGTCGTTTTGCGCCCTCATCATTCCGCTCTTGCATAGCAGTCCCAGTCTTCAGCCGCTGTTCCCGTAGTCTGGCCGTTTTTGCCTCCCGTGCCGTACGCTCAGTGCGATCATTGCTTTCCTGATGAGCAGCCATGCTTCACCTACGTTTTTTGCTGGTGCCCAACCTTCGTCAAAACCCGCTGTTCCACTCCGGATCCTACCTCAGGGCTAACTACGCCTTTCATTTCTCCATCTATCGAGCCGCTGGCTCGGAAAACATGCTCAACATCATCGAGAACCTGTGGCTGCAGATCAGCTCCTATTTCAACATGCTGCACGATTCTGGAAACTATTCGACCGCCAACCAGCACCATCAGCAGATGTTTGCAGCGCTGCGAGACCGCAATACGGAAGCGGTCCGCGCGCGGTTCGCGCCGACATCGACGCGGCTTTCACAGTGCTGATCAAACTGCTGAAGTACATTCAGGTCGCCATAAGCGACATGCCGCCTCCATTGCTGATCAGACTTCCAGTTCTTTTTCCGCCCACTCCGCGAATTTTTCCAACTTGACGAGCAAGCTCTCGGCTTCGGGTAGTGATTTTGCCCTGATTCCGTATTGAGCTTCGTCCTTCTCATCGAGGATGCTCCGCAACCTGCTGGCCTGCGCTGCAGGAAGGCGATTTCCAAGCGCATCGCGCATGGTTTTCACCACGGCCGCATGATCCGCGCGGTTGATCTTTCCTGCAAATCGGGCAGTGAGCGCATCGGCGTATGCTATTGCCGCATTTACGATCTGCGACATAGCCGGATTTCCGATGTCACCCGTTTCAGACATTGCCACCTCCAAACGGGCAGCCTTCAAATATGAGCGGGCGATGCGCAGTCGCCCCTCGCCAAAGCCTGTCTCGACTGCTTTCGTCGCACCTCTTCTGATCATGCCAACGCCTTCTGGCGAGTTTTTGTTGCGAGTTCGTCCGGGCGTGGACCCAAGACGAGCAGGGCATTAGCTTCAACCCCGCCCCACCACGGGTCTCGCGTGCTCGACAGCCTTGCCACATCCTGCGGAGTGAGTCCCACGACCGAGGGATTGAAGCCAAGCTTTTGACCTTGGGTCACCAGTGCCTCACGGATTTCTTGGAGCGCGCTTTCTAGCTTTTCGGATGGCGTAACCACTGCGATGTCGAGATCGCTGTCTGGACGGTCCTCGCCCCTCGCCACGCTGCCGTAAATCCAGGCTGCGAGTACGTTCGGCCGAACTGCGGAAACCGCCTCAGTGACTACAGCGCGAATGTTGGAATACCGAAGCGCCTCCTGCTCAAAGAGGGCTTCCAGTGATGTCGCCAGTGGATGGCGATCATTCAACCGATAAAGACGAGCCCTGCCCGTTCCCTCTGAAGATACGATGCCAATCCCCTCCAAGGTTGCGAGAGCAGACCATACGCTTGCCCTCGCAAGCCCACTACGAGCCGCAAGCAATGGCGAAGAAAGCAAGCCGCCGTGCCGGGATAATTCCCGGAGCAATCTTACGCTTGCGTCGGTGCCGAGCATAATGGTGAGTGGATAGCGCAAAGCGCTTTGAGCGGTCGAGCGTGCCATCGCGTAAGTTCCTTCTGCTCTCGCAGCCATAGCACATCGATTGCCGGATATCAAATCTGATGTTTCGTTTTCTAAACAAATGTCCTGTTATCTGAGTCTTGGCGGTTGCTGCGCCACTGTCACGAATATATCCGAGCGATGTTGATCGTCTCGAGCGACGGCGAAAGCCGGGCTTGATCCCTACGCAAGAATATCGCGCATCTAAGATGCGCGAAATTCCCAGACATCTGACCGCGGGCCTGAATTATCGCGCATCTGTAATGCGCGATAATTCTGTGCCGCGCCTCGCAAGCGCACCCCATCTGCGCGCTGAACCAGCGGAGCGGGTTCAGCTCGTCCAGGGTGTGTTTGTCGATTCGCAGCGGCCGACCTTGCACATACGGTAGTTGCCCGCAGCGAGTGTGAGCTTTGCCAAAGCAGGCCTTGCTAAACTTCTGCTAGTCCATTTCAGGGGAATGGAAGCCGTGCCTATTGCCCTGTCGACGTTGCGACACGGCAGCGATTGGGGCACATTCCAAGCCATGTGCAATCTCTACAACATCACGACCAGCCAGGAGGCCATCCGCCAGTGGACCCGCGCCTTGCGCGACATCCTCGGCAATCTCGAACCCGCCATCGATATCTATCCCAACCAGCCCGGCCCTGTGGTGCGCAACGCGCCGGACGGCGAACGCGAATTGGCCAATCTGCTGTGGGGCATGCCGACGCCACTGGAGCGGGTCAAGGGCAAGGCCGACTATGGCACCACCAATATCCGCAATCCGCAATACGGCCATTGGCAGCAATATCTCGGCATCGAGAACCGCTGCGTGGTGCCTGTCACCAGCTTTGCCGAGCCCAGCCCGACGCCCGGCGACAAGGACCCCGAGACCGGCATTCAGCGCAACTACTGGTTTGCACTCGGCGAGGACCGCCCGCTATTCTTCTTTGCCGGCCTGTGGACGCGCTGGCATGGCCTTCGCAAGGTCAAGGACGGCCCTGCCGATCACCAGGTCTATGGCTTCATGACGACCCAGCCCAACGCGCTGGTCGCGCCGATCCACGAAAAGGCAATGCCGGTGATCCTGGCCACGCCGGAAGAAACCGAGACCTGGCTGACGGCGCCATGGTCCAAGGCAAGGCATCTGCAGCGCACGGCGCCCGATGATGCGCTGGTGATCGTCGACAAGCCGGCGACGCAGATCAAGTTTCCGCAACAGGCGCCGGTGCAAGGCTCATTATTTTAGCGCTTGAACTTCTGCAGCACCCAGATGTAGCCCTTTGGCGGATGATCCTGGTCGATGAACTGCGTCTTCACCGTCGTGTCCTCGCGGCTGCATCGCTTGCACCTGAACCTGATCGCTTCCAGCGGCTTGTTCCAGCCCACCACCTGGGCCACGTCATTCGCCCTGAACCGTCCGACATGGTAACAGTGGCCGCACTCCACGATGAGCAGCATGTTGGCCTTGGCGGCACGCCCAACGCTGTCCATCGGCCCGGCCATGGCTCATTTCCGGGTCGAGTAACCCTCGGGGAGGGGAAGCAGGCCAAGCTCCGCCATCCGGTAATCGGGCTCCTTCTCCGCTACGCTGGCCAGCACCTCGTGCAATTTCTCGACAAGCCCGCAAAGCTGCCAGAACAGCTCGCCATGCGCCTTCAGATGCAGCTGCGACGACAGCACCGTCTTGCGCAGGCTCAAAGCGTCCCTGATGATCGCCTCCGCATCCCTCGCCGACAGCCTGTCAAACCGGCTTTTTCGTCTGCCCATCGCGGCTCTCCTCGATTTGTGAGCACCGCCCCGCCTACTGACAAATAGGAAGGCATTCCTCGCAGAGTCAATTCGCTCTTGACATTTTTGTTCCGTTTTTGTTCACTTAGCAAAGGAGGTTTGGAGCAACGGCCATGGACCACATTGTGAGACTGGACAGCCGCCAGGAGGCTGCGCTGCAGGCGATCGCCGACAGATTCATAGCCCAGCACAAAGGCGACGCGGTGAAGGCGCTCAAGGAAATGATCGTCCTCAATGGCCACCTCCAGGACCGTCTTGACGAACTCTCGGCTCCGCGACGGGCAAACATCAGGAGGAACGACAATGGGCACTATTCGCCTAGACGCTGAAGCCAGAGCTGAACTTCATTCTGAGGCGGTCAAGCTCATCGCCCGATACGACAGCCCGCTTGAGACCGTAAAGGCGCTCATGGCTTATAACTGCGAGCTTGAGACTCAAATTCTGGCCCTCGCTCACCGGCATCCCGGACTGGTGGCGCTCGGTTACGACGACACGCCGCCAATCTTGGGATGAGCCATGACCGTCGGAACGGCCCTCATGCCGCCGGACGGGTATGGTGATGACGGCGAGTGACTCAGCAGGTTCGAGATGCAACGAGCCCGGACGATTCGCGACAAGTATGCCAACCGGGGCCGAGCCAGCCGGTGACGCCAGCTCGCTTCTCTTCAGCATGACCGGGTCGAGTTGACCATGCAGGATCTTATCAGCTTTTTGGAAGCCAACTCCGCGCTGATGCTGGCCAACCCGGCCGCCTTTGCCAGTCTTGCGGTTCTTTTCGGAGGAGGCGGATTTGCGGTCGGCCGCTATTTGTTGACCGAGCGTCTGGCCAATCTGGAAAGCCGCATTGCCAGGCGTGACGAGGAAATTGCTGAGCTGAAGACTGGGAAGAAAATGCAAGATGACGAGCCGCCAATGGTGCCTATAGTCGGCACTGCTGCAATAGGTCCAATCATTCGAAGCGACCCGGTAGCTCTGGCCATCGGACGAGCCCAACGCACCGGCCCGGCAACCACAAATGGAAGACGACGAGCATACTGAAGGCCAGCCGTCCTCTCTGCAAAGAAGCGCGGAAAATGATTGTTTACTGCCTTCGACCCACGATAGCCGCAGCCTTGGCCAATCACTATCCAACTGAATACCAGGGCGAAGGCCAGATGCCATGCACCGAGTGACACCAATGACTCGCCGATCTGTTGCTGAAGATCTCGAAAGCGCAGCTCAGCGCATAGCCGAAATGTCTCGCGCGAACTTGCAGATCCTTCTGCGTCGCGCTGCTTTGATGCTCCGAAACGTCGGTGGCGTGCCGCTGGAGCCCGCGACCGCAGATGCACTCGATTCCATAGCGGCCGAGATGAAAATCGGCAGGCCAGACCTTATCCAGATCATCTTGGGACAATGGCTGGAAACGAATGCCTATCTGCCGGTTCGGACGATTGACGAGGAAAGCGAGACGGACGGGAGCGCGTAGTTATCCTCAGCTAACCTCGACGCCTGATCGCTGAGCGATTTTCCGTGTCTTTCGAAGTGTCCTGTTCAAAGCGACCGAGAAGGGGAACGCGCAAGCTTCGTTCCCGTCCACATAAGGAAGCGAAAACGCGAACGAGGCGGACAAGGACAATCTGAGCGGTGTCGTCATCCTGGTTCCCTTGAAAGCCGAAGCGGCGTCGTGAAAGGGTGGCGAAATTTTGTGCTCGCGTTCGACTATCAAGTTGAAATCGGCAATTGGCGTCCGGCCCAAAGCCAGAAGGCGCCCTGCCCGCGGCGATCCGGTGAATCAGTCTGTTGGGAATGAGCCAAGTCGTTTCGGTATCATGCGATGATACGTTTGCTGGAGGCAGCAGTTGATACGTTCGTTCAAAGACAGAGCCAGCAAGGCCGTTTCGGAAGGCAAAGCACCGAAGGGTTTCCCGTCGGACCTCGTCCGTCCACTCAGCGGAAGCTGTTCATGATCGACAACGCTGCTGAATTGGCGGACCTCAAGACGCCGCCAGGTTGAGGCGCTGAAAGGCAATCGTGCCGGTAAGCATTCGATCCACATCAATGATCAATTCCGTGTCTGCTTTCGGTGGGTAGATGGGGCGGCAGAGGATATTGAAATCACCGACTATCACTGAGGATATCGTGACCGCCCATGCCCTAACGCAAACAACCTACGCAAACCAACGCATCGCTCACTGCCAGGAGCTTCACAATGTTGAACCTCGACACCCCGATCCATCCAGGAGAAATCCTTCGCGAGGAATATCTCGCACCGCCTGGCCTGAAGCCCTATACGCTGGCGAAGAAGCTGCATGTACCGCGCACCCGCATTGAGCGCTTGACGCACGAGGCGACCCCGATCACTCCGGATACTGCTCTGCGCCTGGCCAAGTTCTTCGGCACCACGCAGATGAACATTGCAGGCCAGCTATGATCTCGCGGTCGAAGGCAGAGCGAAGCAGGCCGAGATTGCTGAGATCGAACAGCTCGAAGTCGCGGGCTGAACAGTTTTGCTATCGCGGCACCCGACTGGTGACATAGCGGCATAGAACCGACATGGCGGCGCAGAGCCATCTGGGCGAGGCCGCATCTTAGACACAATATTCGCCTTCCGGTCCGCAACAGCCGTGAATGACATCATCGGTCAATCCAGCGCGCGCAGATAGCGGATGGGGCGCCCACCAGCAATCCGCTCAGCGGCTGTGGCTATGGATTGGCGTCGATGCCGAAGTGGCGGTAAAGATCACCGATTGTCCCCGACTGGCCAAAGTGCTCGACGCCGAGACTACGCGTGCGGTGGCCGTAGATTGAGCCCAGCCAGCCGTGTGCCGCTGGGTGGCCGTCTGCGACGGTGACGATCGCACAATGGGCTGGAAGGTCGGCGAACAGCCTTTCGACGTGGCTTCTGGCATGAACAAGGCCGCTCACGTGCGCGACTTGCCGCCGTCCAGCCTGCGTTCAACCGGTCGGCCGAGGTCACCGCCAAAAGACCGACGTCGCGACGATCCTCCGCCATCATACCCACCGCCTCGATGGCTTCCGGCGCGACGGCTCCTGTATAGGCGACGATCACCTCGGGATTCGGACCCGGACGCCGCAGCCAATAGCCGCAGCGTCGAATAGTACGCCGCCCCGCGCCGTAGCGACCGAGCATTGAAAAAAGCTACACAATAGCGTAATGATGGATACGCGATTGGAGCTACACATATGACCTTGAACATCCGAAACGATGAAGCTGACAAATTGGCGCGGGAGCTTGCCCGCCTCGACCGCACCAATATCACCGAAGCGGTGATATCCGCTCTCCGTGAGACAATCCGAAACCGGATGCAAAAGGAGCGGCCGCGCGAGACTGCAAAGAAGATTCTGGCAAAACATGGCCTGTCATTCCAACCTGATCGAAAGCCGGTCCCACAAGAAGCCTATCACGACCTGGATCACGATCTGCAGGGCGACGAATAATGTTCGTGGATGCCTGTGCCATCGTGTCGATGATGGCTGGCGAGGACACGGCCGATAGCTATGAAGCCGCCTTGCTGGAAGCGCCCTCCCCCCTCACATCGACGCTCGCCGCGTGGGAGGCGATTATTGTTCTATCCCGGCCGGACCAGCTGAATTGCCCGTACAGCGCCGCCGAGGCGGTCGTGGTCGAATGGCTGGAAGCCAGAAGAATCGCGCTTCGCGAGCCAGGATCGCCGCTGCGGGTACTGTCCTATGCCGTCGCGGTTGCCGAAAAACAGGGAATTGGCAAACGCTACCTCAGCAATTTCGATTGCTTTCACTACGCCTATGCCAAGACGATGCGCGCGCCGCTGCTGACGCTCGACGGGCTCTTGTGCGAAACCGACGTGAAGACCCTGCCACAACGGCGCTTTCCGCGGAAAAAAAGCCGTAGCCGGAACGCGCCCCCATAGGGCGCTGTGTGTATGCCATTGCGATGAAGTCGGGGGAGCCGTTCGCCTTGGCGGCGCTCTGGGAGAATTGGCGCGACCCCGCTATCGGCGGCAACATCCGCTTCACGGTGCTGACCTGTGAGCCGAATCCGCTCATGGCGACGTTCCACAACCGTGTGCCGGTCATACTGGCGCCCGAAGAATACATGATTTGGCTGACGGACCCCGAACCGGAACATCTCATGAAGGCGTTCCCAGAAGAGCTGATGACCATGTGGAAGATTGGCCGCGACGTCGGCAACCCGAGAAACCGCCGCCCAGTTCAACCTCGGTGCTGTCCGGAACGAATTGCAGCATGCGCTGCGCCAAGCGGCGAAGAAGCATAGGATCGGATTCAAACCGATTCGCCGAAGTATTCAGTGGAGCTCTGACCAGAGCGCAGCCTAACGTCCCACGAAGGCCCGCGGCTGCATAGGCTAACTTTCTTGAATTGCGCATAATGCCTGCTCTCGACCTCGTAGCGAATCTAGAAGACAAGCTTGAGGCTACGGAGAGAGTTCCAAGTCGGAGTGGTTTCCAATTCGGTGAAGTCACCAGCCGCGATCTCCTGGCATGTTTTCAACAGCGCTCCGGCGATTGCGCGGGCAAGCGAACCGCCCACACTTATTCGCAGTACGCCAGCCTCCGCAATCTGATCAAAGGTCAAGCCGGGTGCACCATGGCCCACGAATCGGCAATCCCTTCGGGGGTATCGGCGTATCCGTTCTCCAAATCCGTCGACACCGGAATATCGGTCGAAGCTGCTATTTCAGCAGCGTAGGTCAAGCTTTCAGCGCGGCTGACCTCCCGCGTTCCGTCTTTCTTGCCTTTCGATAAGGCGTAGTCTGAAGATGTGGTTGCCAGCGCCTTCAGCCCAACCCCGTCATTATTGGAGCGCCGGCAATGTCCCATCGATTTGGAATGACAAAGCAGCCCGTTTTGTGAAGAGCACGAAAACATTCGACTTTTTGGGATCGACTTATCGTCAGTGGCGTTGCCTTTATCTCCCGGCGCCGCGCAATTGGAGCGGCGCTGCTGAGGAGGCAAGCAACGATGCTGCAAACCTATAGTCGCGACGTCGCGGAGATCGACAATGCGAGGCGATCGTCTCGATCACTTGCCACACTCTTGCAGCGCTCTTCCAAGTTCCTGTCGTCGTCATTCTCGTTTTGGACGGCAAAGTGGTTTCCGTCGAGAAAGTCGGCAACGTAGCACTCCAGGAAGCAGAGATCGAGGCGGCTCAATCGTCGCTGGCAACGGGACTTGTCGTGAGCGCCGGAGTCTATCCGGCGTTGACCTCCCGCTTTGACTTTTGACCCGTGAAAACAACGGCAGGAGGTCCCCGCGCCGCGATCGGGCTCGCATTCGAACGCCCGCCGGTTCCACCCAGATGCGCTCGCCGAACGCGTCTGGAAGGGCACGCTGGCCCAATACGGCGGCCGTCTGCACCACCAGGATAACGGGAAGACCGAGGTTATCGTCTTCGACTATGTTGATGAGATGGTCCCAGTGCTGGCGCGCATGGCAGCAAAACGGCGAACGGGATATCGGACGCTCGGCTATAGGGTTGAGTGCTCCGCCGGCGGCCGCTCATCGGCTGAAGTCCAGTTCCGTTCCGGTTCGCAGACGTTCCATATAGGCGCGATATGCGAAACTGCGGTCGCGCTTCTTTCCCGTCGTTTCCACGAGGATATCGATTTCGGCCAGCACCTCGATGGCGCGGGCTGCGGTCGGTTTGCTCGTGTCGAGCAGCTTCATCGCCGATGCGACGGTCACGATCGGATGCCGCGGAAGCCGCTCGAACAATCGAAGAGCTGAAACGGATACGGATTCGACACCGAGCAGCCGCGTGCGATCCGCGCTGACGAGGTTGAACAATTCACGCGCCGAGCCGACAGCTTCATCGGCGATCGTGGCGATGCCATCGAGAAAAAAATCGATCCAGCCCTCCCAGTCGCCCACTAGCCGCACGAGATTGAGGCGCCGGTAGTATTCCTCGCGATGACGCTTGAAGAAGAGGCTGAGATAGAGAAGCGGAGCCCTCAAGAGTCCCCAGTGTTCCAGCAGGAGGGCGATCATCAGGCGCCCGATCCGCCCATTGCCATCGAGATAGGGGTGAATGGTTTCGAACTGGGCATGCAAGAGACCCGTCCGCACGAGCTTCGGCAGCTGGTCGTCGGCGTGGATGTATTTCTCTAAAGAGCTGAGAAGCTGAGAGAGTTTCTCGGAAGGCGGCGGAACATAAGCCGCGTTCCCGGGACGGCTTCCGCCAATCCAGTTCTGGCGCTGCCTGCTTCCGCCGCGCACGCCGCGCATCAACCGCTTGTGTGCTTCGTTCAAGAGCCGCAGGGAAAGCGGCAGACCACGCTTCGACGCGAGCTGGTTGCGCGCGTAGGCAAGGGCGTCGAGGTAGTTTGTCACCTCCTCGACATCGGCGTTGGGTTGGGGCTGTTCCTCGGCTTCAAAAGCGAGAAGGTCGACGAGCGATGCTTGCGTGCCCTCGATCTGAGACGAGATCACCGCTTCCTTGCGCACGAAGGCGTAGATGAACCAGTCGAGCGAAGGCACCATCTCGCCCGCCAGATCGAGTCGGACAAGCGCCTGCTCGGCTTGCCCAAGGCGTCGTTCGAGCTTGGTGTCGATGACAAGCACCGGCCGCACGGGCGGCAGATCGAAGGGGACGAAGGCATCAACCTTCTCGCCGCCTGCGGTCACGCTTTCGTACCGGCCTGTTGTGCGCTTCGGCATGACTTGGCGGCTCAACCCGGGGGGACGACGTTGTTCCAACGGCCGGACGCAAGGAACGCTTATGTTCTCTGTCGGCCGCGCTAAAGAACGAACTTTTTACTAGTCAGAGTTCTTAGTCAATAGATAGTGGTTTCCGCCTGACATAAGAGTCCCGGGTGGGATTCCCTTTTGCCTGTGCGCATGCGAATCTGGCGCATGCGCACTGGAATATCTCTCACCGTTTCGCCTTCATACCAAGGGTACTTGATCGTTGATTCGTTACCTTTTCCGTCCCAGGCGATCTTGCACCAGAATTGAGCCTACCGGTCGAGCGTCGATCGCGGCGGCAGCTTCTGGGCCAAGCGGGATGCCTTCTGTTACTTGCCGACGTTTGCTGTGGCGCAAAGGATCCGCAGAAGCTAACATATCTTGTTCTTGGAGGCTGTCGTGCGTACGAGACGTTTCAGAAAGCCCGTCGTCGTTCAACCCGGCCGGATCGATCGCGACAGAGTTGTTGCGTCGGTATCCGACGCGGCCGAAGTTCTGCTGAGGGATTGGCCGAGGCCGGAGGGCAAGTCGCGGCTCGCCGCAATCGAAGCATGCCTTGCCGTAATCCGTGGAGAAAAACCACCAAGGATAGCGCGCCAGGCATTCATCGCTGCTGCCAAGGAGGCCAGGATATTGCTCGGGGAAGAAATTTAGGCTTACCCAGCACCCGTATGGCCATGCCCTTGAAGCAGGGAGCGCTGCTGGATTCAGCGGCTTTGTTGCTTTGAGGCATCGCGCAGAGCGTGATGTGTCGATGTAGTGCGATTTTATCGATATGATTTGATTGGCTGTCGAGGGCGACGATGTATCGGCTCGATTTGTCGATCGCACATTTCGACCTCTCCTGCCCGCGTCAGGATACGAGGACGTGAAGACGCAAGCCGTGCTGAAGCTTGTGTTGTGGCGTGAGCGGCGCTTACTGAACTGCGAAGCCAGGCAGCTCATTCCCAGCCACGCCACCTGGACCATCTAGACCTGACGGCATGGCCCGAAATCGTGCACTGTCAGGCTTTGGCCTTGCGCTTTGCTGGTGCTTTCTTTGGCGGCGTTTTGGCGGCCGCCTTGCGGCCGAGACCGGCAGCTTTGGCAAGCGCAGACCGCTGAGCCGCATAGCTGGGCGCTACCATAGGATAGTCCCACGCCAAACCCCACTTGGCTCTGTACTCATCAGGTGTCATGCCAAGCAAGCCCAGGTGGCGCTTCATCGACTTGAACTTGCGCCCGTTCTCAAGGCTTATGATGTATTCGGGAAAGATCGACTTCTTAGCATTCACCGCGGGCGTAAGTATTGGCGATCGTGCAGCGACCGGCTTAGCCAGGCCAGACAACGCAGAATTAACGCTGGCGATCAAATTCGGCAGATCCGCCACGGGCGTTGCGTTGCTCTGGACATAGGCTGCGACGATATCTGCTGTCATCCCTAGCAGATCAGCCCTTCTCTGCCCAATTGCTTCATCCATCAAAATCGTTCCCTTGTTGATCTCCGGCGTTCCTATTTAGAAAATTCGGCCTGCGCAATTGCAAACAACGATTATTTGACGCTAGATTACTTCAAGGACCGACTACGGTATACTGACGCCTGGCTCAGAAGAAAATGAGATCAGTCGGCCCGCTCTCGACGGTCGACCCCAAGTACATCACGCACGGGCATCGCCGTGCGCTTCGAGAGCGGGCGCAGTTCAAACTTCGCGCGGACTTTCAAGGTTGTGAACATGCACATGGTCGCCCGCGACGACCGGAGCTGTAAGGCGACCGATCACGTCTGCGTACTTGCGCACCTTGGAGCTTGCCGCGAGATCTGCAGCGCGAGCTTGTGGCACAAACCCCTTTTTTGAGCGGCCAGTTGACTGCCGTCCAAAATGATTATTAAGTTCGGTGACAGAACGAATTAATCGGAGCTGCTGTTGAACGACGTGCCGCGCATTTCTCGTCAGTTCTCGCAGCGCTCCGTCATGGAGGCGATCGTGCAAGGCGGGCCGATCTCGCGCGCTTCAATCGCAAAGCAGACCGGCTTGTCCAAGCAGACAATCTCCGAGATCGTCAGGACACTTGAGCAGGAAGGCTGGGTGCAGGAGACAGGGCGCACGAGCGGACATGTCGGACGCACGGCTGTCACTTACGAACTCGTATTTGACGCGGCCTACATCGCGGCGGTCGACCTCGGCGGCGCCAAAGTCCGGGTCGCCCTCACCGACCTTGCCTGCCAGATATTCGCGGAGGAAACGGCGCCGACCGATCCTCGGGGCGGACAGTTCATCGTCGACCAGATCGTGGACCTAGCGCTTCAGGCGGCCGAGAGGCACCGAATCTCGCGCACAAAGATAAGGCTGGCGGTGATTGGTGTTCCCGGTGCACCCGACAAGAAGACGGGCCGCGTCCTGCTTGCCCCGAATATTGCCGGCTTTGGCACGATGAATGTCGTTCGCGCTTTCGAGCACGCATTCGGGTTTCATGTGATGATCGAGAACGATGTCAATCTGGCGGTGCTCGGCGAGAACTGGCAGGGGTGCGGCCGCGGTATCGACAATCTCGCCTTCATAGCGCTGGGTACCGGTATCGGCAGCGGCCTCATGGTTGGAGGCAATCTGGTGCGGGGCGCCAGCAATGCCGCCGGCGAGATGGGCTTTTTGCCGATTGGCGCCGATCCTTTCGCGCCGACATCGTTGCGCGCCGGCGCTTTCGAGCGCGTGGTCGCAACCAACGCCATGGTTGAACGCTACGCAACGCTGACGGGCAACATCGTCAACGTGCCGACGATTTTCCACAGTGCATTGGCTGGAGACAGGCATGCCGCGACGGTGCTCGACGAAACCGCGCGCTACCTCGCACAAGGCATTGTGGCCATAGCGGCAATTGCCAATCCGCAAAAGGTCGTCCTGGGCGGCTCGATCGGGCTGCGGCCGGAAATCCTGTTGCGCGTTAGGGACCTGCTGCCGCGCTGCTTCCCCTACCCTATCGCCGTTGAGGCCAGCGAACTGGGGTCGCGGGCAGCGCTCATCGGCGCTGCCGCCATCGGGCTCAGCCAGTTGCACAACACACTGTTCGGCGTCGACGCGCCCGACGGACGCATTTCGCTTCCCCCAGCCAGTTCGGCCGTGCTGCGCGAGGCCACGCTATGACTGCCTTAAAGGACATCACCGCCCGCTTGCGCGCCGCCCTCGATTGCGACGCAGCGGTGGAGCTTCTGCAGCGGGCAATCGGCCGCGAAAGCATAACCGGTCACGAAGAAAACTTTGTCGCCTTCCTTGAAGACCGGATGCGCGTGCTTGGCTTGAGCGAAATTCGGCGTGCGGAATTCGCGCCCGGCCGGCCCAACGTCTGGGGTGAGCGCAAAGGTGCTGGCGCCGGCAAGCGGCTGCTCTTCATCGGCCACACCGATACGGTCCATGTCGAGGGCTGGCGCGAGCACTGGGCTGGCACCGCCAAGCAGGATCCGTTTGCCGCGCCAATGATCGACGGGCAGATCTGGGGCCGCGGCGCCGGCGACCTCAAGGCCGGCATCTGCTCCGCGCTGTCGGCACTCTCTCTGCTCGACACAGCCGACATCCAACTGGCCGGCGACGTTGCGTTTGCCTTCGTCGGCGACGAGGAGAGCGGCCAGCCTGGAACCGGCGTCTCCGCCGGCATCAAGGACTTCGTCGGCCGCATCGAGAGAGGCGAAGTCGTGGCGCCCGATTTCGTCGTCTATGTGGAGCCTACCCGCCTTTCGGTTTATCCGGCCCAAATTGGGTTCTTCATTACCGACATCACCATCACCGGACGATCAGCCTATTTCGGCGTACCCGAACTCGGCAAGGATGCCTTGCGTGCAAGCCACGCCGTGATGAGCGCGCTATGGAAGCATTCGGAAGATGTTGCAACAAGAGCCGAGCACCCGCTGATTGGGCGTGGCTTCCTGCTGATCACCGGGCTTGCGGGCGGCGGCTACATCGCTGTGCCCGAACGCTGCACGTTGTCGCTGATCCGCAAGCTGTTACCCGGCGAGTCGCTGGACGAGGCCGCCGCCGAAATCGAGGCAGTGGTGCGCGGCGCCATCGCCGATCCCGAAATCATGTTGGCGTTCG
Organism: Mesorhizobium sp. M0296; assembly: GCF_040321675.1. Lineage (NCBI taxonomy): Bacteria > Pseudomonadati > Pseudomonadota > Alphaproteobacteria > Hyphomicrobiales > Phyllobacteriaceae > Mesorhizobium > Mesorhizobium sp. M0296. The sequence continues at coordinate 36,939 of NZ_JAMYRZ010000035.1, forward strand.
CCTATCCGGCCGGCCGCGATCATCCGCTCGGGGGTAACGCCGCCGAGATTGCACCTGACAGGCCGGAGGTCGGCGCTCTTGCTGCCGCCATGGCCCGATCGATGGCTGGTCGCGGCGCCATCGAAGGCGCGCCATTCTGGTCAGAGTCATCGTTTTTCACCAACCGGCTCGGCATCCCCGCCGTGTACTGCGCGCCAGGCGACATTCGCAACTGCCACACCTTCGACGAACACGTCGATGTCGAGGAATATCTGGCGGGCATCGTAGGCTTCGCCCGGTTCATGCTGGAGTATTGCGGCGTTACGGAATGAAGGACAACTGAGAGCGAAAATGGGAGAAAGACCATGCTGATAGACAGACTTGTTGCTACAGCACTTGCAGGCAGCCTTATGCTGTTGGCCGGCGGAGCCGGCGCACAGACAGTGGGACCGAGCGGCGAGACGGCGACACCCAGCGCCGAGGTTAGATTGTCGGACGCGGACCTGGCCGCAGTAAAGGAGAAGGGCTACAAGGCCGCGCTGCTGTGGCACACCTCCTCCGACTTCACCAATGCGGTCACGTCCGGTGCCAAGGATGAATTTGCCCGTGCCGGCATTCAAATCGTCGCCACCACCGACGCGGGCTTTGACGCCGCGCGCCAGCGCAGCGACATCGAAACCGCGCTCGCGGCGAAGCCAAACGTCATCCTGTCGCTGCCCCTCGATCCGGTCACTTCGGCCGAGGCGTTCCGTCAGGCGCTCACCGACGGCACCAAGCTGGTATTCCTTTCCAATCTGCCGAAAGGCTACAAGCACGGAACCGACTATGCCGCCATCGTCACTGACGACCTGTTCCAGATGGGCAAGCAGGCGGCCGATGCACTGGCCAAGGCGCTCGATGGCAAGGGCAAGGTCGGCTACATCTTCCACGACGCCAGTTACTATGTGACGAACCAGCGCGACCAGGCTTTCAAGACAACGATCGAGAAGGACTATCCCGGTATCAAGATCGTCGCCGAGCAGGGGATCTCCGATCCGGCGCGGGCAGAAGAGCTGGCCAGCGCCATGCTCGTGCAGCATCCCGACCTTGACGGCATCTACGTCACCTGGGCCGAACCGGCCGACGGCGTGCTGTCGGCCTTGCGGGCAAGCGGAAATACCAAGACCAAGATCGTTACGCTCGACCTCGCCGAACCGGTCGCGCTCGATATGGTCAAGGGCGGCAACGTGACCGCACTGGTGGCCGACAAGGCGTATGAGCTCGGTCGCGCCATGGCCGCTGTCGGCGTCAAGGCGCTGCTCGGCCAGGAGACGCCGGCCTTCGTCGTTGCCCCGGCGCTTACCGTGACCAAGCAGAACGTTGCGCAGGGCTGGAAGGACTCGTTGAACCGCGACGCGCCGCAATCGGTGCTCGATGCGGCCAAGTGACAGGCGAATGCCCGGCGGCCAATCAGGGCCGCCGACACCATAAAAGCAAGGGGAACTGACATGCGCACAGCAATTGGAATGTTGTCGGCACTGGTAGCGCTCGTCGCCGCCAACGCCTTCGCAGCCGAGGGCACCACCACGGGACCGAACGGGGAAAAGCCAACGCCGGCAAAGAGCGTCGTGCTCACACCAGCTGAGGAGCAGCAGATCAAGGACGGCAAATACACCGCCGCGCTGGTCTGGCATGAGATGAGCGAATACACCAACGCGGTGAACAGCGGCGCCCAGGACGAGTTGAAGCGGCTCGGCATCACGGTCGTCGCTCAGACCGACGCCGGCTTTGATGCGGCCCGTCAGAAATCCGACGTCGAGACAGTACTCGCCAAAAGGCCCTCTATTATACTGTCCCTACCGGTCGATCCCGCAAGTGCGGCCACCGTATATGATCCTGCGCGCCAGGCCGGCGTGAAATTGGGATTCGTCGACAATTCGCCGGCAGGCTACGTTCAGGACAAGGACTATGTGACCATCGTTTCGGACGACCTTTTCCAGATGGGCAACAAGGCCGGGATCGCAATGGCCGACGCGCTCGGCAAGCAGGGCAAGGTCGGCTACATCTTTCACGATGCCGATTTCTACGTCACCAACCAGCGCGATGGAGCATTCAAGCACACGATCGAGCAGGACTATCCGGACATGAAGATCGTGGCCGAGGCCGGAATGGCCGACCCCGCGCGCAGCGAGGAAATCGCGCAGGCGATGATCACACAGCACCCCGACCTCGACGGTATCTACGTCACCTGGGCTGAGCCGGCGCTTAGCGTGCTGTCCACATTGCGGGCGGCCGGCAACAGCCACACCAAGATCGTCACGCTCGACCTGAACGAACCGGCGGCACTGGATATGGTGAAAGGCGGCAACGTTGCGGCACTCATCGCAGACGAAGCCTACGACATCGGCGTGACGCTGGCGCGCGCCACGGCCGCCTCGTTGATCGGCAAGAAAGCCGCGCCGTTCATCGTGGTCGATTCCCTCGCCGTCACCAAGGACACTGTCAAGGACGGGTGGAAGCGGTCCCTCAACAAGGACGTGCCCGCGACCATCGCGGCCGTCATGAAATAGCGGCAGACAATGGCGGCCCGCCGGAGGAAGTGAGAATGTCGAGTATCAACACCAGCCCCGGCCGGGCAGCAAGCTTGGTCAGCCGCTTCAACCTGCAGCAATATGTCGTCTATCTCGGATTTCTGGCGATCTTTCTGTTCTTCGCGATCGTCCTGAAGGACAGCGGTTTTCTGACGGTCCGCAACCTGTCGAACATCGTGCTGCAGACGGCACCCGTGACGATCATGGCGATCGGCCTTGTCTTTGTCATGTCGGCGGGCGAGATTGATCTTTCGATAGGTTCGATCGTTGCCGTGGCAGCCCTTGCAGCCGCGGTGGCGATAAACGCCTACGGCTTGTTGGCTGGGGTGCTGGCCGGCCTCGGCGCCGGCCTTCTGATCGGCCTGCTCAACGGCGCCCTCGTGGCTTACGTCAAGTTGCCTTCATTCCTGGTAACGCTGGCGACGCTCGGGCTGTTTGCCGGCGTATCTCGCTCGATGACCGATTTGCGGTCGATCCCGGTCACCAACGACGCCTTCACCGGTTTCTTCGGCTCGGGTTCTTTGCTGGGTGTCCCGTCCTTGATCTGGTGGACGGCAATTGCCGTTGCGATCGCGCATCTCATCTTTCGCGAGACGCGCTTCGGCGCCCATGTGCTGGCCACCGGCGACAACAGCCGTGCCGCCAGTGTTTCCGGCATCAGCGTGGCGCAGATAAGGCTTGCCGTTCTGACCATAAGCGGCGGGCTCGCCGGCCTTGCCGGGCTGCTCTATGCCGGCCGGCTGCAGGCTGCGAAATATACGCTCGGCGAAACCGACCTTATGACGGTGATAGCGGCCGTCATTGTCGGCGGAACCCTGCTCAACGGCGGCAAGGGATCGATTGTCGGTGCGCTGGTCGGCTCGCTGATGATGGGCATGCTGAACAACGGCCTCATCCTGATGGGCCTGTCCGTCTCCGACCAGATGATCGTGCGTGGCTTGATCATTCTTGCGGCCGTCGCCGTATCGCTGCGCGAAAAGTCCCGTTGAAGGAGTTTTGTCATGTTCCTCGATGTTCTGCGGCGCCGCAATCCGAGCTTTATAGAAAGCGCCATGCGCCTGCACCAGGAAGGAAAGCTGCCGGCTAATTCCTATGTGCTCGACCTCGATGCCGTCGAAAGCAATGCCCGGGTCCTGAAGCGCGAGGCCGACCGGTTCGGCCTGAAGATTTTCGCCATGACCAAGCAGGTCGGCCGCGCCAGTTCGTTCTGCCATGCGCTCAAGCGTGGCGGCATCGATCAGGCCGTTGCCGTCGACATGGCCTGCGCGCGGGCAACGCACAGAGCAGGCCTGAGGCTCGGTCATCTTGGCCACCTGCAGCAGATCGCAAGGCACGAGGCCAATGCGGCGGCCAAAACGTTCAGGCCGGACTATTGGACCGTCTTCAACGACACCAAGGCTGAAGAAGCCGCTGCCGGCGCAAGGCTCGCCGGGTACACGCAAAACCTGCTTGCCCGCATCCGCGCCGATGGTGACGTTTTCTACCGCGGCCACGAAGGTGGTTTTGAGGCGGCCGATATCGCCGCGGTCGCCGAAAAACTGGATGGTCTCGACGGCGCACGGTTCGCTGGCATCACCACCTTCCCGGCGCTGTTGTTCGACCAGACCACGCGAACGGTCCTGCCGACACACAATCTGGCGACACTGGGCAGAGCTGCCGAAGCGCTCGCCAAGTCCGGCCGCAGCGACATAGAGGTGAACGCGCCCGGCACAACGTCGAGTGTCCTGCTTGGCGCGCTGGCCGAAGCCGGCGCCACGCAATGTGAACCGGGCAATGGCTTGGCCGGCACCACCGCGCTGCACGTCATGGAAGATCTGCCGGAGCTCCCTGCCGTTCTGTATTTGACCGAGGTCTCGCATTTGTCTGGCGGCAAAGCCTACTGCCTGGGTGGCGGCTTCTATATCGATCCGATTTTTCCGGACTATGAGGTGAAGGCAATCGTGTCCGCAGAACCCACCACGGCCGCCGCCGCGCTCAGAAGCGTCGAGGTGCCGCCGCCTGCGGCAATCGACTATTACGCAATGATTGACGCTAGCGGCGCCAATGCTCCACGCCCCGGCGACACGGCGGTGTTCGGCTTTCGCGGCCAGGCGTTCGTGACCCGCGCCTACGTGGTCGGCATCTCCGGTGTCTCAAAGGGGGCGCCCCAAGTCGAAACGATCGAAAACGGTTTTGGCGAAACCGCTGCCTGGCCTGTCTAGGAGCAAGTGATGAACGCGACCACGACCGGCATGCCCCCTGTTTTGCAGCTGCGCGATATCCGCAAGAATTTCGGCGGCCTCACGGCAATCGAAAATTTCTCGCTCGAGCTCTATCCCGGCGAGATAGTGGCGTTGGTCGGCGATAACGGTGCCGGCAAGTCGACGCTGGTCAAGATCGTGACGGGGGTGCATGCTCCGACATCCGGGACGATCATCATCGAGGGGCAGGCGGTGGCAATGTCGAGCGCCACCATGGCGCGCGCGCACGGCATTGAGGTGGTCTATCAGGACCTGGCGCTCGCCGATCAGCAGACCGTCTACATGAACATGTTTCTTGGCCGCGAGCCGGTGAACCGCTTCGGCCTGCTCGACCGACGCCGGATGATCGACGACACCGAAAAGCTGGTGAAGGATCTCGACGTTCGCATCCCATCGGCTCACGCCACCATCCGCGATCTTTCGGGCGGCCAGCGCCAGGGCGTGGCGATCGCGCGCGCCACGCACTGGGCAAGCAAGCTGATCCTGCTCGACGAGCCAACCGCCGCGCTCGGCGTTGCCGAGACCGCCAAGGTCGAGACGATTGTTCTGTCGCTGAAGCAGCGCAATATCGGCGTGCTGATCATCAGCCACAGCCTCGACCAGGTGTTCAGGCTCTCAGATCGGATCTGTGTTCTGCGACGTGGCAAACAGATCGGCGTGCGCAAGACCAGCGAGACCGACAAGAACGAGATCGTCGCCATGATCACCGGGCTTCAGCACTAGCCCGGTCCGACAGAGGCGCGCCGTTCAGATATTGCGTTACCCGAGCAGCGAGTGGGATGATTTCAGATCCACGATCAGGCCTCGGCCACAGAATGTCGCCAGCATCAATCTAGAGCGCGCAGATAGCGGATGGGGCGGCCACCGGCAATCCGGTCGGCCGCTGTGGCTATGGAATTGGCGTCGATGCCGAAGTGGCGGTAAAGGTCGCCGATCGTCCCCGACTGGCCAAAATGCTCGACGCCGAGACTGCGCGTACGGTGGCCGTACACCGAACCCAGCCAGCCGAGTACCGCCGGATGACCGTCGGTGACGGAGACGATCGCGCAATGCGCAGGGAGGTCGGCAAACAGCCTTTCGATATGACTCCTGGCGTGAACGAGGCCGCGTTCGCGCGCGCGACTTGCCGCTGTCCAGCCTGCGTTCAAGCGATCGGCCGAGGTCACCGCCAGAAGACCAACATCGCGACGGTCCTCCGCCATCATGCCGATAGCCTCGATGGCCTCCGGCGCAACCGCGCCGGTATAGGCAACAATCACTTCGGCATTCGGACCCGGAGGCCGCAGCCAGTAGCCCCCGTCGATGATGTCCTGCTCGAGTAGGGGCGTCACGCCACGCGTTATCTGCTCGACCGGGCGCGTCGAGAGCCGCAGATAGACCGAACCGCCCGTCTCGTCGCGCAGCCAGGTGCGCTCCGACTGCACGGCGTCGCCGTCGCGCTGCATATAATCCAGCGCAAAGCGCATGATGACGCCCAACTCGTCGACGAAGGCCGGCTCGTAAGCCGCAAGCCCGTCTTGCGCTATGCCGATCAACGGTGTGGCGATCGACTGATGCGCCCCACCTTCCGGCGCCAATGTGACCCCGGATGGCGTCGCGACCAGCAGGAAGCGCGCATCCTGATAGCAGGCATAGTTGAGCGCATCGAGACCGCGCTGGATGAACGGATCGTAGAGCGTGCCGATCGGCAGCAGCCGTTTGCCGAAAATCGAATGCGACAGCCCAAGTGCCGACAGCAGGATGAACAGATTGTTCTCGGCGATGCCCAGTTCGATGTGCTGGCCGGAGGTGCCGAATTCCCATTTCTGCGCCGAGGCGATGCGTTCGCTGCGGAAAGTGTCGGTGAGTGACTGACGGGCGAACAGGCCGCGCCGGTTGACCCAGGGGCCGAGATTGGTCGAAACCGTGACATCGGGCGATGCCGTGACGATCGCGTCGGCGAGCGGCCCGCCAGCGCGCGCAATCTCGTCCAGAATTCTGCCGAAGCCGACCTGCGTGGAGACGCTGCCTTTGGCTTCCGCGACGAGACGACCAGGGACCACGATGCGCTGGGCGTGTCGGCGCCGCTGGCCCTTTGCCGCGAACGGAACGGCGTCGAGGAACCGTTGCAGCTCCAGATCCCCGACAGCCAATCCCTCGAAGGCATCCCACTCCCGCCCGTCGCCGACCGACATCGAGGCACGAAGGACCGCCATCTGATCCCTGGTCATCAGGCCGGCGTGGTTGTCCTTGTGGCCGGCGAGCGGCAGGCTGTCCGCTCGTCATTGGTGGCGAAGCTCACCCGTACGTGACAATTGTCGAGGATGGAATTGTTCGGTCCGTAGGCCTTCTCGATCTGATTGAGCGATTGTGCGATCAGGAACGACTTGATGCCATAGCCGGCCATGAAGGCCAGCGCGCTTTCGAAGAAATCGAGCCGGCCGAGCGCCGGGAACTCGTCGAGCATCATCAACAGACGCTGTCGATGATCCTTCGCATGGAGATCTTCCGTCAGTCGGCGGCCGATCTGGTTAAGCACGAGGCGGATGAGAGGCTTTGTGCGACTGATGTCCGATGGCGGCACGACCAGATAGAGGGTCGTCGGCCGTCTCTCCTCGACAAGGTCGGCGATCCGCCAGTGGCAACATGACGTTACCTTGGCCACAACCGGATCGCGGTAGAGGCCCAGAAAACTCATGGCCGTCGAGAGCACGCCGGAGCGCTCGTTTTCGGATTTGTTGAGCAGTTCTCGGGCAGCCGACGCCACGACCGGGTGCGGGCCGGCATCGCCCAAATGCCGGGTCAGCATCATGGCGCGCAACGTCGTCTCGATTGGGCTCTGTGGATCGGAGAGGAAGTTTGCCACGCCGGCAAGGGTCTTGTCCTTCTCCGCGTAGAGCACATGCAGTATGGCGCCGACCAGCAGCGCATGGCTGGTCTTCTCCCAGTGGTTGCGGCGTTCCAATGTGCCTTCCGGGTCGACCAGGACATCTGCCACGTTCTGCACATCTCGAACTTCCCGCTCGCCTCGTCGCACCTCCAGCAGAGGGTTATAGGCCGCGGATGCGGCATTGGTCGGATCGAACAGAAGCACCCGGCCGAAATGTGCGCGCCATCCGGCCGTCAGTTCCCAGTTTTCGCCTTTGATGTCGTGGACAATTGCCGAACCCGGCCAAGTCAGCAGCGACGGCACGACCAAGCCAACACCCTTGCCGCTTCGGGTCGGCGCAAAACACAGCACGTGTTCGGGACCGTCATGCCGTAGATAGTCGTGGTCGAGCTTGCCGAGCACCACGCCATCAGGACCGACTATGCCTGCGGCTCTGATTTCGTCTCGCGTCGCCCAGCGTGCCGAGCCATAGGTCGCGGAGTCCTTTGCCTCGCGCGCGCGCCATACCGACATCCCGATCGCGGTGGCGATCGCCATCAGGCTGCCGCTTGCCGCAATCGCCGCGCCCTCAACAAAGACCTTCGGCGCGTAGGCGTCATAGAAAAACCACCACCAGAAAAATGCCGGCGGGGGATAAATGGGCTGTCCCGCCAGTTCGAACCAGGACGGACCGAGTTGGCTCTGAAAGCCGAGCCGCCATGCCGTCCATTGTGTCGCTGCCCATGTTGTCATGAGGACGAACCCAAGGGTGGTGAGGACCTGTCCCCACAAAATCTTGGTTGCCGGCACTTGTCGTTTCTCCGATCTGAATGACCCGAACAACGAAGAAAGACCGAGTGTCGAGATATGCAAGGGGAAGGAGTTGTCAAAAGCGGCAGGACGTACTGTGAGATAGAAAGACTTGCAGAATTCGATCCGAGACTTCTTTGGAAAGTATTTCATTTGGGCAGAGAGATCAGAGTCGGGTCGTTGCCATTGCGCCACCATGGAACAATGACTGTTCTCATTCTGGTGGTCGTGAAGGAGATCAACTAAATCGCAGATCTGCACAACTATCCCACTTGCGCCTCGAATGGGAAAGGGGTCCGACACCTGGCACATGGAACGTCCGGCCCAGAGCCGCTCGATCTCTTGTGCCCGATCGCACTGTCTGCCGACGACCTGATCACGTGCAGCCGCACATAAGATCCGCAAATTGCAAGATGATCGCGGCTGCGGTGGCTATTTGTCGACGAAAGCCGGCTGCAGGACCGTCGCTGGTTCTCAATGGAGACTGCCGCAACCGCGCCAAAGCGCGACGTTATCGGGAACGAATCCGTGCGTTGGGTTTAGCTCCGCTTCGCAGCGCGCGCTGGAGGAGCGCCTACGTCGATTCGGATCCGACGCTCGCAAGCCGGCAATGCTGGAAGACCTAGCTGCCAGCCGCCGGCGCTGGGCCGCCCTGCCCGTGCTCAATGCTCGCAGCGCCGACGAGATCATCGGGGGCGCGGCCAGCAAGGACGCTTAGTGCGCAATCGATAGGACCTCCTCGCAACCCCGTTTGGACATGGACTTGGAATAGCTGAAAAACGCTCTCGACAGCCGTTATTTGGACTGGCGCGCGGCAGCGATGGCCTGCAAGAGATTAATGCTGCTCATGTCAGGTTGACTGGATGCGGCAACAGCCAGTGCTGCGGCATCGGCCATTTTCGCGACGTCGTCGCTGCTGATGGTTCCGCGCTTTTCCAGCAGGTTTAAAAGTTCGACAACGAGAATGAAGGCGTTCACGCCATACCGTTCGGCTCTGAGCTCGAATTCGCCCCGCGCCAGTTCCTCCGAGTCTCCCTCGACCCTTTTGTCCATGATTTGATCGCCTCCCGCGGCAAAGCTATCATAAATTAACAACCTGTTCTAACCCGCCTTCATCTGGAAAAACCCGCCGTGCCCATCAGCACGGCGGGTTGATCAAGCGTTGCCCAAGGCCTGGTGCTGGCAGATCTATAGATCGATTGCCGCCCGACAGCCTATCAAACACGCTTCGTCCCCGCGCCGCCTAACTTGGTAACGGCGGGCTTCTCCTCCCCAAATCGTTCAGGTCACTGGATGACTTTGACGATCTTGCGTGTGCCTGGATCAACGACAACGGTCCGGTTGTCGACGACGACGTAGCGGTATTTGACGTTCGGGACCTCATGAAGCTCGACTGTGTCGGGCAGGGTTGAGCCGATATTGAGCTCCACTCCAGGAATTTTCACCGAAGCGAGTGGCTGCTTTTTCACATATTCCTTAATCACCGTCTCCTGTTCCGGGTTGATCACCACGTCCTGAGCGGCGGCAGCACCGACACCAGCCAGCAGCAGAAATCCCGCGGCTGCGATGGAAAAACGCATTCTCATAGCTATCTCCTTGTGAGCTCTCTTGCACTGGACGCGAAACTTTGCGCCAAAGCTCCCCCAAACATGAAGCTTGTGCAGACGTTCCTCACTGAGCCTTCGGTCTAGCCGTGCGTGGGACCAAAGTCTTCGCTGCAGTGCGCAATAGCCCCGCACATGCAGCCACGCGGAACTGTGTCTGTTCGTACTCGTTGGCGTCGCTCAACGGAGGAGCCTATGGAGAACAGTGTCCACCAAGCTCGCTGGCTGCTTGCACCGGTTTTCGCCGTCTCCATCACCTTCTTGGTGATAGGAATGGTTGCTAGCTGATGCTCGCTAGCCAGAAATGACGCTCCAACAGCCCCGAATTTGTATCTGCGCAGAAAAGTCCCTTCCTGCGCTGATAGGATCCGCCCGCCATTCCTCGATTGGCGGACGGATCCTCATTTCCCAGCTGCGTCGGATGTCGAGTGAGTAGGAACGGAAATGGACGAGAACAAAAGCAATCGAGACTTGTTCACTTGTTCGACCGAGGCCGCCTGTCGGTCGATGCGCTTTATGAGGTGGAACATTTCGCGCGGGAAAATGGCGTGTGGCCGAGCCAGGTCAGCAAGCTGATCAAAGAGAACGGCAACGACCGTCTGACCCTCACCAAGGCAGTGAAGAGCTGCGCGATCGGCATTGAAAAACCCGCCGCACTCTACAGCACGACGGGTCGATCGAGCGTTGCGCCGAGCACGGGCGTGGGCGCTGGGGTGGGCTGTGCCCGGTGCGGCCCGATCGTAACAAACGATACGTGCGCGGCTGCTTGGCGTCTACCAACCGCCAGTTGGGGACAATTTTCGTAGCCGGTGGGGCGGACAATCATTGCAAATGTCCTCCTTTTACACACCGTTCACTCGTTCATCCCGACGGGCGCTAATTTTGATCACCAGTGACGGCCTTTCTGAAGCATGGGGGTTCCAAAAATCCCTTTCAACAGGCCGGTTTATACCCGTCCGATCCTGAGCTTCGCCAACGCGTTTTCGACCAGGTTTGGAGTGACGAGGTCGGCAGACGAACGCCGTGCGTCGCCAGGAAAGGAGCCGCGCTATTGTCGCCGATCTCGAACCTTGGCTGCGCGAGAAGCTCGGCCTGATCAGCCACAAGACAAAGCTCGCCGAGACGATCCGCTACACTCTCACCCGCTGGGGAAGGCCTCTCGCGCTTCCTCGACGACGGTCGCATCGAGATTGACAGTAACACCGTCGAGCGGGACCGAACAATCGACGCCCGCCTGCAGCAGCTCCATGGCAGCGCTGTGCCTCAAAACATGGGGCGCCGAAGCGTTCGAAACGCAACCGGAAGGTGCCCATTGGTCCAAGCATGGCGTCGTCAGCAGCGTGAGAGTGGCGATATCCGTGTATGACAGCAGAGTTGAAGGCACGGTCAAACACTAAAAGCCGGCGCCGTGTGGGCAAATTGGACGTCCATTGCCGCAGCAATTTCGGTCATGATGGGAGCAATTATGACCGGGGCTATCTTTGCCTCTCCCCCTTCCCCTGGCCTCCAGAACCTGCGAAACTTCGCCATGCGGGCAACATATCACCATGGCGACAAATAAAAAACTCGACCGGAGCCAGACGGCTGTTCTGAGGCCTACCGCTTAACGCACATCCGCGGTTCCGCTGTGCCGCAGATTTCACCTATGCCGCAATCGAGATCGCGACTGCAGGGCGGCGGCATCTGCGGCGGCTCCAGCACGATGAAGGGCGTCATCACCTTTTCGCCGGGCGCAACCAGCTGCGGTGCTGCCGCTCCGGCGGGGCCAAGCGACCGGATATAGCGGTAGAGCGAGCGCACGTCGGTTTCGTCCATCTTGCGGAGATTGTACCAGGGCATTGGCGGCACTGCGTCGAAAAAGCGGGCAATGCGCACGAACTCATCTTCGCCGTCGTCTGCCACCATGAGCCGCAGGTTGGCCGGATAGCTCGTCCCCCATGGACCCTGGAAACCGATGTTGCTGCCCTTGAGCGCCTTCTCCGGGTCGATCTTCCCGCCGCTTTCCCGATAACCCATGCTGTGACAGTCGTGGCAGCCGCCGGTAATCGAGACGTAGAGGCCGCGTTCGACCGAAGGTTCCTCGGCGCGGGCCGGGATGTGGGCGAGCGAGAAAAGCACGGCACTGCACAGCAAAACGATCGTGCGCATGGCATCCCCCGAAGCAAATGCGGAAGAGAGACTATCAAGCCTAGCATCACCCGGGCAAATGAAAACCCCGGCCGGGGCCGGGGTTCTGAGTGAAACGTGGCGGCTCGTTATCTCACGCCAGCCGCACTGGCTGGCTGAAGCGGATGGAGGTGGACAGCGGCCAACGTGCAGGGGTTCCCCACCGAAATGACGGCGCGGATGAAGGCTCTGGAGCGGGAGAACCGGGAGCTTCGGCAGGCCAATGAGATCCTGCGGAAAGCATCCGCTTATTTTGCCAAGGGGGAGCTCGACCGCCCGTTCAAAAAATGATCGCCTTCATTGATGATCATCGTGGCGACTACGGGATCGAGCCAATCTGCAGGGTTCTGCCGATTGCCCCGTCCACCTATCACGCGCGTGCGGCACAGCACCACGATCCTTCCCGCCTGTCATTGCGGGCGAAACGGGATTTGGCTCTGAAGCCGGAGATCACAAGAGTGTTTGCAGAGAACTTCGCCGTCTATGGCGTGCGCAAGGTGTGGCGGCAATTGAAGCGCGAAGGCTTCGATGTGGCCCGCTGCACCATTGAACGATTGATGCGGGAGACCGGGCTGAACGGCGCCATCCGCGGCAGGCCGTTCAGAACCACGATCAGCGACAAGGCCGCGCCCGGTGACGTCGTGATCGGGCCGACTGGTGCGGTCAAGGTCATCGTGGCGACGAGGCCAATCGACTTCCGGAATTACGTTGAGCGTCTGATTATGCGGAGTCCGCAGCGGCAATTGCTTGCCGCCTGCGGTATTTGAGCAGCGATCACTCGACATAATCTGCCGATCGGCTGACGGACTTCAGCACTGCCAGCAGCCTGGCGGGAGTGCGGAAGCGACCCGACTTGAGCGACGGGGGCGCCATCGCGGCAAGCAGTCGGCTCGGCCCGCAGGTAGATTTCAGTGCTTTGGAGGCTGGCGTGACCGAGCCAGAGCGAGACTTTGCGGACATCCCGGGTCGCCTGCAGCGTGTGCATGGCGCAGGTGTGCCGTCTATGTCGACCAAGACATAAGCGGCACACCGCCGCCGTGGAATTGCTGCAGGCCGGTGTCGATTGCTCGGTCATTGCCCTGTGGCTGGGCCATGAGACGATGGAAACGACGCTGATCTATCTTCACGCACATCTTGAGCTGAAGGAATCCGCACTCGCCAAGCTGAAGCCGTACGAACGCGCCAAAGCCGAGCGATTTCGACCAAACGACCGGCTTCTGGAATTCCTGAACGCCCTTTGAGCATGAGAATTATGCCGAGTGTCAACGACTGGCCTGCGGCCAAAACGGCGGGAGAAGCACGCTCTGACCGCCATGGTGAAAGAGGCACTCGGCATAGTTCGACGGTCGCCATAAACATGCAAACTTAACGGCATCGAGCCGCTCGGCTATCTCGCCGACGTCCTCACTAGGATCGTCAACGGCTATCCCAACAGCCGAATCGACGATCTCCTGCCATGGGCCTACGTCACCGCACCCAATCTCAAGGCCGTGATCTGAATTCGGGTGATACGCGGCCTCGCCAGTTCATTCGGCTAGTTCAAGACCCCCCTGAACTCGCTCCTCGATCGCCTTCAGGAAATGGTCGGACGTCGATGTCCATCCAAAGAGTATCTGCACGAGCGTGATCGAGGCGTCATGATTGCTCCTTGAGGCATCCCAGGAGATGGGCTCGCTAGTGCAATCCGTTAGCAGTATGCAGAGATAGTCCCTGAAGAAGGCATCCCGAATTGTCGACTCCACACACACGCTGGTCGTGCATCCTGTCACGATGAGGTGTTTGATGCCTGCGGTCTTCAGAACAGAATCGAGTTCGGTCTCGTAGAAACCGCTGAACCGCGTTTTGTAGAGGACGACATCCCCTGCCTCTGGCTTGAGGTCGTTAACGATATCTGTTCCCCAGGTGTCGCGGATCAGAATCCGGCCCTCGCTACCGTCCGGGGCTGTCATGCTCTCACCGACCCCAAAGATCTGGAGATGTCGGATACGGTTGGGGGCGTCCGATGTCCCAAGGTCCGAGAGGTCGGAATAATACCCCATCTTCAGATAGACGATGGGCACTCTCAAATTGCGAGCGGCAGCTATTACGCTGGCAGTAGGGTCGACAGCCCGTTGAATCCCGGAGATATCGATTCCGGCTCTGTCGAACATTCCACCTTTGGAGCCGAAGTCATTTTGCATGTCCACCACGAGAACTGCAGCGTTAGCGGGATCAATTGAAATAGGTTGAGGCTTCGCGTCTATGACAAGTGGCTGCATTTTTATTCTCCCACCAGCATGAGGGTCGCTCTTTGCGCCCTTGGTTATCATGATCGGCCACCTACATCGCGTCAACAAAAGGGGGAGCTACATCCTGCTTGGGAGCCCCAGGAACAGCGGTTATACTGCTGCGCGGGGCAATGAAGTCGATCGGCTGACGATGCCGGAGCGTGCCGGCTTGCTCCGTTCGCGCAGCAGCGACGATCAAATCCTATCGTGACGACATCGGCTATTCCGGAACGCCAGCCAATGACACCGGCTCTGGAATCGATTGGGAGCATTGTCGAGATTTTTCCGGCCCTGAAGAGCGGAGATCGGCCAATGTCCGCTCTTACCCATTCCTGCCCGACAGTTTGCGCCCAAGCCATCGCGCTCATTGGCTAATCGCGGCACCGTTCAGCGCCCGCACAGAACTCTTACTACTACCAAAAAGAATACGCCGTTAACCAGATTTTCTAACCCGCCAATGCTTAATCGCGAGACTGAATGGGTGAGGTGATCGGTGTCAAGCATAAGGGCGTTTCCGCTGTATCGGCGGCGGAAGTTGGTCGAGGGAGTTGCCCGCGTGCTGGAATCCAAGAACGGCGAGGAGGCGAATGCGTTCTGGCGCTGCACCGCCAAGACAATTCTCGTTCAGTTGTCCGAATCAGGAATTGCACCCGGGCGCGCCGAACAGGAAATTGGAACGCTTCTTCATGCCGTCTTACGCGAGATAGCCAGCCGGAGTGCTGCGAAACGCACACTCTAGCGTCGACTCACGACGAATGATTGCCGCTTGCAGACTCGACTAGGCTTCGCACATGTTACTGCACTGCTCCCGTCGAATGCCAGGTTTCTCACCCCTCATTGCAATATGCGCAGCCGAACTGGCTCGGCCAAGCCGGTTTCGGCAAAAGGCAGGCAGCTAGCGCGGCTCCCGCCCAAAAAGCCAGTTTCGAATATTTCATTGTTTACTCCAGCTGGCACGTGCCCGGTGGCAGCCAGCTGGAAACCTGGCGGAGCCAACCAATTGAGATCGTGAAACACTCCACTTACGCCAATGGTTACGCTCGCTGCCTATCGCCGCGCTGGCCCTAATCACCGTCCGTCGCGGTCTATAATGGGTCGGCTGGCTGCTCCGCGTCGCAATGCTGAATGCCGAAGGACTGGCGCGGCCATGGACAGGCAAGCGCAGGTCCTGATGCGATGTTTGGTGAATCCGGTTGCTGGGCTTGCATTCCATGGTGGTATTCGCTCGAATAAGCTTCTGGCGGGCAGTGTCCGTTCGAATGATGCTTTTGCGTTGCCTTGAGCGCAAGTTTTTGGCCAGCCAGCCAGCGCCTCCTCTTAAGCATGCTGCTGGTCAAGGCCCAGCGGCCTCTAGCTGCTAGTCCCCCCTCAACCAAGCCGCTGGGCCATACCCGCTAGAGCGAAGCGTGCTGTCTCGCACATTAGCAATCCCTTGCTTAAGCACGCTCCAGACTCGTTTCATGAAGCGGGGAATTGGAATTGGTGACGTGGTCGCAATCACCGCGACTGATCAGCGATCCGCCAAATTGGCGGCAAATCCATTGGAAAGCGCGCCAGACCGAAGCTATACCGCGCGGTTAGCCGGTCCCATCGTCCTGCCACTCGACAGCGCTGGCAATAGAGCACCAGATCCCGGTCAATACAGCCGCCCTACCCTTCGCAAGACAGTCGATGAGGGCCTGGATATCTATCCCTATTCGGCCGCACCTAAGTTCCAGATGTCCCGATGTAGGCGCCATGTCCCGTCGTCGCCCTTTTCCAGACGACGAGATACTTGCCCGCGACGGTGGAGAGGGCGCCGCCTTTGCTCGGCACACCGAGCGTAAATGCGCCAACTTCGTAGGCGAGATTCCCGCTCCCTTCCACTTCCAGCGCCTTCAGGGTGAGATTCTTCATCCCGGCCTTGATTGCGCCCTGCCAGAATTCTTCCACGCCCTTGCGGTCATCGACGCGTTTGCCGTCGGGTGGCAGCAGGGCGGCATCGTCGGTATACATTTGACCTACCGCTGCTGCGTTTCCGCTGTTGAAGGCGTCCATGAATTTTACCAACGCCGCTTCGATGTCCTCACGAGCCGAGTGGGCGGCCGCAGACAATGCAGACGAAAGAAGCAGCACAGCAGCAAATGCAAATGACTGAACCAGTCTCATTTCGTCCTCCCTTGCGTGCCCGACATGCCCACCCGATGAATAGCGCCGACCCGAGGGCGCCGCGGCGTTCGATGGCCAGGCGCGGATCATATTAGACTTATCTGATATGACGGCGCAAGCGCAGCTGCGACCCTCTGAACGACCAGCGTAGCAGCTGCCGGAGAGCTTCAAAGCGGCGGCTACCGCCTCACTGCCCTCCTCGTCTCGACGAAAGAGTTCGTTCGAATGATGCTTTTCCGTGGCTTTGCTCGCAAGTTTTCGTCAGCCAGCACAGGGCCTCCTCTTACGCTCGCTGGTCGTCAAGGCGGCCACTAGCTGACAGTCCCCCCGCAGCCAAGCCGCTGGGCCCCTCGACGTGGGGAACGAGCATTGGAGACGATGTCGCGCTTTCCGTTACAGCCCGAAGGCGGGTGACAGATGACCGCGTCAGCCTCTCCACCCCGAGCTACGATTTCACGCATTCGATCAGGCACAGCTCTCTCGGGCTAGCGCGCCAAGCATGAGTTAGCTCCCGAATGAGCAGGTGCCGCCCAGTTCAGCTTCGGCTCTTGCGCGCGCAAAGTATTGGGCGAGATCGATCGGCAGTCCGGTCGGCAAATTGGGGCAGCGATGGCGAGAATGAATGCCAGGAACTTCCCTTCGGTGCCGCTTCGTCGATCTGTTTGCCGAGAAGACGCGCGCGCTGCGTGCCGCCCCATACCGCAGAGAACTCACTTCAGGTCACACACACACACACACGACGCCACCGAGATCCTGCATCACTTTTCTACTCCGACGCCGCCACGTCACCAAGATCAGTCGCGAGCGTGATCGCGGCTATCAAATCGGGATCGCGCGCCGGAGCGCTCTATGAGTGAGCCCCGAACGGCGCGCTGCTCCTCGAGCAATCCGGCTCGACGTAAGGCGGGCCATCCGTGCCGGCCTCGTGACTAAGAGACGGGCGAATGGCGGTTCCTGGACTCACCTTTTTGTCTGAAGTCGCTTCCTTGAGCCGGTGGCGGAGTTCTTGCTTGATCGACTTCAGCACCGTCTTAGAATCGGTTTTCGGAAAATTTGTCTTGTAGCATCAATTTTCATGGAATAGGATCATTTTTCATAGGATTTGGCCGGCTAAACCAAAATTCGATGGAAGGATTCGCTTTTCATGCCTGCGGTGCAACAGCACCAATTTTCAGGTCCTGTTACCGTTTTTCAGGAACTCCGCCTTCCTGAAACGGCGACCCCGGCCGGGTACAGCGCCCTGATCGGAGCCTACAGGCTCGCCGTGCCCTTGCCCCGTAGGTTGTTCGCCACTGGCGAGCATCATCGCATTACCGAACGGGATGGCTGGCGGATCATGACCCCCCGCCACGCCCCAAATCCTACCCTCGAGGGCCACCTGACCTTTGCGCTCAAGTACGAGGGACTGGACCTTGCCGTCCTCAAGCGGCTGTTCCAAGTGACCGGTCCCGCGCCGATCGAGGCGCTGGTCCGTGAAAGCCCGACCGGCAGTTATGCCCGCCGCATCTGGTTTTTATATGAATGGCTGAGGGGCGCGCGTATCGATCTGCCGGACGCGGCGGCCGGACGATACATTCCGGTTCTCGATCCCGAGCTGCAGTGGCCCGGACCCGACAAGACCGCTTCGCGCTACCGCGTAAGGGACAATCTCCCCGGCACGCGTGAGTTCTGCCCTCTGGTGTTCCGCACCAAGATTCTGGAAAAATTCATCGGCCTTGAACTACCGCGGCGCGCGGAGGCAATCGTAGCGGACGTGCCGCGCGACCTCCTTGCTCGGACCGCCGCCTTTCTTTTGCTCAAAGACTCGCGATCAAGCTATGCGATCGAGGGCGAGCACCCGCCGCAAGATCGCATCCAGCGCTGGGGCCGCGCCATCGGCGAAGCCGGCCGCTGGCCGATCGATCGCGATGAGCTGCTGCGTCTGCAAAGAATTGTACTTGGCGACGCCCGTTTCGTAAGACTTGGCTTCCGAAAAGAAGGAGGTTTCGTCGGCGAGCATGACCGAGACAACGGCACGCCCTTGCCCGATCACATCGGCGCTCGGCCCGAGGACCTGCCGCGGCTAATCGATGGAATGGCAGCGTTCGATCAGGGCCCCGCGCAAAAGCTTGATGCAGTCGTAGCCGCCGCAATCCTCGCCTTCGGCTTTGTCTACATTCACCCATTCGAGGACGGAAACGGCCGCATTCACCGCTACCTAATCCACCACGTCCTTGCCATGCGCGGCTTCAATCCGCCGGGAGTGGTCTTTCCCGTCTCGGCCGCGATCCTGGACCAGATCAACGAGTACAGGGGCGTGCTCGAGAGCTATTCGCAGCGCCTTCTGCCGTTGGTGGAATGGGAACCGACGCCGCAATTCAACGTCCGGGTGCTGAATGACACCGGTGATTTCTACCGGTTCTTCGATGCAACCCCGCACGCCGAATTCCTCTATGCCTGCGTTCAGCGGACGATCGAACGGGACCTTCCCGAGGAAACCGCATTTCTGCAGCGCTACGATCAGTTCCGGCAGCAGGTGGACGCCTTTATCGACATGCCCGAGCGGTTGACCGATCTGCTCTTCCGTTTTCTTCACCAGAATGATGGACATCTATCGAATCGCGCGCGCGAAAAGGAATTCGCCGCGCTGACCAGTGACGAGGCAGGAAAAATCGAGGCGATCTACGCGCAAACCTTTGGTGCCCATTGAAGGTGTGATCATCAGGATCGATTTTTAGTCCGACGGTTTGCGATTCCCTTGTCCCTGCCTTCATCTCCGACGCTTGACTTGTCGCCGAGACATGCACGATTTTTTCCGCACGGTCTGACCGGCCGCCGATCAGCCGCGGCCAGAACGCGCTTGACAAACCGGAGCCGTCCCGTCCAACCTCACGCATTCACCAGGGGAGTCCCGGCAAGGGGCTGAGATACTGCTGGCTTTCGCGGCGCAGTGACCCGTTGAACCTGATCCAGTTCATACTGGCGTAGGGACGGTGCAAGCGCTTTGCGGGAGTTCACGCCCGAGGTCCTGTTTCGAGCAGGTCGACCAAAGCGTCTTTTCATCCTTCCGGCACAGAACTGGGTCTCCAATGCAACGAGCAAAGGAGCCTCAAGATGAATGCCCTCACCCCCGCCGTCTCGACGGGACCGCTGCCTGCCTCACGCAAAATCCACAAATCCGGTACCATCCACCCGCAGCTCAGGGTGCCGATGCGCGAAATCTCCGTCCATCCGACAGCCGGCGAGCCGCCCGTCACCGTCTACGATCCGTCCGGCCCCTATACCGACCCGACTGTCGAAACCAGCATTGAAAAGGGCCTGGCCCGGCTTCGCCACGAATGGATCTTGGCGCGTGGCGATGTCGAGGCCGGTGACGGTCGCCATGTCCGGCCGGAGGACAACGGATTCGCGACGGGCGAACGCCTGACGCCGGAATTTCCCATCCGCCACCGACCGCTCAGGGCCAAAGCAGGCAAGGCGGTGACGCAGCTTGCCTACGCGCGCGCAGGCATCATCACACCCGAAATGGAGTTCGTCGCCATCCGCGAGAACCTTGGTCGCGAGATCCTGCACGGCAAGCTTGAGCGCGACGGCGAGGCTTTCGGCGCGACACTGCCCGATTTCGTCACGCCCGAATTCGTGCGTGACGAGGTGGCGCGCGGACGGGCGATCATTCCCGCCAACATCAACCATCCCGAGAGCGAGCCAATGATCATCGGCCGCAATTTCCTGGTCAAGATCAACGCCAATATCGGTAACTCCGCCGTCACATCGTCGATGGCGGAAGAGGTCGAAAAGATGGTGTGGGCGATCCGCTGGGGCGCCGATACGGTGATGGACCTGTCGACCGGCCGCAACATCCACAACATCCGCGACTGGATCGTCCGCAACGCGCCGGTGCCGATCGGCACGGTGCCGCTGTACCAGGCGCTCGAAAAGGTCGGCGGCATTGCCGAGGATCTGACCTGGGAGGTCTACCGCGACACGCTGATCGAACAGGCCGAGCAAGGCGTCGACTATTTCACCATCCACGCCGGCGTGCGGCTGCATTACATCCCGCTGACCGTCGACCGGGTGACGGGTATCGTCTCGCGCGGCGGCTCAATCATGGCCAAATGGTGCCTGCACCATCACCGGGAAAGCTTCCTCTACGAGCACTTCGCCGAGATCTGCGACATCGCCAGAGCCTACGACGTCTCCTTCTCGCTCGGCGACGGCCTTCGTCCAGGCTCGATCGCCGATGCCAACGACGCGGCGCAGTTCGCCGAGCTGGAACGCTCGGCGAGCTGACGCAGATCGCCTGGGCGAAGGATTGCCAGGTGATGATCGAGGGGCCTGGCCACGTGCCGATGCACAAAATCAAGGCGAACATGGACAAGCAACTCGCCGTCTGCGGCGAGGCGCCGTTCTATACGCTTGGACCGCTGACGACCGACATCGCGCCGGGCTACGACCACATCACCTCAGGCATCGGCGCCGCGATGATCGGCTGGTTCGGCACCGCCATGCTCTGCTACGTCACGCCCAAGGAGCATCTCGGCCTTCCCGATCGCAGCGACGTCAAGATCGGCGTGATCACCTACAAGATAGCCGCCCACGCCGCCGACCTGGCGAAGGGCCATCCGGCAGCGAAAGTCAGGGATGATGCGCTTTCCCGCGCGCGCTTCGAGTTCCGCTGGGAGGACCAGTTCAATCTGTCGCTCGACCCGGAAACCGCGCGGTCCTTCCACGACCAGACCTTGCCCAAGGAGGCGCACAAGGTGGCGCATTTCTGCTCGATGTGCGGACCGAAATTCTGCTCGATGCGTATCTCTCACGACATCCGCGCCGAGGCACAGAAAGAGGGCATGGCGGCGATGGCGGCGAAATACCGCGAGGGCGGCGATCTCTACGTGCCGGCGGACGAGACCGGCGCACCGCTCATACCTCAGCCACGTGAGCGATCATGAGGGTCTTGGTCAAAGGGGCCGGCGTCGCCGGCCTCACCGCCGCCTTCGAGTTCGCCGCACGCGGCGCGGCGGTTACCGTTGCCGAGATAAGGCCTGCCCTTGGGGGCAATGCGTCGTGGTTCGCCGGCGGCATGCTGGCGCCATGGTGCGAGCGTGAAAGCGCCGAGCAGCCGGTGCTGGATCTCGGGCGCGGTGCCGCCGACTGGTGGGATGCCGCAACGCCCGGCCAGGTGACGCGGGCCGGAACGCTGGTCGTGGCCGCGCCGCGCGATGCGGGCGAGCTCGACCGGTTCGCCAGCCGCACGACGGGCTATCGGCGCGTCGAGGAAGATGAAATTGCCTTGCTGGAGCCCGACTTAGCCGGCCGCTTCCGCCGCGGATTGCTCTTCCCCGCTGAGGGCCATCTTGATCCGCGCCAGGCGATGGCAGCACTTCATGATAAGCTCGCGGCCACGGGGGTCGAGTTCCGCTTCGGCGCCGACGCCCAGCATGTTTTTGGTTTCGATCGTCAGATCGACTGTACAGGAATGGCGGCGCAAAATGACTGGCTGCGCGGCGTTCGCGGCGAAATGCTCACCCTGCGTATCCCTGATATCTCGCTGTCGCGCCCCGTCAGGCTGCTGCATCCGCGCTTTCCACTCTATGCAGTGCCGCGCACCGACCACCGTTTCATGATTGGTGCGACGATGATTGAAAGCCAGTCCGTCGGACCGGTTACGGCGCGTTCGATGATGGAACTGCTGGGTACCGCCTATGCCCTCCACCCGGCCTTTGGCGAGGCCGAGATCGTTGAAACCGGTGTCGGCGTCCGCCCAGCCTTTCCCGACAATTTGCCGCGCGTCGAAATCAAGGGTGAAATCATCGCGATCAACGGGCTCTATCGTCACGGTTTTCTCCTGGCTCCCGCCATGGCGCGCCAGGCTGCCGATCTGGTTTTCACTCAAGACAGAACCAAGGAGCTTGCTCATGAAACTGATGGTCAACGGCGAAGCGCATGAGGTTGCCGCCACAACGCTGGAGGCGCTGCTTGCCGCGCTTGACTATGAGGGCGATTGGCTGGCGACGGCCGTCAACAATGACCTCGTGCACAAAGCCAACCGGGCGGAATTCCAGTTGAACGACGGCGACCGGATTGAAATCCTCTCGCCCATGCAGGGCGGCTAGGCCATGATCGAGCTTTATGGAGCCGAGCTTCCGTCGCGCCTGCTTCTTGGCACGGCTCAATATCCTTCGCCGGCCATCCTTGCCTATGCAGTCAGGGCTTCGGGCACGGCGGTGGTGACCGTCTCGTTGCGCCGTGAAATGGCAGGCGGCAGGGCTGGCGAAAAATTCTGGTCGTTGATCCGCTCGCTTAGTGTCAGAATCCTGCCCAACACTGCTGGCTGCCACTCCGTCAAGGAAGCGGTCACGACCGCACAAATGGCGCGCGAAGTCTTCGGCACGCCCTGGATCAAGCTCGAAGTGATCGGCAATCACGACACGCTGCAGCCGGACGTGTTCGGTCTGCTCGAAGCCGCCCGCATCCTGTGCGAGGACGGTTTTGCGGTGTTCCCGTATACAACCGACGACCTTGTCGTCGCCGAGCGGCTGCTTGCGGCGGGCTGCAAGGTCTTGATGCCCTGGTGCGCACCGATCGGTTCCGCCCTCGGGCCGGTCAACATCATGGCGCTGCGCTCGATGCGCGGACATTTCCCTGATGTCCCGCTGATCGTGGATGCTGGTCTCGGACGGCCATCGCACGCGGCAACCGTCATGGAGCTCGGCTTTGACGCCGTACTCCTGAACACCGCAGTTGCCAAGGCGGCCGATCCGGTCGGCATGGCGCGTGCGTTCGGCAAGGCGGTCGAGGCCGGTCGTGAAGCTTTCAGCTCGGGAATGCTCGAACCGCGCGAGGTCGCCGTGCCCTCGACGCCGACGATCGGCAGGGCGGTTTTCTCATGAAGCTCGATCCCTTCTACCTGATCGTCGACAGCGCCGCCTGGATCGAACGGCTGGTGCCACTTGGCGTCAAGCTGGTTCAGTTGCGCATCAAGACCTTGGATGAGGCCGGGTTGCGCGCGGAGATCCGCAAGGCGAAGGGTTTATGCGCCCAGCACTGCTGCCAACTGATCGTCAACGACTATTGGCGGCTCGCCATTGAGGAAGGCCGCGACTTCGTCCATCTCGGCCAAGAGGATTTGGCTGCGGCCGACCTGCTGGCGATTAGATACGCCGGATTGAAGCTCGGGCTCAGCACGCACGATCATCCCGAACTGGAAACGGCGATCGCTGCCGAGCCCGACTATATCGCGCTCGGCCCCATCTATCCCACCGTCCTGAAGCAGATGAAATGGGCGCCGCAAGGGCTCAAGCGGATCAGCGAGTGGAAGCATCGGGTGGTACCCATTCCCCTAGTCGCCATAGGCGGCCTCACCCCTGACCGGCTCGACGGTGTCTTCAAGGCTGGTGCGGACAGCGCGGCGGTGGTCACCGACATCACGTTGAATGCCGATCCCGAAGCGCGCACGCGAGAATGGATCGAAAAGACAAAGCCATGGCGCTGAGGCGAGAACCGCATGTGCTCGTGGTCGGCGGATCTGACTCCAGCGGTGGGGCTGGAATTGCACGCGATATCGAGACGATCTCTTCCCTTGGCGTGCGCACCTGTCTCGCTGTCACCGCGCTCACAGTGCAAACGCACGACGCCGTACTGGAAATCCTTCATTCGCCACCAAGCCTGGTGGCTGATCAGATGCGCGCCGCGCTGCAGGCCAACGAAGTGGCGGCAATTAAGATCGGCGTGCTCGGAACAGCCGAGACCATCGCTGCGGTTGCCGCCGTACTGCGCGAAAATCGACAGGTGCCGGCAGTACTCGATCCAGTGCTGGCCTCCACCTCAGGCCGGGCGCTCTTAGAGGCAGCCGCTATCGCTGTCATGAAGCGCGATCTGATGCCGCTTTGCTGCCTTGTCACGCCCAACCTTCCCGAACTGGCGCACCTTATTGGCTCCGAACTGGCAGTGGATGAGGACGATGCGCTCCGACAAGGACAAAGACTGTTGGCCGCCGGCCCTCAGGCGCTGCTGATCAAGGGTGGGCATGCCTCGGGACTCCGATCGACCGATATTTTATTACGCTCCGATCATGAACCCATCCACGTCGATACACCGCGCCTTGCCACATCAATGCGCGGAACAGGTTGCATACTGGCCAGCGCGATTGCGGCGCATCTGGCGAAGGCGAAGCCGCTTGAAGACTGCGTGCGCGAAAGCAAGCGGCTTGTCTTCGCCACGTTTCAGAGGAATGGAGCAGAATGAACCCGGCTATGCGGTACAAGCAGCTTTGGCCGCTAGTATGCTGGATCCTGAGCGTCTTGCTCGCTGGCGCAAACTCTTAGACGAAAATCGCAACAACACGGCGGTTCGAACCGGACCTCGTGGCAGCAATTCGGCCGCGGTCGCGGCGATCATTCATGAAGGAGGAGAGCTGGTCCTCTTGTTTCGAGGGGATCGGCAGCTCGTAGTTCGCAGTTTCGTTCAGTCCGGGGAGTCGGAGTGGATTCGAACGGCGTGACCGCCCAACCCAAATTAGAGAAAGTGGCGCGGGTGGCAGCGTGAACCTGCGACCCCATCGTCCCGAACGATGTGCGCTACCAGCAAAGCCGCAGCTTTTTGGGCCCGATCGTCACGCTTGCTTCGCAATGATCGCGTTTCCTTTCGAGCTTTGGGTGGGAAACATAGGGCCCCCCCTGCCGAGTTCATGTTTCATTGTCATCTGTCCTGAGACCGATTTCGTCGCCTCGGCGGCGACCTGCTTCTTGGCGATCTTCTCGGCGGCGTCTACCTGGAAGTCGGGATGATGGTGGCCATAAGTATCGATCAGGACATCCACGGTGATGCCCAGAAAGCCCGCCGCCTGCCACATGTCGGCGCCGGCCCGCATCAGCCAGGTCGCAGCGGTGTGGCGAAGCGTGTGCGAAGTGACGTCGGGACCGAGGCCGGCTGCCTCGCGAGCTCTCCTGAAGCTCTTCTTTACCGACACCACCGGCTTTCCATTCCATTCCACGACAAAATCTTGCGATATTTTTCGGCCGATATTTGCGCTTTTGCCGCGCGCCTTGGTTCTGATATCGAGATCCGTGCACGCCCAGCGGCGGAGGTGAGCCAATAGCCGGTCCGGCAGGCGCACGGGCGGCTGGCGTTTTTTGGTCTTCTTTGCGCCATCGGCACGGCGGTAAAAGATGCCGCGGTCAAGGTCCACATAACCACGCCCTTTGGTTGGACGGACGGCGGCGCCGCAAACTGCGGCAGAGCGTGTTCCTGTATAAAGCGCGACAAGCATGAAGCGGGCGAGGTGTCGTCCGGTACGCCGGCCGCTCTCCTGGCCCTTCCATTTCTGCTTCATACGCCAAGCTGCCCAGATGAGAGCGGCCGCTTCACTGCGCGTCAACCAGCGCTCGCGTGCACCAGCCTTGTCGGGCAGGACAATCGTCGGTGCGGCAGTCGTGTAACCTTCCCTGCGGTAGTAGTTGATGGCTGCACGAAAATCCTCGAGTTGGCGGCGCGCAACGGCTTCTGTGGGACAGGACGCGGCGTAGTCGCGGCAGAGTTTGCCGTTAATAGCGGCGAGGGTCTTTTCACCGAAGAAATCGAGGACGTTGTCCAGCCGAGCCGCCGTCTCTTCCGGCGCGGCATGCTTCGGTGCAACCTCTCTCAGGTAGACGCTGACGACATCGGCTATCAAGACATCTTCGGCACCGCGCGCTCGGTGGTACTTGCTTGCGATGTAGGCCGCGAGCGCCTTTTCAGCTTCAGGTCCTGGATGGCCTTTTTCGCCGCTGCCAGCGCTGATGAACGTTGTTCGATCGCGGATAAACCATCCAGCTTTGTTTCGGAGTGTTCCGTCCTTTTTCCAGCTTTCGCCGCGCCAGACGAGGCGTGGCCCTTTCGACGCCCGCGGCATAGTTCCCTCATTCTGGTGATCGCCAGCAAGGTGACGTACTCCTTTCCTGCGATTAGCTCGGTTTCAAGTCGGCCGGCGTCACGTTCCTTGCGTAGGCCTGCTGCGCACATCGAGCCATCGGGAAAGGCAATTCGTGCTGCAATCGCGACGCGCAGGGGCGTGGTCTCGTCGAATTGTTCGGGGATTTTCAAAACGGAGCCCTCAGCCAATCTCTATGGTCCGATAGTTTCGCTCGGAAACAGACGGATCGCGGGTCGCATTGAGCACACTTTTCTGTCTCGCCATTCCGGATGCCCTGCCGCACGATCTTTTCTCTGAATATACGGCTGCGAAAAGCGCCGACTGGAGCGCCTGCGGCAAAGATGCTCCTTTGACCTGCTAATCGGAACGGTTGCGCTGACGCGCACTCCACGAGCCTTTCGGCTGGCTCCCCACTTCCGTGGCCGGTGAAACCGCTCCTGACTGGCTTCGGCTATCTGTGCGGCTTCCGTTTCCATGGACTCACTGCCAGGTCTCTTGGGCCTACTCCCGCGCGCCCGGCTTTAGTGGGTTCTGCTGATCGCCTCACGCTGCGGTTTCGAACGGTGTCTTTCACCTCGGAGTTGGTCAGCAACCGCAATCTTCGTTCGAGTCCATAGAGTTAGAGCGCCGCGCTTGGCGCACTGACGGGTTGAAGGCTGGGAGAGAGGCTCCCGGCGCCCGACGCGGAGACTCGCAATGACCAAGCATCGGCACCAAGCTGCCCCGACCCGGGCCAGCGTATATGACGACATCACCAGCAAGATCATCGGCGAGCTGGAGGCCGGTCGGCTGCCCTGGGTTCAGCCATGGGGAATGGCAGCTGCGAAGGCGCCGCTCGCCATGCCGAAGAACGCCGCCACCGACCGGCAATACTCTGGAATCAATGTCCTGATCCTCTGGGGTTCGGTGATCGAGCAGGGCTTTTCAGGACAGAGCTGGCTGACCTTCCGCCAGGCGCTCGCGCTTGGCGGTAGCGTCCGCAAGGGTGAGCATGGAACGACAGTCGTCTACGCCCATCGGTTCGTGCCCGACGACGAGAAAAAGCGCACCCGCGAAACCGGCGAGCAAGCCCGATCGATCCCATTCCTCAAACGCTTCACGGTGTTCAACGCCGCGCAGTGCGACGGGCTGCCCGACGATGTTGCGATGGCCACGCACCCGCCCCTACCCGGCCTGATCGAGCCGAAGGTCGAGAGGCTGATCAAGCAGACGGGGATCGATTTCCGGGTTGGTGGCAGCCGCGCCTTCTACGCTCCGGCCCACGATTATGTGCGGGTCCCGCCACCCCAAGCCTACTTCGAGCCGATCAATTGGCACCGGACCGCCCTGCATGAACTCGGGCACGCCACCGGTCATGCCTCACGCCTCAACCGGGATTTGTCTGGTTCCTTCGGCACCAAGAAGTATGCCTTCGAAGAGCTGGTTGCCGAGATAAGTGCGGCTTTCTGCTGCGCCTCGCTGGGCATCACTCCGACCGTGCGTCACGCCGACTATATCGGCTCGTGGCTGGAGGTCCTGCGCGAGGATAACCGTGCGATCGTTCGCGCCGCCTCTCTGGCAAGCAGGGCTGCGGATTATCTCTTGGGGTTCTTGCCCGACAAAGTCGCCGCTGACGACGATCGGCGGGAGGCAGCGTAATGGCCGCCCGCTTCCAGTTCGGCGTCTTCCTGCGGATGCGTTCATGACCGAAGTCTGCCTCGATGCCGGACCCCGCTGCGGCGAAGTCGTTGCAGAGCGCCAGGACCGACCGGCTGCTCCGCGACAAGTGTCGCTTGGCTGCAGAGCACATCAGAGGGCGGGGAGTGACGGAATTCTCATGACGGGTTTGGAGGTCGAGAGAGAGGCTCTCGGCCGCCCGTCGCGGAGTACATCCCGATGGCTACTGCCGTTCAGAAGATCACCCTGTCGTCCTCGCGCGACATTCCCTTCAACAAGCTGGTGCTCTCCCAGTCCAATGTCCGGCGCGTCAAGGTCGGCGTCTCGATCGAGGATCTTGCGGCCTCGATCGCCCGCCGCGGCTTGATCCAGAGCCTCAGCGTCTTGTCCGTCGTCGACAGCGACGGCAACGAGACTGGCATGTTTGAGGTACCTGCCGGAGGCCGGCGCTTCCGCGCGCTTGAGCTGCTGGTGAAGCAAAAGCGCCTCGCCAAGACCGCCCTCGTGCCCTGTGTCGTGCGCGCCCGTCACAGCGCGATCGTTGCCGAGGAGGTGTCGCTCGCCGAGAACATTGAGCGAGCGCCGCTGCACCCGCTCGATCAGTTTCGCGCCTTCCAGGACATGCGCCAAAAAGGCATGAGCGAGGAGGAGATTGCCGCAGCCTTCTTCGTGCCGGTCAACGTCGTTAAGCAACGGCTTAGGCTGGCTTCTGTCTCCCCAGTGCTGCTCGATGTGTATGCCGATGACGGGATGACGCTGGAGCAACTCATGGCTGTGCGGCGTGAAGCTGCGTAAGTGATTGTTTTGCTTGTCGTCTAACGGCGACTCGACAAAACCTGCCGTTCCTCCGGCAGTAGCCTAGGGATGCAGGCATGACGGGAGACTGCTGTGTCTGAAGCCATCCTGAGAATGTACTCCGATCCCGAAAGGGTGAAGCAGAACCCGCGAGGGCGAACGCGAAGCTGCAAGCATTATGTGGCAGGAGGCTAGGCTTGGAAGTAAGGTTAACATATGTGAATCGGCGTTAAACCTCGTTAGTTGTAACGTGCCAAAGATGCTGTCAGGCACGAACCAAAATGGTAAGTGGGTTGGACTTCGGATTTGCCATTTCCGAAGCGAGGACTTCGAACCCACCGGGGAAAAGCCGGCACCTAACCTTCCATCGTCACTTACGTGGAACACGATAAGCCCGTATCTCTGCCTAGCAATGGGCAGGCCGACCGCAAGGAACGCTGTTGGGGGTGCGGGTATGGGAGGTCGGAGAAAGCGAATGCCGCGCTGTAATGGCGTGGATAGGGGTTGCGGTTCGCCAACATCACCCCGCCCGAAAGGGAGCAGACTTCCGACTGGTCTCTCGTCGCGAGAGAGTTTGTAGAACCCTCGACAGGAGGACAGGCAAATGACGGTCATATCCATGACTGGTGCGGCCTCCGGCGGTGAGGTCGACTGGCATCAGATCGACTGGGCTAGCGCGCACCGAACCGCTCGGCGGCTGCAGATGCGTATCGCGAAGGCAGTTCGGGAAGGCCGCTGGGGCAAGGTGAAAGCTTTGCAATGGCTGCTGACCCACTCGCGTAGCGGCAAAGCCATTGCCGTGAAGCGTGTCACCGAAAACCAAGGAAAGAAGACACCCGGTGTTGACGGAGAAATCTGGGATACACCGGGTAAACGTGCCAGAGGAATGTTGTCGCTCGCACGGCGAGGCTATCAGCCACAGCCGTTGAGACGGGTGTTCATCCCGAAAGCGAACGGAAAGATGCGTCCATTGGGCATCCCGACGATGCGGGACCGGGCGATGCAGGCATTCCACCTGCTCGCATTGGAACCGATCTCGGAGTCCACGGCGGACCCGAACTCCTACGGCTTCCGGCCGGAGCGAGCGAGCCGCGACGCGGCGGAACAGTGCTTCCAGGCACTGCGCCAACGTGTATCGGCCCAGTGGGTTCTCGACGCGGATATATCCGGTTGCTTCGACAACATCGGTCATGACTGGCTCATCGCCAACGTCCCCACGGACAAGGTGGTGCTTCAGAAATGGCTGAAATCCGGGTTCGTGCAGAATGGCGAACTGTTCGCGACGGAAGCGGGAACGCCGCAAGGCGGCATTATCTCGCCGACGCTCGCGAACATGACCTTGGACGGGATGGAAAGGGTGTTGCGCAAGCGCTTCGCTCCCAGCCACCCACAATGTCGAAAGAACAAGGTCAATCTGATCCGCTATGCGGACGACTTCGTCATCACCGGTGCCTCGAAAGAGCTGCTGGAGGAGGCAAGGTCGCTGATGGAGGACTTCTTGCAACAGAGGGGCCTCGCCCTCTCGGAGGAGAAGACCAAAATCGTGCATATCGAGGAAGGCTTCGACTTCCTCGGCTGGAACGTGCGCAAATATGATGGGAAGCTCCTCATAAAGCCTGCCAAGAAGAATGTGCAAGCGTTCTTGCGCAAGGTCCGGACGATCATCAGGGACGCCAGAACCGCGAAGCAGGAATATGTGATCGGTCGCCTCAATCCGGTTATCCGAGGATGGGCGAACTATCACCGCAATCAGGTGGCGGCAGAGACCTTCGGAAAGGTCGATCACCTCATCTGGAAGCAACTCTGGCAATGGGCTTGCCGCCGGCACCCACATAAGCCGCTAACTTGGGTGAAGGATCGTTACTTCGCTCGGGAAGGCACGCGAAACTGGGTGTTCCGGGCAGAGGTGAATGACGACGAGGGAAACAGCAAGTTCGTGCGGCTCGTAAAAGCCACCGACGTTCCTATCCGGCGTCATCGCAAGATCAGAGCCGAGGCCAACCCGTTCGACCCGTCATGGGATAGCTACTTTGCCGACAGGCATGGTCAGCTCATGGATCGGCAAGGGCGGAACTTGGCGCCCAAGCTCTGGAAGGCGCAGGGTGGTATCTGCCCTATCTGTCGAGAATACATTACGGTGAATACCGGGTGGGAAATCCACCACGTCGTTCCCCGTGGTCTCGGCGGATCGGAAGCAAGATCCAACCTCACGCTGTTGCACACCAACTGCCACTGGCAGGCCCACAGCTATACTTGGAACGGTGAACTGGCGGCTCCGGTAAAACGGAGTTTTGTAGAGGCTTGAGCCGTATGCGGGGAAACTCGCACGTACGGTTCTTAGGGGGGAATGGCCCAGCAATGTGCTGTTCCTACCCGACTTCACGGTCTCTGAAGACCGCGCTCGCCAGGAGCAGATCTGGGAGGCAATCAGGGATGCCTGGTCGAAAGAGCCCTATCAAATCCGGCGCATGCTGACCGAAACGACGGTGCGCGCCTCCGACAAGCGCGCCGTCTTCGTGGGGACCGACGCCTATGAGGCCGCGGGTGGTATCGTCATGCACGACCTGTTCCAGTCGGATGACGGCGGCTGGCTGCAGGATGCAGCGCTGTTGGACCGCCTGGTCACCGAGAAGCTCAAGGCGGTTGCCCAGGAAGTTGCAGCCGAGGGTTGGAAGTGGGTCGAGGTCGCTGTCAGCTTCCCCTACGACGCAACGCGTGGGCTGTATCAGCTGCAGAGTGATCCGCTCGATCTCTCTGCCGAGGAGCAGGCTACCATCGATGCCCTCAACGCCGAGCATGCCAAGCTTGAAACCGAATCTGAGGGTGCTGACGAGCTGCCCGAAGACGTCGATCAGCGACTCGGTGAAATCGAGACCGCGCTCGCCAATTTCGACAAGCGCCCAAGGCAGTTCGATCCGGCCGACATCGCCATCGCCGGCGCGTTCGTCAGCATCGACGCCGACGGCTCGCTCTCGGTCGACCGCGGCTTTCTCCGGCCTGAGGACGTGCCGCCGATGTCATTCGACGGCGCGAATGAATCGAACAGGGACGGCGGGTCCGGGGCTGCCGACAGTTCGTCGGTGCACCGTGCCGTTGTCACCATTGGCGGCCAGGCAGTCGAGTGCGAGGAAGACGAGGACGATGCGGTCAAGCCTCTGCCGGACCGACTGGTGACAGAGTTGACCGCACGCCGGACGCTGGCGTTGCGCGATGCGGTTGCCGGCAACCCTCACGTCGCCATGACAGCGCTCTTGCACAAGCTGGTCACCGACACGTTCCAGCACCGCACCACGAACGGGTGCCTGGAGGCCTCGATCCGTCACGTCTTCTTTCCTCTGCAGGCAGGTGACCTGAAGGACAGCCCCTCGGCGAAATCGGTGGCCGAACGCCATGAGGCCTGGAAATCGGACCTGCCGACCGAGGACGATGCACTTTGGGACTGGATCGCCTCACTTGATGAGACCAGCCGCGCGGCGTTGCTCGCCCATTGCGTCAGCTACGGCGTGAACGCGCTCCACGAGAAAGCCGACCGCTATGGCGGCGCTATCTCGGCACACGGGGTTCGGCAGCGGATCGCGCAAGCTGATCGACTGGCACGCGCGGTCGGTCTCGATATGGTCGACGCCGGCTGGACACCGACAGTCGAAAACTATCTCGGCCGCATCACCAAGTCTCGCATTCTCGAGGCAGTGCGAGAGGCGAAGGGGGAACAGGCCGCACAGCTTATCGACCATCTGAAGAAGGGTGATATGGCGAAGGAAGCCGAGCGCTTGCTGACCGATAGTGGCTGGCTGCCCGAGCCGCTGCGCCTGGTCGACCTCGACGGCAGTGCTGGCGCTGATAGCGGCGCCGGCGCCGACGGCTATGGGGAAGAGCTGCCCGAATTCCTCTCAGACGACGATGCGCAGATTGAAGACAGCGAACCGCACATGGCCGCTGAATAGATCGCCTCGCGCGGGGCGGGGTAGGCCCGGGCCCCCCCCGTTCAAAACCCGCCCGGCGGGGACGTTGTGGGGCACCCGGCAAGAGCAAAATGTAGGGGTTTAAAAGATCACCCCCCC
>NZ_JAMYRZ010000036.1:0-69275 GCF_040321675.1 Mesorhizobium sp. M0296
GCGTAGGGCCAGGCGGCGGGGCGGTGGGGGGGGGTGTTGTGGGGGGGGGGGGGGGGGGGGGGGGGGCGTGTTTTATGCGCGGGCCCGCCTGGCCGTTGCCGTGTTTATGGGCAGGCCTGGACGAAAGCTGCGACATTGCCGCTGCCGCCCTGGCTGACATTGGCATCGCAGCCGTGGCCCACCTGCACGCCGGCAGCAATGTTGCCGTTACCGTCCTGGGTCAGAATGGTGGTGTGGTTGGAGCCGAACTGGCCGACGCCGGCCACGTTGCGGTTGCCGTTCTGGTAGGTGGCGCCGTAGTTGCCGGCCCCGTCCTGGCCGATAGCCGAAAGGTTGTGGCGGCCGCGCTGCTGGCCGATCACCTTGTTGAAGCGGCCGTTCTGATACACCCGGATACGGTTTTTGAAGCCGTTCTGGGCGCCGCCGGCCGAGTTCGACCAGCCATATTGCTCGATGCGCACGTCATTGGCCATGGCCGGAGCGGCGGCAGTGATACCGACAAGAGCGGCAAGCGCGGTTGCGATGAAAGAATTGCGGATCATGAGAGCGTCTCCTTTGGCGGACGGGACCGCGGTTGAACGGCTTCTTTTTAGGAGATGCCGTTCGAACTAAGGCTGAAGGCGGCGTTCAGCTGGGGTTCAGGAGGGCTTGCGCGGGTCGTGGCTGCGGCGGTCAGGCCGCTATTCGCTAGGGCAATGGGTGGAGCACACTCGCCAAGGGCGGCCGGTGTTGGGTCATTCTATACTTGGCGATTGGCCGCTTCCGGCCGAAAGGCTGACTGTCAGCAACGGGCCGCCAAATCGACCGTTCACCTACGAACCCTTGCCGCGTGAAAGCCGACATCCCTGTTGAGGACGTTAGGCGTTCCGGAACTACGGCAAGAGATCCGTCACAGCGCGCCCACTTCCGTCCATTGCCATAGGGAAGCTGGCATGTTCGTGGATGATTTTCCAAGAACCGGCGACGCGCCTTAGCACGATGGTTCGCCGGCTCCAGGAGTCGACCTTTGTGCCATCGGTCTTAATGCCAGTCATGCGCGACAGGCCGAAGGCCAC
The DNA here is from genome assembly GCF_040321675.1 of Mesorhizobium sp. M0296. Lineage (NCBI taxonomy): Bacteria > Pseudomonadati > Pseudomonadota > Alphaproteobacteria > Hyphomicrobiales > Phyllobacteriaceae > Mesorhizobium > Mesorhizobium sp. M0296. Next base: position 1,056 of record NZ_JAMYRZ010000036.1, read on the forward strand.
TGCAAGATCGCCGTCGATTATGAGCTGCGGGTCAGCCATGTGAACGGTGACGCCGTTGCGCCAAGTTGCAAACCAAGCATTTATCCCTTCGATGTCGCGTGCCTGTTCGCCTCGATAGGCAAGCGGCGGCGGCAGATCAAAAACCACGACATCCGGGTCCATGGCATCGACGTTGGCGCGGGCGTCCCCCTTGGCAGTTGCGTCTTCCTGGCCCCGGATGACAGACAAGACTTCCTTTTCAGACATATCGTTGCTCCTTCATTTTCTGGAACGACGAGGCCGGGGCGATCAATCCGACATCGATACCATTCGTAACAAATAGGGCCGGTCCTAGCTGCTGTTACATCGTGATATCAAGAGTGATGAGCCCCTCATCTGCCGGACATCGCATCATCGGGGGCTCTAGTGGCCCACCCGCACCCGCTGACCTCACCACTCAGCATCCCGCAGTCCCAAATGGGAAGACCGATATCCAAATTACGCCCGCCAAGCAGCCAGTCACCCTCCGTGAGGTGGCGGCCATCGCCGGCGTCAGCGTCGCCACCGCCTCAAAAGCGCTGAACGGGCAGGGGCGGATGACCGCCGAGACGCGGACGCGTATTCGCGAGACGGCGCAGCGGCTTGGGTTTCGTCCGAACAGCCTGGCGCAGAGCCTGTTGCGGCGGCTCCCTTACCGTCGGGCCCGCTGACCAACGACCTATCGCCGCGCCTTCGGCGCGCATTTGTGATGGTCACCGCCCTCATGAAGCAACTTTGATATTTCGTATCATTGTGCGATGCCAAGTCGTTGCGGGAGGGGATGCGGGTAACGTCAGCAAAGTGGAACAATCCGGCAGCCGGCGGGTTTGTACGATGAAGGGCGATCTGTTTCGGAGGAAGATTACGATGAAACGCGTCCTTGCCCAACATGCGGTGCGACTGATGCTCGGCGGCGTAACCGCCTGCCTGCTCACGGTCGTCGAGATTCCCAACCCGATTGCGCCATTGTCGCTCGTGTCCGAGGCAAGGGCTGCCACCACCGTTTCGATCAGCACGTTCTACGAAGACCTGTCTTCCTATGGTGATTGGGTCTCGTATCACGGAGCGACCGTTTTCGTGCCGGTTGATGTGCCTGACGATTGGCGTCCGTATACGCTTGGACACTGGGTCTATACCGAGCAGTATGGCTGGCTCTGGGTGTCCGACGAGCCATTCGGCTGGGCGACGTACCATTACGGCCGGTGGGGCTATGCCGACGACATCGGCTGGTACTGGGTTCCGGGCACCCGCTGGGCGCCAGCATGGGTGAGTTGGCGTCGTGACAGAGAGCACATCATTTGGGCGCCGCTGCCGCCCCGCCGCGATCCGGATTTGATTTCAATCGAGGTGACCTTCGACACGACGCCGGATTATTACTGGGTTGTGGTCCCCACCCGCGAATTCCTTGCCGCGGACATTTCTGTAGTCGTTATTCGTGATGAGCCGGAGTTTGTGCGCATTGTCGAGGCGGCCGAACCGGCCGGCGACGTGACGATCCAGAACAACGTGGTGATCAACAAAGTCATTGATGTCGATGTGATCGAAAAGGAGACGAACCAGAAGGTGACTGCCGTCAAGGTCAGCAAGACCGACGCGCCCGAGCAGTCCGGCAAACTGGAAAACGATACGGTCGCTGTCTTTGAGGGCGAGGTGAAAGCCGACCCTAAGGCCAAACCAGCTAAGCTCAAGGACATCGAAGAGGTGAAGCAGGTTCAGGCTGGCCGGAAATCGAAGCCGACCGAAGGCGCTGCAACGACCGAGCAGGCCAAGCCCGAAGAAACCGCCAAGCCTGAGAAGCCGAAGGCCAAGGAGCAGCCGGCCACCGAGCAGCAGCAGGCCGAGCCCGGCAAGGCGGCCAAGCCTGAGAAGTCGAAGGCCAAGGAGCAACCCGCCGCCGAGCAGCAGCAGGCTGAGCCCGAACAGACGGCCAAGCCTGAGAAGCCGAAGACCAAGAAGCAGCCCGCCGCCGAGCAGCAGCAGGCCGAGCCCGAACAGACGGCCAAGCCTAAGAAACCGAAGATCAAGAAGCAGCCCGCCGCCGAGCAGCAGCAGGCCGAGCCCGAACAGACGGCCAAGCCTGAGAAGCGGAAGGCCAAGAAGCAGCCCGCTGCCGAGCAGCAGCAGGCTGAGCCGGAGCAGGCTGCCAAGCCTGAGAAGCGGAAGGCCAAGGAGCAGCCAGCGGCCGAGCAGCAGCAGGCCGAGCCCGAGCAGGCGGTCAAGCCCAAGCCACAGAAACAGAAAAACAAGGCGTGCGATCCACAGACTGAGAACTGCTAGCTCTGCGGGTAGACTGCGGCACCGCGATTATTCCATCGCGGTGCCCGCTGAACGGCAATGCACGCCAAAGGTGCTCGCCCTCTTTCCTTCGGGCCGCCATGGCAGATCCTGGACCCAGGGCAGCGAGTCGTAGTTGACTGCCGAACATGCCTGTAACCAGGCCATTCCCTCTTGCCATCCTTGCATCCTTCCCCTAATCTTCCTTTTGAGAAAACCTTTTCCCAACTCTGCCGGCATCCGCTGACTTCACCATTCAGCGCCTCGCAGGCCGGTAAGAGAAAAGCTTTTCTCAAATGGGAGGATCGATATCCAAATCATGGCGTCCGACGCGCAGCCAACGCCTGTTTCTGCCAAGCAGCCCGTCACCCTGCGTGAGGTGGCGGCGCTCGCCGGCGTCAGCGTGGCCACGGCCTCAAAGGCGCTGAACGGGCAGGGGCGGATGACGGCCGAGACGCGGACCCGTATTCGCGAGACGGCGCAGCGGCTTGGCTTTCGCCCGAACAGCCTGGCGCAGAGCCTGCTCAGGCGGCGCTCCTTTACCGTCGGGCTTTTGACCAACGACACCTATGGCCGCTTTTCGCTGCCGCTGATGGCCGGCGTTTCCGATGCGCTGGTCGATGCCGGCGTCTCGGTGTTCCTGTGCAATGTCGAGGACGACCCGCGCCTGGCCCAGCTGCATGTCGATGCCATGCTCGACAAGCGCGTCGACGGCATCATCGCCACCGGCAAGCGCATCGACCGCCATCTGCCGGTCGACCTCGCCAATCTCGGCATTCCGGCGATCTATGCCTTCACCGAGCCCGATCCGGGCGCCATCGCCTTCGTCTCCGACGATGCCGGCGGGGCGCGGCTGGCGGTCGAGCACTTTTGCCGGCTTGGGCGGCGCCGCATCGCCCATGTCAGCGGTCCCGCGAGCTTTGCCGTGGTGCATGCGCGGGCCGAGGCCTATCGCGCAGTGCTGGCCGAGAACGGCCTGCCGGTCATGGAGCCGCTGCTCGGCCCGTGGTCGGAGGCCTGGGGCCATGAGGCGGTCAAGAAGCTGTTCGACGGTGAGGGTTTCGACGGCACGCGCGAAAAGCCCGATGCCGTCTTCTGCGGCAACGACCAGATCGCGCGCGGCGTCATCGACGCCTTGCGCGAGCGCGGTATCGGCGTGCCGGACGAGGTCGGCGTCATCGGTTTCGACAACTGGCAGATCGTCGCCGAGGCGACCCGCCCGCCGCTGACCTCCGTCGATATGAATCTGGCAGCGCTTGGCCGCGAGGCCGGCCTTGCCTTGCTTTCGCTCGTCGGCGGCGAACCCGCTCTGCCGGGCATCAGAAAACTGCCGTGCCGGCTGGTGGTGCGTCAGTCATGCGGCCGTCCGCCGGACGGCTGAACGAAACGGGCCGTGTCGATAGTCACCCGCTTGGGGGCGCGGCTAAATTAAAACGCTAAATTAAAACCATGTGGAGGAGAAGCATGAGAACCACCATTACCGGGCTCGCCATCGCCGCGAGCATTTTGGGTACGCTGGCGACCGTCGGCTCGGCCGCCGCCGACACCGCCAACATCTGGGTGCGCGCCGACGGCTCGAACTTCATGCCGCGCATCGTCGATGCCTTCAACAAGGGGCATCAGAACCAGATCAAGCTCGACATCATCCCCAACGCCGAAATCATCCCGAAATACGGCGCTGCGGCCGCCGGCGGCACGGCACCCGATGCGCTGTCGCTCGACCTGATCTACACGCCGTCCTTCGCCGCCGCCGGCCAGCTCGAAGACATCACCGACTGGGCGAAATCGCTGCCCTATTTCGCCAGCCTGTCGCCGGCGCATGTCAAGACCGGCACCTATAAGGGCCGCATCTACGGGCTGCCGTTCTCGGCGGACTCCTCGGTGCTGATCTGGAACAAGAAGCTGTTCAAGCAGGCCGGCCTCGACCCGGAAAAGGGCCCGACCAACTGGGCCGAGATCGAAGCCGACGCCGAAAAGGTCAATGCGCTCGGCGGCGACATCAAGGGCTTCTACTTCTCCGGCAATTGCGGCGGCTGCAACATCTTCACCTTCACGCCGCTGATCTGGGCGTCGGGCGGCGACATCCTGACGGAGGACGGCTCCAAGGCGACGCTGGACACGCCGCAGATGCGCGGCGCCATCGACCTCTACCGTTCGATGGTCAAGAAGGACCTGGTGCCATCAGGCGCGCAGACCGACACCGGCTCCAACTTCTTTGCCGCCTTCGCCACCGGCAATATCGGCATCTCGCCGTCCGGCGCCTTCGCCATCGGCGCGCTTAACACGCAATATCCCGATATCGACTACGGCATCACCTTCCTGCCTGGCAAGGACGGCAGCTGGTCGTCGTTTGCCGGCGGCGACAATTTCGTCGTCACCAAGGGCACCACCAAGGTCGCGGTGGTGAAGGAGTTCCTCGACTTCGCCTATTCGCTCGAGGGCCAGACCATATTGGCGAAATACGGCAGCCTGCCGGTGCGCGGCGACATCGCCAATGAGGCGCTGAAAGACCTCGACCCGCGCTACAAGGTCGCCGCTGAAGCCATGGCCAAGGGCCGCACGCCCTATTCGGTGGTGTTTAACGACCTGATCAACTCGGCCAACGGTCCGTGGAACCAGATGATGAACGAGGTCTTCTTCGGCGAAGACGTCGACGGCGCCATCGCCAACGCGCAGGAAACCATGCAGTCGATCATCGATTCGGCGCCGCAGAAGTAGGCGCCGGCGCCCACCTCCCCCTCGAGGGGAGGTCGGACCGAAGGTGGGGTCCTCCGTGAAACGCGCCGACAGAAAGAACCGTCGGCGCACTTCGCAGAGGACCCCACCCCCGGCCTTCGGCCGGACCCTCCCCTCAAGGGGGAGGGGGACGTAGCGCTAACGGAAGACCACGGCATGACCACCATCACAGCAACCACCGCCGCGCCAGCGCGCGCATACAAACAGGTCGGCGCCGGGCGCCGGCAGTGGATCGGCCTGCTCTATGTGGCGCCGGCCGTCGCGCTTGTCGTCGTCTTCTTCATCGTGCCGCTTTGCATGACCGCCTGGATGTCGCTGCACAACTGGCCGCTGATGGGCGCGCATAGCTTTATCGGGCTCGACAATTACTGGGCGATCCTGCGCGATACCCGTTTCTGGAACGCGCTGAAGTTCACCGGCTATTACACGGTGGTGGTGACGATCGCGATCTTCGCCGTCGCCTTTCCGCTGGCGCTGTTCATCGAAAGGCCGCGGCAGCTGACCGGCTTCTACCGGACGTCCTTCTTCATGCCGGCGGTCATCGGTTTCGCTTCGGCCAGCCTTTTGTGGTCATGGCTGCTCAATGTCGATTCCGGCCTGTTCAGCCCGGCCGCCTTCGAGCTCGGCCTGACCGAGAAGAAATTCAACCTGCTGGCGACCTTTCAGCCGGCCTTCTGGTCGATCATCGCCATGGTGGTGTGGAAGGTGGCGGGCTTCACCATGATCATCCTGATGACCGGCCTGCAGTCGATCCCGCCGGACCTGCAGGAGGCGGCGATGATCGACGGGGCAGGGCCATTCGCGCGGTTCCGGGCGATTACCTTGCCCTTGATGCGCCGCACGCTGGCGCTGGCGCTGATCCTGTCGGTCGCCGGCTCGATCCTCGCCTTCGACCAGTTCTACATCATCCTGCGCGGCGGGCCGCGCAACCAGACGCTGACCGCCGTCTACTGGATCTTCAACCAGTCCTTCGTGTCGTTCAAGCTCGGCTATGGCGCGGCCCTTTCGATGGTCCTGCTGGTCATCCTGGTGGCGCTCAGCCTCATCCAGCTGCGGCTGCTGCGCAATCCCGAGGGGGTCGACTGATGGCGCAGGCAAGGAGCCGCAAACGCCGCATCGGCATGCAGATCGCCGAGCACTCGACCGGCATCATCGCATCCATACTGTTCCTGGCGCCGATCGCCTGGACGGTGCTTTCGGCCTTCAAGCCGGCGCAGGAGGCGCGCCAGCCGCCGCTGCCGCCGTGGCCGACCAGCGGCATCTCGCTCGAGAACTACGCCACGCTCAACACCTTCGGCGATGGCCTGTGGCTGCCGGCGCAAAACAGCATCTACGTCTCGGTGATGACGGTGGTGCTGTCAGTGATCGTCAGCGTGCTCGCCGGCTACGGTTTCTCGCGCTTCCGCTTTCCGCTGAAGAACCTGCTGTTCGTCGTCATCCTGTCGACAATCATGATCCCGTTCCAGTCGATCCTGACGCCGATCTTCCTGGTGCTGACCAAGATCGGCCTGCACAACACGCTGACCGGGCTGGTCTGCGTCTACGTCACGCTGCAGTTGCCGTTCTCGATCTTCATGATGCGCAACGCCTTCGACGCGGTGCCGCGCGAGATCGAGGAGGCCGCGCGCATGGACGGCGCCAACAATGTCACCATGCTGCTCAGGGTGATGCTGCCGCTGGTCTGGCCGGGCATCGTCACCATCGCGCTGTTCGCCTTCCTCGGCGCGTGGAACGAGTTTCTGGCGGCCCTGGTGCTGATGACCGACCAGTCCAAATTCACGCTGCCGATCATGATGACCGCGCTGCAGTCCGGCCGCTTCGGCGCGATCGACTGGGGCGCCGTGCAGGCCGGCGTCACCGTGATGATGGTGCCGTGCCTGGTGCTCTTCCTGCTGCTGCAGCGCTTCTACATCCGCGGCCTGATGGCAGGGGCCGTGAAGTGACCAATCGAACCGAACCGGAGTAAATCGATGACCGCATCCCAATCCGCCAGTCAGGGCGCCAAGCCGAAACTCGCCTTCCGCCCGCTGCCGGTGCCGCAGGTCGACGTGCGCGGCTTCTGGGGCGACCGTGTCGATGCCGTCGCCTCAAAAACCGCCGGCATCCTCTATGACCGCTGCGTCGAGGCGCGCATGCTGGAGCAGATCGACCCGGACCGGCCATCGCCGGGCGTCGTCATTCCGTTCCACTCACCTTCACCGGACGAGGCAGCCACCGCCGGCAACGAGTTCACCGGATCGACGGTGACGACGCAGATGTTCTGGGACTCCGATTGGGGCAAGACCATCGAGACCGCCGCCTACTCGCTCTACCGCCGCCGCAACGACGAGCTCGAGAAGAAGATCGACGCCGTCATCGACATGTACGGCAAGCTGCAGCAGCCCGACGGCTATCTGTCGAGCTGGTACCAGCGCATCCAGCCGGGCCTGCGCTGGACCAATCTGCGCGATTGCCACGAGCTCTATTGCGCCGGCCATCTGATCGAAGGCGCGGTCGCCTACTACCAGGCCACCGGAAAACGCAAGCTGCTCGACATCATGTGCCGCTATGTCGATCACATCGCCGAGACGTTCGGTCCCGAGCCCGGCAAGAAGAAGGGCTATTGCGGCCATGAGGAGATCGAGCTGGCGCTGGTCAAGCTGGCACGGGTGACCGGCGAGCGCAAATACATGGAGCTTGCCAAATATTTTATCGATCAGCGCGGCCAGCAGCCGCATTATTTCGACGAGGAGGCGCGGGCCCGCGGCGCCGACCCCAAGGCCTATCATTTCAAGACTTACGAATACAACCAGTCGCACAAGCCGGTGCGCGAACAGGACAAAGTCGTCGGCCATGCGGTGCGGGCGATGTACCTCTATTCGGGCATGGCCGACATCGCCACCGAATATGGCGACGACACGCTGCGGGTGGCGCTCGACCGGCTGTGGGACGACCTCATGACCAAGAACCTCTACGTCACCGGCGGCCTCGGGCCGTCGTCGCACAATGAGGGTTTCACCGCCGATTACGACCTGCCCAACGACACCGCCTATGCCGAAACCTGTGCTTCGGTCGGCCTGGTGTTCTGGGCAAGCCGCATGCTCGGCATGGGTCCCAATGCGCGCTACGCCGACATCATGGAGCGGGCGCTCTACAACGGCTCGATCTCCGGCTTGTCGCTCGACGGCTCGCTGTTCTTCTACGAAAATCCGCTCGAAAGCCGCGGCGCCCACCACCGCTGGAAATGGCACCGCTGCCCGTGCTGCCCGCCCAATGTCGGGCGCATGGTCGCCTCGATCGGCAGCTATTTCTACGGCCTGTCGGACGACGCACTCGCCGTCCATCTCTATGGAAACGGCACGGCTCGTTTCGATATCGCGGGCCGGCAAATAGAGCTCACCCAGACCAGTAACTATCCCTGGGACGGCGCGGTCTCGATCTCTGTCGAACCGGAAGCTCCGACCGCGTTCACTTTGCACCTGCGCCTGCCGGCCTGGTGCCGCAAGGCAGCGCTCAAGGTCAACGGCGCCGATGTCGATCTGGAGGCGATCACCAGCGACGGCTATGCCGCGATCCGCCGCGAATGGCGCAAAGGCGACCGCGTCGAGCTCGACCTCGAAATGGCCGTCGACCGCCTCTACGCCAACCCGCAGGTGCGGCAGGATATCGGCCGTGTCGCGCTGGCGCGCGGCCCGCTGATCTATTGCGTCGAGGAGACCGACAATTCCAGCCAGCTGCACCGCATCGCTCTGCCGCGCACGGCCGACATCGAGGCGCATCAGCAGCCGAACCTTCTGGGCGGCGTTGTGACACTTTCGGCGATTGCCAAAAAGGAGGCTTTCGAAAACTGGGAAGAGGGGCTCTACCGCACCGAACCGCCGGCGCTCGAGGGCGCGAAAATCACCGCCGTGCCGTACTTTGCCTGGGACAACCGCGACCCCGGCGAGATGCTGGTCTGGCTCAGAAGCGCGGGGTAGGCTGGGCGCGGCAGCGGCTCAAAGTACCTCGACCGCAGTCGCGAATATGTAGCCGGCGCCACGCTCCGTAACAATGAGCTTCGGCTCGCTCGGATTGACCTCGAGCTTGCGGCGCAGCCGCAATATCTGCACGTCGATGCTGCGGTCGAACACCTCTTCGTCGTGCACGCGGCTGGCAGCGAGAAGCTGCTCGCGGCTCAGGATTTGCTGCGGCGATTTCAGGAAGGCTGCCAGCAGATTGAACTCGCCGGCGGTCAGCGGCGTCGCCTCGCCCGCCGGCGACCTCAGGCGCCGCATCCGCATGTCGAGCTCCCAGCCGGCAAAACGATAGCGTATGTGCTTCTTGCCGCGCGGCTGCGGCTGCGCCGACCCCGATCGCCGCAGCACGGCGCGAACACGCGCCAGCAGCTCCCTGAGGCTGAAGGGCTTGGTGATGTAGTCGTCGGCGCCGAGTTCCAGGCCGACGACGCGATCCACCTCGTCGCGCCTGTGGCCGGTGATGATGATGATGGGCGCTTCCGGCGGACTGCCGAGTTGCCGCATGACGTCGAACCCGTCCTCGTCGGCAAGCCTCATGTCGAGGATCATCAGGTCTACGGGCTTTTCATTGAGGACGCGCGACATGGCCCGGCTGTCGGCGACTGCGCTGACCCTGAAGTTTTCGCTCTCCAGGTAATTGGTGAGCATATCGCGAATTTCGGGGTCGTCGTCGACGACAAGAATATGCTTCGGCGCCGCTGCCTGCTCGATACTGCCTTTCGACTGCTGTTCGTGGCGAATGTTTTGTTCGGCTGACATCTCGCACCGTCCGCAAGCGTGGAACTCATGACCGAGCCGTTGCTTTTATTAAACGTCGATTTTCGGCGATTTATTGGTGAGCGCGATGATCTTCGTAATCGCACACCCTGCCACAGGCTCGCTCGATGGCACATCAGCAGATTGGTAAGGTTCGGGCGGGGCTTTTTGTTCCGCTTTGCCTGGCAATGGCGGCACCTTTTGCGTTGGCCCAGAGCAATCAGCCGGCCCCGCCGATGGGCGAGCCGATTGCACCGATCACGGCCAGCGGCCCCTCCGACCGGGCGAGGATCGCGCTTGGCGAGAGCCTGTTCAACGATGCCCGCCTGTCGCATGGCGATGTCGTCGCTTGCAGTTCCTGTCACAGGCTCGATCTCAGCGGCGGCGACGGTCTGGCCCGTTCCATGGCGGCGGATGGCAAGCCGCTCGATTTCAACACGCCGACCGTCTTCAACGCGGCGCTCGATTTTCGGCTGAACTGGCGCGGCAATTTCCGCACTTTCGAGGAGCAGAACGAGGCAGCCATGCTCGATGACAGGCTGATGAATACGAGCTGGGAGGAATTGCTGACCAAGCTGCGCTCGAATGCTGAGTATTCGCAGCGGTTCGCGAGGGTCTACGGCTCCATTCCCGACCGGACAAACGTGCTCGACGCGCTTGTTGTCTTTCAACGGTCGCTGATCACGCCCGATGCCCGTTTCGACCGCTATCTCAAGGGCGAACGCGACGCCATCACGACCGACGAAGAGCACGGCTATCAACTGTTCAAAGCGTATGGCTGCGTCGCCTGCCACCAGGGCGCCAACGTGGGCGGCAATCTGTTTCAGAAATTCGGCATCTTCCAGGATCCCTTCGCTCGCCAGAAGACCCTGACCAAGGCGGATCTCGGCCGCTTCGCCGTTACCGGCGCCGAGAGCGACCGCCATGTGTTCCGCGTTCCCAGCCTGCGCAACGTCGCGGTGACGGCGCCGTATTTTCACGATGGCCGCACCGCATCGCTCGCAGGCGCGGTGAAGATCATGGCGCGCAACCAACTCGGCCGGGAGCTCGACCAGCGCGATGCCGATCTCATCGTCGAATTCCTCGGGACACTGACGGGCGAGTATCGCGGCCGGCCGTTGACCAGCGCAGCCGATCGTCTGCAGCAATGAAGTCGCTACGCATCCTGGCGCCGATCGTTGCCTGCCTGCTCATCGCCCTGACCTACCTCCTGGTGCAGGGCACGGCTCCCGATGCGGCCCGTCACGAACGCACGCTCGATGCGCTCAGGACCGTCATCCTCTATAACGCCGCACTCCAACGCGATGTTTTAAGGGCACGCGCGGGACTGCTGCGCAGCTACGATCCGCTTGTGCGGTCGATCGAGAACCTGGATGAGGCGACGCAGACGCTGCCGGCTGCCCGCGACGCAGCAAGCGGCGAAACACGGGCGGACATCGACAAGCGGATCGCCGAAGTCATCGCCGCGATCCGCGACGAGGAAGCGCTCGTCGAGAGGTTCAAGTCCGATAACGCGCTGCTGCAGAACTCGCTGAACTTTTTCAACTATATGAGCGGTCGTCTCACGAGCGAGGGTGACGGCCTTCGAGCGGTCGAGATAGGAGCCCTGATGGTCGCAATGTCGCGGTTTATCAGCGATCCCCAGCCGGATGCGGCAAAAGCAGTAACCGCCGCACTCGACCGGCTGGCAAGGCCCTCCGTCGATGCCGTGCCTGCAAGCGATGTGCTCTCGCTCGTCTCCCACGGCCGGCTTATCGTCACCAGGCTTCCGGCGGTCGACGATCTCGTCGCCCGCCTGCAGACCGCGCCGACGAGCGAGCGGGCTCGCGCGCTGCAGGACGTCTATCTCGGTGCGCATGGGCGGGCCGCGGCGCGGGCCGAACTGTTCCAGACGCTGCTTTATGTCGCCGCGTTGGGCCTCGTCGGCTATGTCGCCTACCTGTTCGCCCGCCTGCGCCGCAACGCGCGGATCCTGCGCGAGCGGCTGGAATTCGAGGGCCTGATCGCCTCGATCTCCACGCAGTTCATCAATCTGCCGCGTGACCGCATCCGCGCCGGCATCAGCAAGGGCCTCGCGCGCCTGGTCGAACATGCCGGGCTCGACGGCGCCCAGATTTTCGTCAGCCACATCGCCGATCCTTCCGGCGGCTACTTCTATCGCCGTCCGGGCGGGAGCAGGCCGGCCCGCCTGTCGAAGGACATGATCGAGCTGGCTTCACGCTGGACGCTGGCCGACCACGAGCGGCAGGGCTGCATCGACGTTCCCCGCGTCGGCGAGCTTCCCGAGGGGCGGGAGAAGGCATCCCTGCAGGCGCACTAGTTTCGATCGTGGCTGTGCATACCGATGTGGCATGCCGGCGAGCGGCTGGGTTTTCTGGCTCTCGATACCGTCACGCACGAAAAGCATTGGGCCGACGACGACATTGCACTGCTGCGCACCGCGGCCGAGATTTTCGCCAATGCCATCGTGCGCGAGCACAACGAACGCGAGCGTGAGGCACTGCAGGCGCGGCTCAATCAGTCGCAACGGCTGGAAGCGATCGGGACGCTCGCCGGCGGCATAGCGCACGAGTTCAACAACATCCTCGGTGCCGTCCTTGGCTACAGCGAGATGGCGCTGGCGGTGCTGCTGAAGGAGTCGCGCGCGCGGCGCTACGTCCAGCAGATCATGCAGGCCGGCAGGCGGGCGCAGGACGTCACCGAGCAGATCCTCGCCTTCGGCCGTCGTCACGAGCGGCAGCATCACGCGCTGCGGGCGGAAGCCGTGGTTGCCGAAGCGGTCGACCTGCTGCGCGCCTCGTTCCCCGCCACGCTTTCAGTGCAGACGCATCTTGCAGCCGCGGATGCGGCGATGACGGGCGATCCGACCGAACTTCAGCAGGTGGTGATGAACCTCGGCACCAACGCGGCGCAGGCGATGAACAACCGCGGCGCATTGGAAATCGGTCTCGACACGACGGAATTCGTCGAGGCGCGGATGCTGTCGCACGGCAACCTGCCTGCCGGCTGCTATCTCCGCCTTGCCGTCAGGGACACCGGCAGCGGCATGGATCAGGCGACGCTCGAGCGCATCTTCGAGCCGTTCTTCACGACCAAGCCGGCAGGGCAAGGCACCGGGCTCGGCCTGTCGACGGTGCACGGCATCGTCATAGCGCACAGAGGCGCGGTCGACGTGAACAGCAAGCCCGGCGAAGGCACGACCTTCGAGATCTATTTTCCGCAGATCGAGGCCGCCGAAGCAACCCAGAACGAGGACGAGAGCGACGCCGCCGAGGTGCCGATCAAGCATGGCAACGGCGAGACGATCCTCGTCGTCGACGACGACACGCCGCTGATGCAACTTGCGGAGGAAATGCTCGCCGCGCTCGGCTACGAGCCGGTCGGGTTCGACCGCAGCCCCGCGGCTCTCAGCGCATTCCGCACCGATCCGGAACGCTTCGACTTGGTGCTGACGGACGAGGTCATGCCCGACCTGACAGGGATCGAATTCTCCGGCCGGTTGCACAAGATCCGGCCCGACCTTCCGGTCGTGCTGATGACCGGTTACGGCCGTCAGCTGCGGTCGCGCCAACTGACGGCGGCCGGCATAAGCGAAGTCATCAAGAAGCCGCTGCTGTCGGCCGCCGTCGCACAATGCCTTGCCCGCCATCTGCATTCAGGCTGATCACGGCCGGCCGGATTTCTTCGTTACAACCGTAACCAAAATCCCACCTGGCTGAAATCGACCCGTAGCCGGGCCAGTCGATGGTCCTCCCGCGCCCAGACCATGATCCCGAAAAACCGGGAACCGGTTTTTTGGAAAGGTCATGGTCTCTTGAGGAAGGAGAAATCTTATGGACGCAAACATCACCGAGGTAACGAAACAGGCGAAGGACGTCGCAGAACTGTCGCCCGAAAGCCTTATGCAACTCGGCCTCGGCTTCTGGGCATCGAAGACGTTGCTGAGCGCCGTCGAACTTGACCTTTTCACGGAGTTGACGGCGGGACCCCTCGAAGGGGAAACACTGAGAAACCGGCTTGGACTGCATGAGCGGGGAGCGCAGGATTTCTTCGACGCGCTGGTTGCGCTGCGCATGCTTGAGCGCGAGGGCAACGTCTACTGCAACACGCCCGTGACTGACCGCTACCTTGACCGCAACAAGTCGACCTATGTTGGCGGGATGCTCGCCAGGGCCGGTCAGCTGCTTTACGCGAACTGGGGCTCGCTCACCGACGCGCTCAGGACGGGCAAACCGCAAAACGGCACCCAGGACGGCGAAGATCTGTTCGACATGCTGTTTTCGGACCCGGACAAGGTGGAGATGTTCGCGCAGGCGATGACCGGCGGCAGCCTCCAGGTGGCGGAGGCGCTCGCCCGGCATTTTCCCTGGGCGGACTATTGTACCTTCCATCGATATCGGCACAGCCGAAGGCAGGCTTCCGGTCGAGATCGGCCGCGCCCATCCGCATCTCACCGGCGGCGGTTTCGACCTGCCGCCGATGCGGCCGGTGTTCGAGGCCTATGTGGAGCGGCACGCACTTGCAGACCGGCTTCGGTTTTATCCCGGCGACTTCCTTGCCGAGCCGCTGCCTTCCGCCGACGTGCTGGTGATGGGTCATATCCTGCACGACTGGAACCTGGAGGTGAAGCGCGCGCTGCTGGCAAAGGCCCATTCCGCGCTGCCGAAGCAAGGCGTGCTCATCGTCTACGACCAGATCATCGATGACGAGCGACGGGAGAACGCTGCGGGTCTGCTGATGAGCCTCAACATGCTGGTCAACACCAATGGCGGGTTCGACTACACGCGCGCCGACGGCATGGGCTGGATGCGGGAGGCGGGCTTTGCGGAGGTCCGCTGCGAGCATCTCGCCGGGCCTCACTCGATGATCGTCGGCGTCAAATAGCAGCGGAGAAGCTGATGACACGAAGAGCTCTCATCGCAATTGCCGCCCTTGGCCTGGCCGCAGCATTCACCGCCGCAACGCTCAACCAGGGTGAGGTCGGCGCGGCGTCCGCGACCGCTTCGATCGAGCACGGTCGATACCTGGTGAAAATCGGCGGCTGCAACGACTGCCACACGCCAGGGTTCCTGGAGAAGGCCGGCAACGTTCCGCAGGATCGATGGCTGATCGGCGACTCGCTCGGCTTCAACGGGCCGTGGGGTACGACTTACCCGACCAATCTTCGCCAATTTTTGCGGACCATGGACGAGGACGACTGGGTACAGTTCGCGCGCACGATCGAGACGCGCCCGCCCATGCCATGGTTCAACCTGCGTGCCATGAGCGAGCCCGACCTGCGCGCCATCCACCGATATGTGCTTTCGCTCCCGGCAGACGATACGCCGGTTCCGGACTATGTGCCGCCCGGTCGTCCGCCGAAGACGCCGCATATCGTGTTCGTTCCGCGGGCGCCGAAATCATAGTGGCGTCCGAACGCCGGGCGCAGGGTGGTTCTCCGCTTGCGTGGTATGCCAGGCACGGGCGCCTGTTTCAGTCGTAACGCAATTCCCGATTCCGGAAATCACGTTGTAGCACCGATCTCCGATCGTGACGGTCGGGCCCTGGGCGGTCATCAGGCTGCCCAGCGGTCACAAATCCCGGATAAATCGATCATGGAGTCAAACATGTACAATCTGCTTGCCGAATATGCGCCGAAGACCGGCCGTGATCAGAGCACCGTGGATCCGCGTCCCTATGCGTTGGGTTACACGCAAAGCGAATTCAAGCGCCTGGAGCTGCAGGGAGCGCTCATTCACGACCTTACCGAGCATGTCCTGCGCAGTGCGGGCATAGGACCCGGCATGCGCGTGCTCGACATTGGCTGCGGCGTAGGCGACGTCTCCTTGCTGGCCGGAAGGCTGGTCGGACCGGCGGGAAGGGTGCTTGGTGTCGATCGCTCGGCAGAGGCTGTGGACATTGCCGAACGGCGCGCCACTGAATCCGGCCAGTGTTACTGGACACGTTTCACGACGGCCGAGCTTGATACATTCTCGCCCGACGGGAGCTTCGATGCGGTGATCGGCAGGCTTGTCCTGATGTATCTGCCCGACCGGCCGCAACCCTGCGCAGGCTTGCCGGTTTCCTGCGGCCTGGCGGCATCGTCGCCGTCCAGGAAATGGCGATGCCGCTCACCCGCAGTTTTCCAGAGGCGCCGCTGTTCGGCAAATGCCGCGGCTGGATCATCGACACGATCGAGCGCGCGGGTTTCGAGGTCGACATGGGTGGCAGGCTGCCCATGGTGTTCGCCGGCGCAGGGCTGCCGGCGCCGCGGATGAACTCCGCCGGCCTCGCCGGCAGCGGACCCGACTCGCCGATCTACGACTACATTGCCGGCACGTTGCGCAGCCTGTTGCCGATGGCCGAGGCAGTCGGTACCGCAACCGCCGCCGAGGTGGAAGTCGATACCCTCGCCGAGCGGCTGCGCAACGAGGCTGTCGAGCAGCAGACGTGCATCATGCTGCCGCCCTTTGTCGGCGCATGGGTGAATACGCCGGGATAACGAACCGAAGGGAGGACACACGATGCTCGATACTGCCATCGGCGAGCGCGAGGGACATCTCGTCGACCTGCACAACATCGATTTCGCCTGGGAGCCCGACGAGATGCTGGTCTGGCTCAGGGACGAATTAAGCCCGATCGCAGCGCCCGACCGATCTCCTCGGCCACAAGTTCCTGCAACTGCCAGAGATTGCGGTCGCGGATGCCGCAGGCGTCGAGATGGCGAATGGTCTCGAACAGATATTCGGCGCCCGAACCCCAATGGCCGACGGCCGTGGCCAGGGTCGCCGCTATCGCTCGCTTTTCGAGCTTGCCGGCATAGCGCGGATTGGCGGGATCGACAATGAAA
Organism: Mesorhizobium sp. M0296; assembly: GCF_040321675.1. Lineage (NCBI taxonomy): Bacteria > Pseudomonadati > Pseudomonadota > Alphaproteobacteria > Hyphomicrobiales > Phyllobacteriaceae > Mesorhizobium > Mesorhizobium sp. M0296. The sequence continues at coordinate 17,664 of NZ_JAMYRZ010000036.1, forward strand.
CCAAGCGCTTGGCCCGTGCCGTCGCCCGTCCTGACCTGCAGCCAGCGCGGCACGTTGACGGCCGGCAGGATGGTCATCTCACGGCGCAGCAGCGTTTCGAGATTGGCCCCCACTGGCTCGGCGACCTCGAACACCATGCCCTGACATTGGCCGCCGCGGTCGAGCGCCATCATCAGGCCGGGCTGCTCGACGGTGCCCCTGAAGCGCTGCACCGTAAAACAGAACGAACGGTGCCAGCCCGTCGCCACGGCCCGTTCGCCACCCCTGACCTCGTCGGCCGGCTTCCACAGCAGCGAGCCATAGGCGAACAGCTTCACCGGCCCGCCCGGCGCGCCGGCCAGCACCTCGTCGCGAATGCGCGCGTAATCGGCATCGGTCATGTAGACCATGCCCGGCGTCGGCCCGGCATCCTCGACCGCACGCAAGGTGCGGGCGACCAGCGCCTCGGTCAGCGCCATCGGTGTCTTGCGCGGCGAACGCCGTGATGCGGCGGAAATGACCTTGCTCATCCTCATGCTCTCAGCCTTGCCGCCATGTTGCCGAAGGCTGAAGGATTCTCAAGGGCCGAGTACACCAGCGCGGTATCGGGATTCGAACTATCGTGTCCAACAGCTTGACTGCACAAATACCTACGCGACGGGTTAAAAGCGTCGACTGAACCCATTTCAACGTGTGATGCGGCGAGATGCTGGTCTGGGGGGACGCCGGATAGGCGGTATCGCCAATTTTTGAGCCGCGTTGCATGCCTTGAATTCGCCAGGGCGCGCGTCATCTAGCTTTGAGTGGCGCCAGCCACTTGAACGGGTGGAGGCAGATTTTGGCGCTCGAAGCTGTCGCGCGTCCCGGCGGTCGCTATATTGCGGTCGCCGTCGTGGCGGTGCCGTTGCTGTTCGCCGTCAGTGGACTGGCCATCCGCTATGCCGCATTTGCTTCGGTTTCGGCAGAACCCGGCTTCGCGGCCTATGCCCAGGCGCTCTGCCGCTGGGATTGCGCGTGGTATGTCGGCATTTCCGAACATGGCTATGAGCGCTTTCCCATTCCAGGCCAGAGCAATGTCGGACGGTGGGGCTTCTTCCCGCTCTATCCGATGCTGGTGGCGGCAATCCGGTCTGTTTTCCCTTTGCCGACGATACTGCTCGCGTCGATCGCATCGATTGCGTGCAGCTACGCGGCCTGTCTGGTGGCGTGGCCGTTGCTCGAGAAGAACATGCGCGCTTATGTGCTGTATTGCGCCTTTCTGCTCAGCGGCCCGTTCTCCTTTCACTTCACGACCTTCCTGACCGAACCTCTTTTCGTGCTCCTGACGTCGTGCGTTTTTCTGGCACTCAAACGCTCCAGCTATCTGACCGCGGGGCTGTCATCGGCTCTGCTGTCGGCAACCAGGCTCGTCGGAGTGCTTGTTGTATTTGCGACCGTCATTCAGATGTTCAGGGATTACCGCGCAAAGGGCGGATCGGCGCTTTCGTTCCCACGTTGGGTGCTTGGCCGACCGGATCTGCTCGTTGCAATTCTCATCTCGCCTGCCGGCTTGTTCGCCTACATCCTGTTCCTCTATCTGACGGTCGGGGACGGCTTTGCCTTCCTGCACGTCCAGCGCGCGTTTGGACGGGTGGCGGGCAATCCGCTCGCCTTCATATGGGATGGACTCTCGGCCGTTCCGACGACTGGATGGCTGCCTACGGCGCCGCAATGGAGCGCGCTCGCCGCACTCATAGGACTGGCATTATCGGCGGTTCTGGCGGTTCGCAGGCAATATGGCGCCGCGCTGTTCTGCGCCTGCTGCATCATCTCGCCGCTGATCACGAACCTGGCCTCGATGGTCAGATACGTCGTTGGGCTTGCGCCTCTGACAATGTTGCTGACCACGTTGTTGTCGGCGTCGAAGCTGACTTTTCTTGCGGCTCTGGGTCTCTTCCTGGGCGCCTGCTATTTCATGACCGTCGCGTGGATCGGGGGCTATCTTGCCCTGGTCTAGCACTCCGGGCCCGCATCGGCGCGCGGCCTCGCTTGGCGGCTACACGCTGGCGGCGGTTCTGGCCGGGGCGGAAATCATCATCCTTGCGCTTGCTCTCAATCCAGACGTCAATGCCGACTATCGCGCCTATTACATCGACCGGACGACGACCTGCCTCAATCGCGATGCGGTCGGCAGCTACACACTTGGCCAGACGGTGTCGTTCCGGTCCGACGGAGCCAAAAAGGCAACCGGCATGATGGTCTGTGGCTGGTCGGGGCCGGTAGCCGACGGCACCCATTCGCTGGGCGAGACCTCGCGGCTTCGCCTGGACATACCGCCGCTTCGCGACGGCCTGACTGCCACGCTGCAAATGGCCGCCGTCATTCGTCCGCCACAGATCACGCAAAGGGTTGTGATCTCAGTGAACGGCGTTCGGGTGCATGCGGTGACGCTGTCCGGCAAAGAGTCACGCACCGTCTCGTTCGTCATCCCACCGGCGGCTCTCGCCGAGGCCAAGACACTCGACATCGCCTTCGACTACCTCGACGGCATTCCGCAAACTCCTGCCGCCAGCAACATCTATAAGCGCTCCATCAAATTGTTGTCGCTCCGGCTCGATCCCATTGACGCGGATTAGGGCGGGCGATCGCGCTGCTGGCCGCGTCTTCGCTGCGCAAAAACCCAGCGGTCGAGCATGAGGAGATTGACCGCTGGAACAAGCAAGCATGTAACCAGGATGGCAATGATCGGCGGCAGACTGAGTTTCGCCGTCAAAAGCGCCGGCGCCGCGTAAGCCACCGCGAAGCCGGTTGCCGTCAGCAAGAGAAAACGCGGAGCCTCCGATCGATGCGATCCGCTCGACGCGAAGGTCACGAACTTATGCGCGAGATAAGAAAACAGGGCGGCAGCGGTATAAGCTGCGAGCGAGGCACCGACCGGCGAGAGGCCGAACCGTTGCCATTCGACCAAAGCGGTGGCCATCACTGCATATAGGATCGTTGCAGCGATGCCGACCGACCCGAAGCGCGCCAGCAGCCTCAGCCCGGCGTCGCCGGTCGAACGGCGCTCAGACATAAGCGCTGCACACGTACTGGGCTCCAAGCGGCAGGGCAGAAAGCAGGCGCTCGACCTTTTTGGCCAAGGGCCTTGCCGAGGGCAGCAGCAGAAAATGCTCGGAGCGGATGTCCCTGAAGCCTGTTTCCTGAAAAAGGGACCTTGCTTTGGCGGCGTTGAGCAGGACTGCGTCGTGATCGAACGGACACCGGAACACCGCAAGACGCGTCATCGGATTATAGGGATTGTGCTCGATGATGCAGGCGATGCCGCCTGGCCGCACGACGCGCCGCATTTCCAGCAAGAAATCGAGCCAGGAGGAGGGCGGAACGTGATGGACGACACAACTGGCGAAAGCCAGGTCGAACGTGCCGTCCTCATAAGGCAGCCCCTGCGTGCTGCAGGTCCTGTAGGCCACACGCGGATTGTGTTGGCTGGCGCGCAAAATCGAGTCTTGCGAGACGTCGCAGCCATCGAGGCTGTCGAAAGCGCCGTCGAGATAGCGGTGGAGCGAACCGACGCCGCAGCCGACATCCAGCGCCCTTACAGCCGACCCACCCTGCCGAAGCTTTCGCTCGACCACCAGTCGCCGCAGCAGGTCCGCCTTGGCGACAAGGAAGAAGTCGTGCCTGAGTCCGGAAAACCGGATGGACCCTTCGACCGCCTCGCCGTAGTTGGAATTATAGTTGTCGAAGAGTTCGCCCATTGGCGGGGACTCCACTCCTGGGCTTGTGAAACGATCGGCCGCGCTCACCAGAGACGGCACGCATCGCCTCGTCGAAACCGGTGAGCCGATCGATCACGTACAGCGGGCGGCGTTTCACCTCGGCGTGGATGCTGCCAACGTAGAGCCCGACCACGCCGGTCATGAAGAGATTAATGCCGCACAGGAGCGACACGATCACCACCGTGGATGTCCACCCGGCAATGATGCCGGCTTCAAAAAACCAGGCAAACATGGCGTAGGCACCAAAGACCACCGCAAGCGCGGAAATGGCCAATCCGCCCCAGAGCGCCAGGCGCAACGGCTTCTCGGAGAAACTGACGATGCCGTGAACCGCAAGGTGCATCATCTTCCAGAATGGGTATTTGGTCTGGCCCAGGGTTCGCGCGTGGCGCTCAAATGGCACTGCCGTCTGCTTGAAGCCCATCCAACCGAACATGCCCCTGACGAAGCGGTCATGTTCGGGCATATGCTTGAAGGTTTCCAGCGCCTTGCGGCCGACCAGGCGAAAGTCGCCGACGTCGCGCGGAATATCGACCGACGTCATTTTCTCCAGCAGGCGATAGAAAAGACTTGCCGTAAAGCGCTTGAACCAGGATTCGCCGTCGCGCTTGACTCGGCGGGCATAGACGATCTCGAAGCCTTCCTTCCACTTTGCCACCAGATCGAGAACGACCTCCGGCGGGTCCTGCAAGTCGGCATCCATGACGATGACGGCATCGCCCGCAGCGGCATCCATACCGGCGGTAATGGCCATCTGGTGGCCGAAATTGCGGGAAAATTCGATCAGCCGAAAGCGCGGCTCGGCGGCAACCACCTTTCTCAGGTATTCGACACTTCCATCGAGGCTTCCGTCATCGACGAAGATGGCCTCCGTTTCTCCGTCCAACCGGCCGATCAGGCAACTGATCCGCTCGATCAGCCGAGGCAGCACCTGTTCTTCATTGTATATGGGCAGGACCAGCGAGTAGCGAGGCGGTGACCTGTTCACCGTCATTCCAGGGTCGTGGACCACAGACTCTCGCATGCGGTTGAAAATGGAACGCAAGCTACAAAGTTCCAAAGGCACTTAAGAAACTGCTAATTTATCTAATTCTGGAGGGAATACCGGTTCTCGATGAGCACTGGAGGGTGTCGTCGTGAGGTCGGACGTCCACATCGAGGCGTAAACTATCGGTGGCTGCTGGCGCGATCGGCCTGGCGAGAAACAGTCGTTGAGGCATAACGCGTTGACCGCGAGGCCTACTCCCGGACTTGCCGGTTGAAGCGGGCTGCGGGTCACCCTAAGGGTGCGGGCAGACCGCTTTTGACGCATGCCGGACATCGCTCATGGAACACGGTCGGCGAGCGCGGCCGAGTATCCCGCTTGCCGGCCAGCGAGCGTCCTGACCGGCAAGCTATCGTACCGGCCGAGCCTTAGCTGGGCCGGCCGGTACGCTTGCCGGCCTGACGAGGGCCGCCGTCAAGCAGCCGGTCGAATGTTTTGGTTCACCCGGAAGAGGTTGTTTGGGTCGTATTTCTTCTTCAGCGTAGCCAGGCGCTCATAGTTGTCGCCATAAGCCGCCTTGAGCCTTGCATCGCCCTCGTCATCCATCATGAAGTTCAGGTAGGCGCCACCCAGATCGAACGGATGCACGGCCTCCCAGTAGGCCTTGGTCCAGCGCGTCACCGGCCCCGCTTTCTGTGGGTCCGGATCGATCCCGGCGATGACCATCGACCAGGTCGCATCACGGTAATTCCAGGGTGTCTCGTCTTTGCCGACGCGATGGACCGCACCATCGATCGGGTAGAGGTGCATGAGCGATAGCTCGCTCGGCGTCTTCGCCGCCTGCTTGAGATGGGCGTCGATCGCCTCGTCGGACAGCGTCTTGACGAAATCGCCCCGCCAGTACCACTGCATTCCCTTCGGGTAGAGCCCATCGAACATGCTCTGCACCGCGGGATAGGGCATCGTTCCCATCCAGTTGAACCAGGGCGCGGGCAGCGCATCGAGCAGCGGGGCCAGCGCCTCTCTGCCCTTTTCCTCCGGGCCGTTGTAGCAGCACATCAGCAGACACATCCGCTTTCCCCAAAACTCTTCCGGGAAGGGTGCGCTCGAGAGGACGGTCTTGAGCCCGAGAAAGATCCCGAGTTCTTCGGGCGCGTTTGGCAGGAACTCGCGATAATGCTGCATGATGGTGCGGGCGTGGCGCTGATCCCATGCGATCGGCCCCGCAAAGACCATGCTGACCTGGTGGAGCTTGAACACAAAGCTGGTGACGATGCCGAAATTGCCGCCGCCGCCGCGAAGCGCCCAGAACAGGTTGGGGTTCCGCTCCTTGCTGGCGGTGACGAAGCTTCCATCGGCAAGCACGACATCGGCCTCGATCAGATTATCGATGGTCAGGCCATATTTGCGCGTCAGATAGCCATGGCCGCCGCTCAGCGTCAGTCCGGCGACCCCGGTGGTTGAGATGATGCCCGCCGGTACGGCCAGGCCAAAGGCATGGGTGGCATGATCGAGGTCGCCCTGAGTACAGCCCGGGCCTACCCGCGCCGTGCGGGCATCCGGATCGACGCGCACGCCGTTCATCGCCGACAGGTCGATCACCAGACCGTCGTCGCAGCTCCCCAATCCTGGTCCGTTATGGCCGCCGCCACGTACCGCAACCAGCAAATTGTTGTCGCGGCCGAAATTCACCGCTGTGATTACGTCGGCGACGTCGACACAGCGGGCGATGATCAGCGGCCGCTTGTCGATCATGCCGTTGTAGAGCTTGCGGGCCTCGTCATAGCGGGCGTCGCCGGCGCGGATGACTTCGCCTCGCAGGCTTGCTGCGAATTTGGTGATGTCTTCATCGTTCATGACATTCCTCCCTGTTATTGGACCTGTCGGCCGGTCGATGAAACGCTAATCCCGTCCGCTGTTCCCGCAAATGTCACATCGTCCATTTCTGTTGCCCGATCGTTCAGAGTAGGATTAGACCGGATGGATAGTTGCCCGGGCGGCCATATTGCCGGATAGTTCGAGATGCCTGGCGGAAAAACTCGTTGTCAAAGGGAGTAGCCGATCGTTTCCGGAGGTGTAGTGCATGGATGTCCTTTCCGATGTGCTCCGAGCCGTTCGCCTCACCGGTGCGATCTATTTCGACGTCGACGCCAGCTCTCCCTGGGTTGGCGAGTCGCCGGGCACGGCCGACATTGCCGCCGCCGTCATGCCGGAGGCAGAGCACATCATTTCCTTTCATGCCGTGATGTCGGGCTCGTGCTGGGCCGCGCTGGGAGACGATTCGGTGCCGCCGGTGCTCGTCAACGCCGGTGATGTCGTTGTCTTCCCCGGTGGTGTTCCGAACGTGTTGAGCTCCTCGCCGGGGGCGCGGGGCGAACCCAATATGGCGATGTATTATCGGCCGATAGACGAGAGCCTGCCGTTCGCGGTGATCCATGGTGGCGGCGGAGACGAGCGGACCCGGTTCATTTGCGGGTATCTTGGCTGCGATGCACGTCCCTTCAATCCTCTCCTGGCCGCATTGCCGGCCATCCTGTGTGCCCGCAAGCCCGCCGATGGAAGCAGTTGGGTTATCGACCTTTTTCGGCTGGCGCTGGCCGAAGGTGGCAGTGGGCGGGCGGGCTGTGAAACGATACTCGCCAAGCTGAGCGAGCTGATGTTTGTCGAGATCATCCGCCGCCATCTCGAGACCCTCCCCGACGATTCGCGCGGCTGGCTGTCAGGCCTACGGGATCCACATGTCGGCGAGGCGCTTCGGCTCATCCACGCTCGCCCAAGGGAGGAATGGACATTGGACCGGCTCGCCCGCGAAGTGGGGCTCTCGCGCACGGCGTTTGCGAGCCGCTTTACCCACTATGTCGAGGTCTCGCCGATGCACTATCTTGCTCGCTGGCGTCTGCAACTGGCGGGACGTCTGCTCGAACGGCCCGAAATGAGCATCGCGCAAGCGGGTGCCGAGGTCGGCTACGAGTCGGAAGCCGCCTTCAATCGCGCCTTCAAAAAGTTCGTCGGCATTCCACCTGGCACTTGGCGAAAGGGACGGTCGGCGTTGCTCGAGGCTCAGAGATTGCCCGCTGACGTCGTACAATAGGAAAGAACCGGCAGGGGCGTTGACGCTTCAGTCTGCGTGCAGCGTCCCAATGCTCGAAAGCCCCTGGCACAAAGCGGTAGACGATGACCGGCCGCCGCGACGCTTTCGGCGAGGCGTGTCAGGCTTCGCGCCTCAATCCTTCGCGCGCTCGACATAGGCGCCATCGGCCGTCATCACCACCACGCGGGTGCCGGCGCTGATGTGTGGCGGCACCAGGGTACGCACGCCGTTAGACAGCGTTGCCGGCTTGTAGGACGAGGACGCCGTCTGGCCCTTGGTCACCGGCTCGGTCTCGACCACCTCGAAAGTGGCGCGCTGCGGCAGTACCAGCGAGATGGCGATGCTGTTGTATTGCGAGATCTGCACCGGCATGCCTTCCACCAGATAAGGCGCCATGTCGCCGACCACGCTTTCCGGCACCGCGACCTGGTCGTAAGTCTCCGGGTTCATGAAGTGAAAGCCTTCGCCGTCACGGTAGAGGAACGTGTGCTCGCGCTCCTCGACATAGGCGCGCTCGACCTGCTCGGTGGTGCGGTAACGCTCGGAAACCTTTACCCCGTCGGAGATACGCCGCATGTCGAGCTGGGTGACCGGCGTACCCTTGCCAGGATGAATGTTTTCGGCAAAGAGGATCACATAAAGCTTGCCGTCCTTTTCGACGACGTTGCCTTTGCGTAAGGAGCTGGCGATGACCTTCACGGGTTTCCATCCTGATAAAATTTGTTGGCGCAAATCGGCTGGAGAGGCCGTTGCGTGCGGCCTAGCGCATCTTGGCCGCAATCGCCAGCCCTCTGTGCAATTCCCCTGAAGCCGATGACCGCCGCCTCGCCGTGGTGGACGCCGCATGTCCACGCCGACCGCCGGCCGCGGCTGATCCTGCGCAATGCCATTGCCGCCGGGATGCGCGACTGGTTCGCCCGCCGCGACTTCGTCGAGGTGGAGACATCGGCCTTGCAGGTCTCGCCCGGCAATGAAGCGCACCTGTCGGCCTTTGCCACCGAGGCGATCGGGCCGGACGGGCAGCGCCAGCCGCTCTACCTCCACACGTCGCCGGAATTCGCCTGCAAGAAGCTGCTTGCCGCCGGCGAGGAGCGCATCTTCAGCCTCGGGGCTGTCTGGCGCAACCGCGAGCGCGGCCCCTTGCACCATCCTGAGTTCACCATGCTCGAATGGTACCGCGTCGGCGAGACCTATGAGAGCCTGATGCGCGATTGCGCCGAGCTCGTAGCGCTGGCGGCCGAACGGGCCGGAGCGAAGCGTTTTAGCTTCCGCGGCCGTGAAGCCGATCCGTTCGCCGAGCCGGAACGGTTGAGCGTCGCCGAAGCTTTCATGCGCCATGCCGGCATCGATCTGCTGGCGACGGTCGCAGCCGATGGCAGCACCGACCGCGCGGAGTTGCATGCCGCCCTGGTCCAGGCCGGATTGCGGACCGCGCCCGACGACAATTGGGCCGACCTGTTCAGCCGGGTGATGGTCGAAAAAATCGAGCCGGCGCTGGGGCAGGGGCGCAACACCATTCTTTTCGGATATCCGATCTCGGAGGCGGCATTGGCCCGGCCGAGCGCCGACGATCCGCGCACCGCCGAGCGCTTCGAGCTCTATTGCTGCGGCGTCGAACTCGCCAACGCCTTTGGCGAATTGACCGATCCGGCCGAGCAGCGCCTGCGCTTTGCCGCCGAAATGGATGAGAAGCAGCGCGTCTATGGTGAACGCTACCCGATCGACGAGGACTTCCTCGCCGCGCTCGCCATCATGCCGCAGGCGAGCGGCGCCGCGCTCGGCTTCGACCGGCTGGTGATGCTCGCCACCGGCGCGCTCAGGATCGACGACGTGATCTGGACGCCGGTGGCCGCTTCCTGAGGGATTGTCGATCTCGCTCGCCGTTCATCCGCCTGCGGGCTGCGGTCCTGTTTGGGCGCTTGATGCACCCGGTTTGTCCGCTTCTCCCATTGCAGAAGGCGCATCGGGACAATAGATGGTGCAGCAGCGGCTGCCCTATTGCGGGCCGAAAATAACAGGATCATGCGCATGACCGATACGCTCGACGCAGCGAAACTGACCGATCGCGTCGCGGCCCTGGTCGAGGCTGCCAAACGGGCCGGCGCCGATGCCGCCGATGCCGTTGCGGTACGCGGCCGCTCGACCGGCGTGTCGGTGCGGCTTGGCAAGGTCGAAGGCACAGAGGCGTCCGAGAGCGAGGACGTCTCGCTGCGCGTCTTCGTCGGCAAACGCGTGGCGAGCGTTTCGGCAACGGCGGCATCCGACCCCAATATGCTGGCCGAGCGTGCCGTCGCCATGGCCAAGGTGTCGCCCGAAGATCCCTATCAAGGCCTCGCTGACCCGGCCTTGCTGGTCAAGACGCCGCGCGACCTCGATCTGTTCGACGCCACCGAGGTGTCGGCCGATCAATTGAAGGAAGCAGCGCTTGCCGCCGAAGCGGCGGCGCTTGCCGTCAAGGGCGTCACCAATTCGGCCGGCAGTGGCGCCAGTGCCGGGCTCGGCGGCCTGGTGCTCGCCACCTCGCACGGCTTCGTCGGCCATTACCTCGCCTCGCGTTTTTCACGCTCGACCAGCGTGATCGCCGGCGAGGGCACCGGCATGGAGCGCGACTACGAATTCTCCTCGCGCCAGCATTTTTCCGATCTCGACGCGCCGGAAGACATAGGCCGCAAGGCCGGTGAGCGCGCTGTACGCCGCATTGGCGCGCGCAAGGCGGCGACCGGGCCGGTCGACGTGGTGTTCGATCCGCGTGTGGCGCGCGGCATTGCCGGCCACCTTGCCGGTGCCATCAATGGCGCCGCGGTCGCGCGCAAGACCAGCTTTCTCCGCGACATGATGGGCAAGAAGGTGGCTTCGGCCGCAATCACCGTCACCGACGAGCCGCTCCGGCGCCGTGGACAGGCCTCGCGCCCGTTCGACGGCGAAGGCGTCGAGGGCGAAAAACTGTTCATGGTCGACAAGGGCGTGCTCAACCACTGGTTCCTGTCGACTTCGGCGGCTCGGGAACTCGGCCTCGTCACCAATGGGCGCGGCTCGCGCAGCGGCTCGTCGGTCTCGCCGTCGTCGACCAATCTCGCCATCGAGCCCGGGGAAAATACGCCGGAAGAGCTGATCAAGTCGCTCAAGACCGGCTTCTACGTCACCGAAGTGTTCGGCCAGGGCGTCGACATGGTGACGGGCGAATATAGCCGCGGCGCTTCCGGCTTCTGGATCGAAAATGGCGAGCTGGCCTATCCCGTCGCCGAGGTGACCATCGCCTCCAATCTGAAGACGATGTTCCTCAACATGGTTCCGGCGAGCGATCTCGACCGCAATTTCGGCACTGCCGCGCCCACGCTTTTGATCGAAGGAATGACCCTTGCCGGAGCTTGACCCGGCCGTCTCGGCCGGCGCTACTGAAGACCTGCAGCTGTTGCGCGATGCCGCCCGCGAGGCGGGGCTCATCGCCATGCAGTACTTCAACAACAATCCGCAGGTGTGGATGAAGGGCGGCACCTCGCCGGTCAGCGAAGCCGATCACGCCGCCGACAAATATCTGCGCGAGACCTTGCTGGCGGCCCGGCCGGATTATGGCTGGCTGTCGGAGGAAACCGTCGACGACCCGGTAAGGCTCGTCGCGCGCCGCACCTTTGTCGTCGATCCGATCGACGGCACGCGCGGCTTCCTCGAAGGGCTGCCCACATGGTGCGTCAGCGTCGCTGTGGTCGAGAACGGCCGAACGCTTGCCGGCGTGCTCGACTGCCCGGCGAAGGGCGAAATCTATTGGGCGCTGCCCGGCGAGGGCGCGTTCCTGAATGGCAGGCGCATCAGCGTGCGTCCGCCGTCGGAAACGGCCGAAATCGCCGGACCGAAGGCGATGATCGACCTGATGCCGGCGAAATGGCACAAACGGCTGAAGCGCGTGCTCTATATTCCTTCGCTCGCCTACCGGCTGGCGATGATCGCCGGCGGCCAGCTCGATGCCACCTTCGTCAAGGCCAACGCGCATGACTGGGACATCGCCGCGGCCGATCTCATCCTGCGCGAGGCAGGCGGCGCCTTGCTCGATCGGCATGGCCGCGCGCCGCTCTATGCCGGCGAAGTGATCCGTCACGGACCGCTCGCCGCCGGCAGCGGCGAACTCCTCGCCGTGCTCGCCGGCGTCATCGCCGGGCTGGACAATTGACCACTATCAATAGTTCCAAAGTCGGCGGCTTTGGTCTAGACCTGTCCCAAACTCACGATATGTGAAGGATCGACATGGCCGCTGAAGACGGAAAGAAACAGCTTTTGCACCTGGTGTTCGGCGGCGAACTCAAGAAGCTGGGCGGCACCGAATTCCGCGATCTCGACGCGCTCGATATTGTCGGCATCTATCCGGACTATCAATCGGCGCACGCCGTCTGGAAGGCCAAGGCGCAAGCTAGCGTCGACAATGCCCATATGCGCTATTTCGTCGTTCACCTGCACCGCCTGCTCGACCCCGAAAACAAGGCTGTCGGTTGACATCGATGAACCATGAAGCGGTCAAGCGATCAGCCCCGCGGTCGGCGGTCAGACGTCGCAAGCCGAAGACGTTCTGGCGCAAGATCCGCGAACCGCTGGCGCAGTCGCGATTCGTCAAGAATGCGCTTGCCGCGCTGTTTGCGTATTTCGTCCGCCTTGTCCGCTTGACCAACCGCATGGTTGACGGATCGGCCAAGTTTTCCGGCGGTGCCTATGCGCAGCTCGAGCCTGGCATAATCGCGCTCTGGCACGGCCAGCACCTGCTGACCCCGGCCTACTATCCCAAGGGACGGCCGCTGGTTGCCATGGTATCGCGCAGCGCCGATGCCGAGCTCAACGCGCTGATGGTCGAGAAATTCGGCATCGAGGCGGTGCGCGGCTCTGGCGGGCGCGAAAGCGCAAGGCATCTCGACAAGGGCGGGGCCAAGGCGCTCATCGCCCTCAAAAAGTCGCTCGCCACCGGCAAGAATGTCGCCATGATTGCTGATATTCCCCACGGCACGCCGCGCGATGCGGGGCTCGGCGTCGTCCTTCTGGCGCGGCTGTCCGGCCGGCCGATCCTGCCTGCCGCGATAGCCACCAGCCGCCGCAAGGTGATCGAGGGCAGCTGGGACAAGACGACGATCAACTTGCCCTTCGGCCGCTCCTCGATTGTCGTCGGCACGCCTGTCTTCGTGCCGGCCAACGCCGACGCCGCGGAAATGGAACGCAAGCGCCAGGAGGTCACGGCCTCGCTCAATGCCGCGACCGCCGAGGCCTATCGCCTTGTGGACGGTTCGAAATGAGTATGCGCTGGGCCCGCGCCTTCCTGACGGCCTACCGCTTCGCCGGGGCCGCCGCTTACCCGCTGGTCGGACCTTACGTCGCCTGGCGCACTTCCAGAGGCAAGGAGGACCGCATTCGCCGGCGTGAACGCTACGGCGTCGCCGGACGCGAGCGTCCCGAAGGCCCGGTGATCTGGATCCATGCAGCCAGCGTCGGCGAGACCATCGCCGTCGTGCCGCTGGTCGAGAGCATTCTCGATTACGGCGTCAACATCGTGCTGACCACGGGCACGGTCACCTCGGCGCAGGTCGCCGAAGAACGGCTGGGCGACCGCATCATCCACCAATATGTGCCGCTCGACCTCAAGCCGGCGGTCAGCCGCTTCCTCGACCATTGGCAGCCGGACCTGGCGATCATCGCCGAATCGGAGATCTGGCCGATGACCATCCTGGAACTCGGCGCCCGCCGCGTGCCGCAGGTTCTGGTCAACGGCAGGCTGTCCGACCGCTCCTTCAAGTCCTGGAAGAAGCGCGCCAACATTGCCGAAGCATTGTTCGAAAATCTTGCCCATGTCGTCGCCCAGTCGGATCTCGATGGCGAGCGCTTCCTGTCGCTCGGCGCCCGGCCGGTCACTGTATCCGGCAATCTCAAGGTCGACACCGCGCCGCCGCCGGCCGACGAACGGGCGTTGGCGGCGCTGAAACGCCAGATCGGCGGTCGCCCGACCTGGGCGGCGATCTCGACCCATGACGGCGAAGAGGCGGTCGCCGCCGAAGTTCACGCCATGCTGCACAAGCGCCACCACGGGCTTTTGACGATCATCGTGCCGCGCCATCCCGATCGCGCCGGGCAGCTGGCCGCCCAGATTTCCGGCATGGGCCTGAAGCTGGCGCAGCGCAGCAAGGGCGACAGGATCACCGCCGACACCGATATTCTGCTCGGCGACACGATCGGCGAGATGGGGCTTTATCTGAGGCTGACGGAAATTGCCTTTGTCGGCCGTTCGCTGACTTCCGAGGGCGGCCAGAACCCGCTGGAACCAGCCATGCTGGAGACAGCGGTGCTTGCCGGCCGCAACGTCCAGAATTTTCGCGAGGCCTATCAGCGCCTGCTCGATAGCGGCGGCGCCAAGCTGGTGCGCGACCGCGATATGCTGGCCGGCGCCGTTAATTTCCTTTTGACCAACGAGGCGGCCCGCCATGAGATGATGGCGGCGGGTGCGGCGACGGTCGACGAGATGCGCGGTGCGCTGGCGCATACGCTCAGGTCGCTCGAGCCCTATATCCAGCCGCTGGTCGTCAAGTCGCGCCTGAAGGGCGCGAACGGGCGCTGACGTGACCTCGGAAGCGCCACCCTTCTGGTGGGAAGAGCCGGACTGGCGGGTCACGGCGCTGTCGCCGCTTTCCGCCATCTATGCGCTTGTCGCCGGTCGCCGCATGCGGCACGCGCCGCGCGAAAAGGTCGAGGCGCCGGTGCTCTGCGTCGGCAACTTCACCGTCGGCGGCACCGGCAAGACGCCGGTGGCGATCGCGCTGGCCGAGCAGGCCAGGCGCATGCAGCTCAATCCGGGTTTCCTGTCGCGCGGCCATGGCGGCTCCTTCGCGCAGCCGCATATCGTCGATCCCCACCATGACGCCGCCAAGCATGTCGGCGACGAGCCGCTGCTTCTGGCCGAACATGCGCCGGTCGCGGTGACGCCGAACCGGGCCGCCGGCGCCAGGCTTCTGCTGGACAAGCTCGGCTGCGATTTCCTGATCATGGATGACGGTTTTCAGAGCGCGCGCATCCACATCGACTATGCGCTGGTCGTCGTCGACGCGCGCCATGGCATCGGCAATGGCCGCGTCATCCCCGGCGGACCGCTGCGGGCGAACATCGTCGACCAGCTGGTCTTCACCAGCGCGTTGCTGAAGATGGGCGAGGGCACCGCGGCCGATACGGTCGTGCGGCAGGCAGCGCGCGCCGGCAGGCCGATCTTCGAGGCGCATACCGCGCCGAGCAGCAAGATGACGCTGGCCGGCAGGCGGTTCCTGGCGTTCGCCGGCATCGGTCATCCCGATAAGTTTTTCGACACCGTAAGCGAGGCCGGGGGCGAGCTTGCGCTGACCCGACCATTTCCTGACCATCATTTCTACACTGCGGACGAGCTTGCCGAATTGGCGGCGACAGCACGTAAAGCCGGGCTTGGCCTCATTACCACCGCGAAGGACGCTGCCCGCCTGCGTCACGGCGCAGCACCGCCGGAATTCCTCGACGGGCTCGATGTGCTGAAGATCGACACCGTCTTCGAGCTCGACCATGTGCCGCAACGCATCATCGACGAGACGCTGGATGCCTGGCGGCAGCGCAGGCTGAGGGGCTGACCAGCAGCTTGAGCACCGAGGCGATGTAGGACTGGAATTTGCAGCTTTCCGCTGGTCGCGGCATATTTTGTTTCGATCAACCTGATCGAAGATCTGCTGCTGTGGCGCTGATCCGGCGACGTCATCTCCCCGATGTCATCTACTATCCGGTGCATGCGGTCACGATGCCTTCCAGTGACCTGAAGATCGAACGGTATTGCGGCAAAGCGAGGTCAGGCAAAGCGCAGGCCGTCTCAACATCGAACCAACGGAGCTCGGTATGCTCATCACCCCGCATCTCCGGATCGCCGCCGGCCCACTCCGTGATAACAAAGAAATGAAGCCGGCCGGGTCCAACTTCGGGTGAAGACTCGACGAACCCTCCGATTGGTATGAAGCCCGTCGGCGTTACGCCAACTTCCTCTCGCACTTCCCGAACGAGCGCATCCTCTGGCCTTTCCGCGCCCTCAAGATGTCCCCCAATCACATCCCAGCAGCTTGCATAGGACCGACGATGCGGAGACCTCCGCCCAAGCAACAAGGTGCCATCGCGGACCAGGATGGCACAGGCGACTTCGCGCATCCCTTGAACACCTTCGTCGTCGTGGTTAGGCCGTGCTTTCTCACCCTAAGATCACAACAGATTGTCGACAAGCACAACTCGCGCGACGCCTCAGGCCGGACGCTTACTTTTGTTCTTGCTTTGTGCCGGCAGCTATGCTACTAATTCGGCTATGGTGATGATTCACCGAGACCCGCCCTCGAGCCCCGAGGCGGGTTTTTTATTTCAAGATAACCTCTAAGGTTTCGGTGTCGCCGGCTTGACGTCGCGGCAGGAGGCGGCGCGCGAAGGATCGCAACGGGGCGGCTTCCATTTGCGCTGGACTAGCGTCGGCGGCGCAGTTCCGGATGCGCTTCGATCTCGCGGCGCAGCGAGGCAGCGGCGTTCACATAGGGTTCCTGCCTGGCGACACTCCAGTATTTGAGCTCGTCGAGCGGGATGCTCTCGCCGGTCACCGCGCAGCGCACGAAGGCGCCGGGGCTGGTCACCTGGAAGTCGCCGTCGAGATAGCGGATGCGGGCTTCCTTGCCGCCGGGTCCTTCGAAACGGTTCATCATGGGGTGGTGCCGAAATTCATGACGATGTCATCGCCACAAATTGCGGCGAGGTCAAGCCGGCAAAGCGGATGCCGGCATCTCATTCCTCGGCCGTGATAAACTGCTCGATCTTCTCCGCTGCCAGCCCGGCCTGGACGGCGATGCGCCGGGCGAGTTCGGCGGCGGCGGCGCGCGGGCGCTCCAGCGGCCGGTCGAGCCAGTAGGATATCGGGCTTAGCGCACTGCGCTCGTCTACGGCGACGATGCGGCCCGATTTCAATTGGTCCACCGTCAACGGCGGACGTGCCAGCGCAATACCGAGCCCGTGCGCGGCGGCGTCGAGCACGAGGTTGTAGTCCTCGAAACGGCGGTCGTGCGGCCGCGGCCGATAGTCCATCTCCTGCGCCGCAAACCAGGCGCGCCAGGCCGAAGCGTCGGAATCGTTGATCACCGGAAATTTGAGCAGCCGGGCAGGATCTCCGCGGCCGATCTCCTTGGCCAATTCCGGCGAGGCGACCGGGAACACATATTCTTCGAAAAGCTGCACCGAGATCCGGCCCGGAATGCGGCCGCGCCCGCAGCGGATCGACAGGTCGATGCCCTCGTCGGCAAGATCGCCTTGGCGGATGTCAACGTCGAGCACTATACGCAGCTTGGACGGGTGGTTCTCCAGCGCCGCCATGCGCGGCATCAGCCACAGCCCGCTGACCGAGGGGATCGAGGTCAGCCGCACCACCGCCGTGCCGCGCGGCTCGACCCAACGGTCCGAATTGCTGGCGATCAGGGCAAAGGCTTCGGTGGTGCGCAGATGCAGGCGATTGCCCTCGACGGTCAGCGAGACGCCGCGGGCGCCGCGATCGAAGACTTTCAGCCCAAGCCAGCCCTCGAGCTTGGCGATCTGCCGGCTGACGGCGCCGTGGGTGATGTTGAGCTTCTCGGCCGCCGCCGAAAAGCTGCCGGTCCGAGCCGCGGCGTCGAAGGCGCGCAGCGTTTCGAGCGGCAGCATCGGGTCTAAGCTGTGATCCATAGTCACAGGTGATCCTTGATTTGTTCGTTTGTCAACCGACCCGCAATAGCGTTTCTCTACTTCATGGCATGGATCGCGAGGACACCCAGATGAGCGCTTACACCGGCACGTTGAATACGACACAGCGCATGGATGCCACGGCGGCCATCGCGGTGGCGCTGACGGTGGTCGGCTGGGCCTCCGCCTTTCCGGCGATCCGCGCCGGCCTTGCCGCTTTCGGGCCGCTGGAACTTGGCGCGCTGCGCTTTGCCATCGCCGCGGTTCCGGCGGCGATCTTCCTCGCGGTCAAGCGGCCGGCATTGCCCAGGCTCGATGAATTCTGGCGCTTTGTCTTCGGTGGTGCCGTCTTCGTCGCACTCTACACGGTGATGCTCAATTTCGGCGAGCTGACCGTTTCGGCCGGTGCGGCCGGCTTCATCATCAATGTCAGCCCGATCTTCACCGCCATCATGGCCATGGCGCTGCTCGGCGAACGCTTCTCGGGCCTGGCCTGGGCCGGCACATTCCTGTCCTTCGCCGGTATCGGCATCATCGCCATGGGCGAGGGGCAAGGGCTGCATTTCAACAATGGTGCGCTGCTTGTCCTCGGCTCGGCGCTGTGCTCGGCCGTCAACACCATCGTCCAGAAGCCGCTGTTTGCCCGCCATCACCCGCTGACGATCTCGGCCTCGAACATGGTGCTTGGCGCGCTCTGCCTGTCGCCGTTCCTGCCGAGCGGTCTGGCGCAGGCGGCGGTCGCCGATGCGGCCGGGCTCGGCGCCGTCATCTTTCTCGGCATCGTGCCCAGCCTGATCGCCTATGCCGCATGGGCAACAGCGCTTTCCCGGCTGCCCGCGGCGCGTGCCTCGAACTTCCTCTATCTGGTGTCGCCGATGGCGACGCTGATCGGCTTCTTCTGGCTGGGCGAGGTGCCGACGCTGCTCGGCATCTTCGGCGGCGCGCTGGCGCTGGGCGGCGTCATTGTGGTGAATTTGAAGAGATGAGCAAAGGGTTTGGGGCTGTGCCTGACTCGAAAAGAGCCGCTGTACAGCGGCTCTTTTCGTACCCCCACCCCGCTGCTTCGCAGCGACCCTCCCCACAAGGGCGAGGGTAAGCTCCTCGCGAGGCGTCGGCGGATAGGCTCCCTACCTCCCCCTTGTGGGGAGGTCGGACCGACGGTCCGGGTGGGGGCTGCGCCCTGCGAGTTTCTTATCGCCGCCCGAACAACCGCTCAATATCCGCCAGCTTGAGCTCGATATAGGTCGGGCGGCCATGGTTGCAGGTGCCGGAGCCCGGCGTCGCCTCCATCTGGCGCAGCAGCGCGTTCATCTCTTCCGGCTTGAGCAGCCGCCCGGAGCGCACCGAGCTGTGGCAGGCCATGGTCGCGGCTATTTTGTCCAGCCGCTCCTTCAGCGTGTCGACCGTATCGTTGTCGGCGATCTCGTCGGCGAGATCGCGCACCAGCTGCTGGACGTTGGTCTCGCCGAGCATCGACGGCGTCTCGCGCACCGCGACGGCGCCGGGGCCGAAGCGCTCGATGCCGAGGCCGAAGCGGGCCAGCGTCTCGGAATGCCTGGCAAGCCGCTCGGCATCCTCTTCCGGCAGATCGACAATCTCGGGCAACAGCAGCATCTGCGACGGCACCGCGCGTGAGTGGAGGGCGTTCTTCAAGGCCTCGTAGACCAGCCGCTCATGCGCCGCATGCTGGTCGACGATGACAAGCGAATCCCTGGTCTGGGCGACGATATAATTCTCGTGCACTTGCGCGCGCGCCGCGCCCAGCGCCGTGCCGAGCAGCGTTTCCGCCGCTTCGTTTTGCCCGGCGCGCGCATCGGCGCTGTGCAGCGGCCCGGCGTCGAAGGCCGCCTGCTCGTCCTCGCCGAAGCCGTCGCCCATGTCGAGCGGCCGCTGCGGCGAACGGGCAGGATCGAACCCGGAAAAGCCCGATGCCCGATAGGCGGCCTCGTAGCTGCGGTGACCGTTGGCCGGGCCACCATGCGCATAGGATGCGGCGCCTGGCCGGAACGCCGCCATCATGCCGGCGGCCCCGGTGGTGGCGGCGCGGATGCCGGCATTGGCCAGCGCTTCGTGGATAGCGCCGACGATCAGCCCGCGCACCAGCCCCGGGTCGCGGAAGCGCACGTCTGCCTTGGCCGGATGGACATTGACATCGACGATCACCGGATCGAGCGTCAGGAACAGCACGGTGACGGCATGGCGGTCGCGCGGCAGCACGTCAGCGAAGGCGCCGCGAATGGCGCCGGCGATCAGTTTGTCACGCACCGGGCGGCCATTGACATAAGCGTATTGCTGCAGCGCGTTGGCGCGGGTGAAGGAGGGGACCGAGACATGGCCGGCGAGATGCACGCCGTCCCGCATCGCGTCGATGGCGATCGCATTGTCGGGAAAGTCGGCGCCCATCACCTGCGCCACCCGGCGCAGCCGGCCTTCCGGGCTGTCGTCGGTCGCCGGCAGTTCCAGCGTCGAGCGGTCCGGGCCGGCCAAGGTGAAGCGCACGGCGGGGAAGGCGATGGCGATGCGCTTGACCACGTCGCCGATGGCCGAGCTTTCGGCGCGCTCGCCCTTCATGAATTTGAGCCTTGCGGGCGTGGCGAAGAACAGGTCGCGCACCTCGACCGTGGTGCCGCGATTGGCCGCCGCCGGCCTGACCGCGGAGACGCGGCCGCCGTCGATGCCGATCTCGGCGGCGTTTTCACTGGACGCGGTGCGCGAGCGGATCGACAGCCGCGCCACCGAGCCGATCGACGGCAAGGCCTCGCCGCGGAAGCCGAGCGAGCGGATGTCGTGAATGTCGTCGGCGAGCTTGGAGGTGCAATGGCGCGCAATCGCCAGCGCCAGTTCCTTTTCCGGAATGCCCGAGCCGTCGTCGCTGACGCGGATCAGGTTCAGCCCGCCGCCGGCGGTGACGATCTCGACTCTGGCAGCGCCTGCATCCAGCGCGTTCTCGACCAGTTCCTTGACCACGCTTGCCGGACGCTCGATGACTTCGCCGGCGGCGATCTGGTTGATCATCGTTTCGGAAAGCTGGCGGATGGGCATGGGGCACTATAGGCGGATTCGTGGTCGATGCGGGAGAGGGAGAATAGCGTTGACCGTTGCAAGGCAGTGAGACTGCTCCGTTGCTCCGCCAGAGGGGGGTGCTGTCCGGGTGCTGTCCCGCCACGATATAGAGATAGGAATATTGTTGAAGTGAGTGGGCTTGGCCCCCAATTGACTTATTAGAATTAGTCGGACGAAGGCCAAAATCCGAAGCGAATGGCCGTTGGAGGCGACATTTGGACGTCATCCTAGATTACTTGATGGTAAATTTCGCTCGATGGATACAGCGTCGAAAGAGTCGTATTGCGAGAATAATTTGGTTTACTATTTGGACGGTTATTTCGATATTGCTAACAGTTTTTCTATTTTATCTCCTGTATATTCGAAACCTGACCATATAGTTTCGTGTTTCTACCACTGCGCCGCAGGTGCCGCCGCAGGCTTGATCGCGGACACCCTCGATGCGGATCTCGGGGGCACTGTCGCCCAATGCGAGGCGCGAGCGGATCGACAGCGGCGCTGCCGAGCCGATCGACGAAGCCTCGCCTCGAACGGCTTGCGCTTGCGTCGAGTCGTTCTCGAGGAAATCCACGCAGCCGACCGCGGCCGTGCACTTCAAGTCATGAGCTTGGGCAGCGCTGCCGACAGTGCATCGGCGGCAAGGCGGACTTTCATCGGCAGATGACGCGTCTGCAACCACAGGGCATGAACGTCGTAGAGAAACCGGGATTGTTCCGGCAATAGCAGGACAAGCGCGCCCACCTGGATGCGCTCGCGAACCATCCAGTATGGCAGCCAGGCGAGCCCCATGCCGGCGGCCGCGGCATCGGCGATGGCATCGAGATCGTCGAGCCGTAATCTGCTGACGGGCCTGACCTCCGCCGCGGGCTGGCCGTTGCGCGGAAACAGCCACGGCTGAACGGCACGCCCGGAACGGCGGTAGATGATCGCGTGATGGCTGCCGAGGTCATCTATTTCATGTGGCTCGCCGTGCCGGTCGAGATAGGACGGCGACGCGCAGACGACCATGTGCTGACGCGCGATGCGACGCGCCATTACCCCGGCCTGGTCCTCCAGGTCGCCCGTTCTAATGGCAAGATCGCAGCCGTCCTCTGCCAGATCGGCGATGGCATCGCTGAACGATAGGTCAAGTTCCAGCGCCGGATATTGCTGCGCAAGCCCGAACAGGATCGGGGCAACGCAGCGCCGGCCGAAATGCACCGACATGAGGACACGCAGCTTTCCGCGCGGTTCGGCAAGCTGGTCGGCGGCGAGTGCATCCGCGGCCTCCGCTTCGGCAAGCACCAACCGGCAGCGTTCATAGTAGGCGCGCCCGAAATCGGTCAGGCTTTGGCGGCGCGTGGTCCGGTTGATGAGGCGCACGCTCAGGCGCTCCTCGAGAAACCGGACATGCTTGCCGACCATCGGCCCGGACAGATCGAGAGCCGCCGCCGCGGCTGCGAACGAGCCCAGGTCGACGGCTTTGACGAACACGGCCATGCTCGTAAGGCGATCCATATTCAAAACCTGCAGTTTCTGCTGATCTACTCAAGCGGCTATTTATCCGCCTGATGAGCGCTGGCATAGCTGATTCAGTTCAAATATTTTGGAGTTGTGACCGATGGCACGTGTCGTTCGCTTTCATGAGCTCGGTGGTCCCGAGGTCCTGCGCATCGAGAATGTTGACACGCCTGCGCCCGCGAGCGGTGAGATTCAGATCCGCGTCAAGGCGTTGGGTATAAACCGCGCCGAGGCGCTGCTGCGTTCGGGGACCTACATCCAGACCGCGCCGTTGCCTTCCGGTCTTGGGCTCGAGGCGGCGGGTATCGTCGAGATGGTCGGCGAAGGCGTGGACGGGTTTGCGCCTGGCGATGCCGTCAGCATCGTGCCGCCATTGTCGATGGCCCGCTGGCCTGCCTATGGTGAGATTGCCACATATCCCGCCGAGCTCGTCGTCAAGCATCCACCATCGCTGAGTTGGGAAGAAGCCGCCGCAGCGTGGATGCAATATCTCACCGCCTACGGCGCGCTGATCGACATTGCCAACCTCCAAAGCGAGGACTTTGTTGTCATTACCGCGGCCTCGAGCAGCGTCGGACTTGCCGCGATCCAGATCGCCAACATGATTGGCGCGATGCCGATCGCGGTCACACGGACATCTGCCAAGAAGCGGGCTTTGCTTGAGTTCGGCGCGGCCCACGTCATCGCCTCGGCAGAGGAGGACCTGGAAGCCAGGCTGAAGCGAATCGCCGGCCCGGACGGCGTGCGCGTGGTGTTCGATGCCGTCGGCGGCCCGATTTTCAAGCCTCTGACGGCAGCGATGGCACCGGGTGGCATTCTCATCGAATATGGCGGCTTGAGCCTCGACCCGACACCCTTTCCACTACCTGCAGTGCTGGCAAAGACACTGACGCTGCGCGGTTATCTCGTCCATGAGATCGTGCGCGATCCGGTCCGGCTGCAGGCCGCCAAGGCGTTCATCCTTGACGGACTGAGCTCGGGTTCGCTGAAGCCGGCAATCGCCAGAACCTTTCCGTTCGACCAGATCGTCGAGGCGCACCACTATCTCGAATCGAACGAGCAATTCGGCAAGATCGTCGTGACCGTTTGACCGGGCATTTATCGGCCTCACGCCTGCGCCGCCAGCCAGTCCCGCACCTTGCGGGCGTTGTCGCTGAGCTCGCGGTTCTTCGACCAGATGACATGAAAGCCCTTGCCGGTCGTCATCGTGTGGCCGGTGACGCGCACCAGCAGCCCTGATGCCAGCAGCCGCTCGGCGAGGTGACCCCAGCCGAGCGCGATGCCTTGCCCTTCCATGACTGCCTGGATCACCAGCGCATAGTCGTTGATGCGCAAGCCGCGTCCGGCATCGGCGATGTCGACACCGGCCGAGGCGAACCATTCGTCCCAGCTCGCGGCCTCGCGAAACGGCTCTTCAAGATGGATAAGGCGGTGCGATTGAAGGTCCGCGACACGCTCCGGCAGCCCGAACCGTGCAACGTAACTAACGCCGGCAACGGGGAATATCACCTCATCGGCCAGCGGCAGCGAATGATAATCCGTCCATTCCCTGGGCTCGCCGCCGCGGACGCCGAGCGGGATGTCTTCGGCGATGATGTCGAGATCGCGGTCGGCGGTCTGGATGCGCAGGTCGATGCCCGGCAATTCGTCGCGAAACTGCTGCAGGCGCGGCATCATCCAGAACGAGGCGAAGGCGGTCGAGGCGGCGAGCGTCACGTGCGCGCCGACGGCGATCTGGCGCAGATCCTCCGCCGACTTGCGAATGTGCGACAGGCCGAGCGAGACGTCGGCATGGAAGCGGTCGCCGGCCTCGGTCAGGCTGACTTGCCGGTGGCGGCGCTGGAAGAGTTTCGCGCCGAGCTGCTCTTCGAGCCCACGGATCGCATAGGAGACGGCAGCCTGCGTCATGCCGAGCTCGCGCCCGGCGGCGGTAAAGCTCGACAGTCGCCCGGCGGCCTCGAAAACGATCAGGCTGCCGGCCGACGGCAGCAGATGGCGCAAGCTTCGCATAAGCTGAGCTTATACAAGAGATCAGGATTTTCCAGCGTCACAGCCGCATTTTGTCTGGCTAGATTGGTCGAGACAGGAAGATGGAGCCTCCATGAACGCACCGGCCGTTGAAGTGAGCGAACACACCAACCGCCGCAGCGGTGGCCGCCTGGGGCGCAAGGCGCTGCGGGGCGCACCCATAGCGTCGTTTCCAACCCTGGTCCGCCAGATCCCCGTCTATCAGATGGTTCCGGACGAGGCGGTGGAGCTGATCCACCAGGAGTCGCTCTCCATCCTCGAAGAAGTGGGATGCGAGTTCCGCGACGACGAGGCGATCGCAATGTGGAAGGCGGCGGGCGCCGATGTCTCGGAGACAAGGGTCCGGATCGACCGCGCCCTGCTGATGGAGCTCATCTCGAAGGTCCCGCCGGAGTTCACGCTCAATGCGAGGAATCCCCAGCGTTCCGTACGTGTGGGTGGCAACAACTCCATCTTCGTGCCGATGTACGGGGCGCCTTACGTGCGCGACCTCGACAACAACAGGCGCTACGGCACACTCGCCGACCTCAACAATTTCCACAAGCTCGCCTACATGGCGCCGGCGCTGCATTCGTCGAGCTCGATCATCTGCGAGCCGATGGAAATCGCGGTGCCGAAACGTCACCTCCACATCATCCATTCGGCGCTGAAGCACTCCGACAAGCCGTTCATGGGCATCGTGACCTCCAGGGATCGAGCCGAAGACACGATGGCGATGGCAGGCATCGTGTTCGGCGAGGACTATGTCCGCGACAACCCGGTCCTGGTGTCGATCACCAACTGCAATTCGCCGCTGGTGTGGGACGCCACCATGCTGGACGCGATGAAAGTCTATGCGCGCCACAACCAGCCGCTGATCCTCGCCCCCTTCGCCCTTTGCGGCGCCTCGACTTCGGCCTCTGCCGTCGGTGCGGTCGCGCAGGTCAATGCCGAAGCGCTGGCGGGCGTCGCGTTCACACAGCTCCTGCGTCCGGGTTCGCCGCAGATCTACGGACAGTTCATGGTGACGGTCGACATGAAGACCGGCGCTCCCATGGGCGGCACGCCGGAGGCGGCCCAGATGATGTATCTCATGGGCGCGCTGGCGCGGAAGTATCGTCTGCCGTGGCGCACGTCCGGTTTCCATGTCGGCTCGAAGCTGAACGACGCCCAGGCGGGCTACGAGGCGAACATGCTGATGCATGCCGCCATCCTTGCCGGCGCCAACTACATCTGGCACTCCGCCGGTTGGCTCGAGGCCGGCCTGACCTGCGGCTATTCGAAATTTGCCACCGACTGCGAGCAGCTTGTCGGCTGGTACAAATATGCTGGCGGGCTGCCATTCGACGATTTCAAGGAGGCTATGGCGGCTATCCGCGAGGTCGGACCGCAGGGCCATTTCCTCGGCACCCAGCACACGCTTGAACATTTCGAGTCCGCCTTCTTCATACCGAGCATCATGGACTTCAATTCGTTCGAACAGTGGAAGGCGGAAGGAGCAAAGGACCACGACACCCGCGGCCGCGAGAAAGCGCGCAACATGCTCGCCGATTATGAGGAGCCGAAGCTCGATGAGGGCATCGCCGATGGTCTCAAAGATTTGATTGCGCGGCGCGAGGAGAAACTGCCGGACAGCGTTAGTTGATCACGGGCGAAGACCCGATGCGAACCATAAGGGAGGAAAAAATGACACTCTTCAGAAGCAACGGCGATCGCGTACCGAGCGCCATCGAAGCAATGGCCAGCGAGGCGCGCGCCGGTCGCGTCGACCGGCGGGAGTTTCTGGCCCTGGCAAGCGCTTTCGGCGCATCGACGGCCCTTGCCTACGGCATGATTGGACTTGCCGTGCCGGAGCGGGCTTTGGCTGAAGAGCCGAAGAAAGGCGGAACGCTGCACGTTTCGATGTCGGTGAAGGCGCAAAAGGACACGCGCACCTACGACTGGGTGGAACTTGCGAACATTTCACGCTGCTGGCTCGAGCCGCTTGTCCGCTACACCCGCCAGTTCACATTCGAGCCGGTTCTGCTCGAAGGCTGGGAGGTCAACGACGACGCCACCGAATACGTGCTGCATGTGCGCAAGGGCATCGCCTGGAACAACGGCGATGCTTTCAACGCCGATGACGTGGCCTACAATCTGACGCGCTGGTGCGAGAAGGCTGCCGCCGGCAATTCGATGGCCGCGCGCGTCGGTGCGCTGATCGATGCAAAGACCGGCAAGGCCAGGGAAGGGGCGATCACCAAGGTCGACGACAACACGGTGAAGCTGAAGCTGAACGAACCGGACATCTCGCTGATCCCGAACTTCACCGACT
This sequence comes from Mesorhizobium sp. M0296, assembly GCF_040321675.1. NCBI lineage: Bacteria > Pseudomonadati > Pseudomonadota > Alphaproteobacteria > Hyphomicrobiales > Phyllobacteriaceae > Mesorhizobium > Mesorhizobium sp. M0296. The sequence goes on from NZ_JAMYRZ010000036.1 coordinate 44,075, forward strand.
ATCCGGCGCTGGTGGTCCATCGCAACTTCGACGCCGACGGCGCCAATCCGATTGAGAAGCCGATTGGCACCGGGCCGTTCGAACTGGTGTCTTATGCGGTCGGCCAGAAAGCGGTCGTCAAGCGTCGTGAGAATGGCAAATGGTGGGGCGGTGAAGCGCTTCTCGACGGCGTCGAATTCATCGACTACGGAACCGATTTCAACGCCTCGATAAATGCATTCGACTCCGGCGAAATCGACCTCAACTTCGAGACGCCGGCCGACTTCATAGACATCCTCGACAAGATGGGGCTGGTCAAATCGGAGGTCGCGACAGCGACCACGCTCGTCGCCCGGACCAACATCACGAACAAGCCCTATGACGACAAGCGGGTTCGCAACGCCCTCCAGATGGCCGTCGACAACAAAGCGGTGCTCGAACTTGGCTACGCCGGGCGAGGCACTGTTGGTGAAAACCACCACGTCAGCCCGATTCATCCGGAATACTACGCGCTGCCCAAGAAGACACGCGACGCCGCGGGCGCCAGGAAGCTTATGGCCGATGCCGGGCAGGACGACTTCGAGCATGAACTGATCACCGTCGAGGACGATTGGCAAAAGAACACCGGCGACGCTATTGCCGGCCAGTTGCGCGATGCCGGGATCAAGGTGAAGCGCACCGTGCTGCCGGGGTCGACCTTCTGGAACGACTGGACGAAATACCCCTATTCGATGACCATCTGGTACATGCGCCCGCTTGGCGTACAGGTGTTGGCGCTCGGCTATCGCACCGGCGAGGCCTGGAACGAAACCGGCTACTCGAACCCTGATTTCGACGCCAAGCTCAAGCAGGCTCTTTCGCTCATCGACGTGGAAAAGCGCCGCGAGGTCATGAAGGACATCGAGCAGATCCTGCAGGATTCGGGCGTCATCATTCAGCCGTTTTGGCAGAAGCTGTTCAGCCACATGAATGAGAAGGTGAAGAACTACGGTGTCCACCAAACCTTCGAGATGGATCTCCAGGATGTCTGGCTGAACGCCTGAGTTGCCAGCAGACGAGACGTTGCAGGATTTCATGGACCGCAAGAAAGCCGACGGGCAAGATGCGTGGTACTGATAGCTTCCGTCAGTGAACAATCGGGGACACCCATGAAACTGCCACTTTTTGTTGCCGCGCTTTCGATGGCCGTGCCGGCGGCCGCGTTTGCCGGCCCTGCTGCCAACGCCGTGAAGTTCTTTTATGTCCCGTCGGTCAAATTCGAGGCCGATGCGCAATATCGCGACCGCTTCACCGCACCGGTGACGAAACTGTTCGAACTGAACGACAATGCCGCAAAGAACCATCCGGATGAAGTTCCCTGCATCGACTTCGCCCCTGGTCTCGATGCGCAGGACTATGACGAGAAGACCGTGGCCAAGACGCTGACGCTGGCCGAAACGCTGGATGGCGACAGCGCCGAGGTGACGGCGACGTTCAACCTTTTTCCGGAAGGCGATGATTCCAAACGCGAAATGGTCTGGTCGTTGAAGAAGATCGACGGCCATTGGAAGATCGCCGACATCACCTCGAAGACCAGCGGCTGGACCCTGAGTGCGCTCGAATGCCTTGCCGGGCAGTCGCCGGAGTGATGCCGTGCTCCGCTGCCGTCCCTGGGTTCTGGCGACTGCGTGCCTGCTGGCCGGATTGAGCAGCGCCGCCGCTCAGGGCCTGTTCGGCGCGCCGCCCGCAAACGCGCCGGCCGACAGTGCGGCACCTCCGCCGGCAGAAAACGCACCCGTGCAGCCGGGCTCGCCGACTGCGGTGGTGAAGCCGTTCTACGAGCATGCCGGGCTCGAGGTCGATCCGGCTCAGCGGGGCCATTTCACCGACCCGGCAAAGTCGGTGCTCGACAAGAGCGATGCTCTCCGCAAGTCGGGGCAGGGCGAGTGCCTCGATCCCAACATGGCACTCGACAATTCCGAATACGACAAGGCGGAGATCGACAACAGCCTGAAGACCATCGAAGCGATCAAAGGCGACGAGGCCAAGGTCGTCGTCGCCTTCGTCGTCGCCGGCAACCCGCACCGGCTGGAGTGGAAATTCAGGAAAGTCGATGGCGACTGGAAGATATCCGACCTTCTCTCGGTGACCGGCGAATGGGCGCTCAGCCAATACCAGTGCGAGTGAGAACGGAACCGATGAAGATCACCAACATCCGCGTCACCCACGTCAACGTCCCGCTCGATGCTCCGTTCTGGTGGACGGCTGGTCTCTACGGCGGCGCCTCGAAATCGATCATCGAGGTCGAGACGGACGAAGGCGTGGTCGGACTGGGCGAGGCGCCATGGTGGCATTTCGGCGAGGTGATCAAGGCCGAGATCGCGCCGGCGCTGATTGGCGCCGATCCGCTCGACATCGCCGACTGCGAGGCGCGCTGTGTGCCGCCCTGGCAGATCACCGCCAACACCGGCGAGAACGCAGCCACGGTGGCGTTCGGCGCCGTCGAACTGGCGCTGTGGGATATAAGAGGCAAGGTCTTCGGCATGCCGCTCTACAAGCTGCTCGGCGGCGCGGTGCGCAAGGACATTCCGTTTTCGGAATATTTCGCCTTTCGCCCCGCTCAAGGCGGAGCCGGCGGCGAGATGACCGCCGAAGCGATCGTCGACTACTGTCTCGGCATGCGAGAACAGCACGGCTCGACGATCTTCGAGGGCAAGCTGATCATGGGCGATCCCGAGCTCGAGATCAGGACAGTGCGCATGCTGCGCGAGGCGCTTGGCGATAAAGCGCAGATCAAACTCGATTCCAACATGCAGTGGTCGCTGACCACAGCGCGCTGGGTGCTGCGCGAGATCGAGCCGTTCAACATCCGCAATTACGAGGATCCGGTCGCGACCTTCGACGAGATGGCTGCGCTGCGCCAGCATTCGCGCATTCCGTTCTCCACCCACATCCCGGATATCAGACGGGCAGTCGCGCTCGGTGCGCCGGATTACTTCGTCTGCAATTTCGCAGCACTCGGCGGATTGTCCAAAACTCTGAAATTCATCGCCGCCTGTGAGGCGATGGGCAAGGGGTTCTGGTGCTATTCGAACGATCTCGGCATCATGACATCGGCTTATCTGCACGTCGTAGCGGCGACGCCGTGGATCACGGAAGCGTCGCAGTCGCTGTTTCGCTGGCAGATCGGCGACGTCATCAAGGATGGCCCATTCCGTCAGATCGCCAACACGGTGCGTGTGCCGGAGGGTGACGGGCTGGGCGTCGAACTCGATCCGGCGGCAATGAAACGCTGGTCAGCGCACTTTGCCGAACACGGGCCGATGCACCATTTCAGCGACCCGAACAACCCCAGCCGCTACCGGCGGCTGCCGCTCAACTGATGCGAAGTGCACGTGACCGATCGATGAGAAGAGGTCCTGTCGTGGTTGCTTTATTCGCGGCGGTTTGCGTCCTGGCCTGCGCTGTCACCTGGGAGGCAGGAAGCCGCGCGGTGGCCCGCGTGCCTCAGCAAAGCTTCACGCTGCCTGTGGGGTTACCGGTGGAGCGCATCGTTCTGAAGCAGGAGGGCGCGCCCGACCTCGCCGGTTGGGTGGCGGATCGGCAGGACAGTTGCGGAACAATCGTGCTGTTACACGGACGCGGTTCAAACAAGCTGGCCATGGTTCCAAGAGCGAAGCTGCTTTTCGAAAGCGGCTACTCGATCGTGCTGTTCGATCTGTCGGGACATGGCGAAAGCGGCGGCGATATCAGAGGCTTTGGTTACATCGAACGGCAGGACGCCAGCCGCATCCTCGCCTTTGCGCGGCAACGCTTCGCCGGTCGCAAGGTGGCGGCCATCGGCTCGTCGCTCGGTGCGGCTGCTTTTGTATTTGGCGCTCAGCAGGAGCATGCCGATGCCTATGTCCTGGAGCAGATCTACGCGACTTTGCTGGAAACCACGGCGTTGCGAGCGCCCTTGCCTATGTTGCGCGACGTACAGGCGACCATCCTCTTGGCGCAGATGCAGCTCCGCCTTGGCTTCGGGGTAGATGATGTTAGGCCGGTCGATCGCATCGGCGAGATTCATCGGCCGATATTGCTGCTAGCAGGCAATTCGGATCCGTTTGTCGCTCGCAGCCAGACACTGGCGTTGAAAGATGCGGCAGGCGCTGACGCAAAGCTGGTCTGGTTCGACGGCGCGCGGCGCGTTGATCTCTATCGCTATGACCAACAGCGGTACCGCGACGCCGTGATGCCTTTCCTGGGGACCAACCTGTGCCGGACCGGGATCAGGTGAGCCGCTCCGTCCGATTAGCCGCGCCCGCGATAGGGGGCGACGCCGGTGTCGGGCAGCCACACACCTTCCGGCGGCGCGCCGGTTTGCCAGAACACGTCGATCGGAATGCCGCCGCGCGGATACCAATAGCCGCCGATGCGCAACCACAATGGCTTGGTCGCGGCGATGATGCGGCGGCCGATCATGACGGTGCATTCTTCGTGGAAGGCGCCATGGTTGCGAAACGAGGTCATGAACAGCTTGAGCGACTTCGATTCCACCAGCAGCGCATCGGGTGCGTACTCGATGACGATATGGGCGAAGTCCGGCTGGCCGGTGACCGGGCAGAGCGAAGTGAATTCCGGGCAGGTGAAGCGAACGATGGCCGGCGGGCCGTCGCCACGCGAAAACGGCACGGTTTCCAGGACTGCGGCTTCAGGGCTCTGTGGCGCCTCGACGTTGGTGCCGAGCTGGGTGAGGTTTTTCGTATCGGTCATGAGCAGGTTCCTTGCTGCATGTCGCCCAAAACTGCGCAGCGATTTTGGGACAGCGACATGCGTAAAAACAGAAATTTGCCGCTCATTAGCACAATTTGAAACAGCAGGAAGATGATGACTAGCAACGACCCGCTCCTCCAGCCCTATCAGCTCAAGCATCTGACGCTGAAGAACCGGGTGATGTCGACCAGCCATGAGCCGGCCTATTCCGAGGACGGCATGCCGAAGGAACGCTATCGGCTCTACCATGCCGAAAAGGCCAAGGGCGGCATGGCGCTGACCATGACCGCCGGTTCGGCGATCGTCTCGCGCGACAGCCCGGCCGCTTTTGGCAATCTGCATGTCTATGACGACCGCATCGTGCCGTGGCTCGCCGAGCTTACCGATGCCTGCCACGAGCACGATTGCAAGGTGATGATACAGATCACCCATCTCGGCCGCCGCACCGGTTGGAACAAGGCCGACTGGCTGCCCGTCCTGTCGGCTTCGCCGGTGCGCGAACCGGCCCATCGCGCCTTTCCCAAGACTATCGAGGACTGGGATATCGAGCGCATCGTCGCCGACTATGCGGCGGCCGCGCAGCGCTGCCAGGCTGCCGGCCTCGACGGCATCGAGTTCGAAGCCTACGGCCATCTGATGGACGGTTTCTGGTCGCCGGCCACCAACCAGCGCGACGACGATTTCGGCGGCTCGCTCGACAACCGGCTGCGCTTCACCGGAATGGTGCTCGACGCAGTGCGTGCCGCGGTCGGCGAAAAGTTCGTCGTCGGCATCCGCATGGTCGCCGACGAGGATTTCGAGAAAGGCCTGTCGAAACAGGAGGGCGTCGAAATCGCCAGGCGGCTGGCCGGCTCCGGCAAGGTCGATTTCCTCAACATCATCCGTGGCTCGATCGAGACCGATGCGGCGCTGACCAAGGTCATCCCGGTGACCGGCATGCGCTCGTCACCGCATCTCGACTTCGCAGGGGAGGTGAGAGCGGCGACGAAATTCCCGACCTTCCATGCGGCGCGGATTTCCGACGTCGCCACCGCGCGTCACGCCATCGCCACCGGCAAGCTCGACATGGTCGGCATGACGCGCGCCCACATTGCCGACCCGCATATCGTCAAAAAAGTGATGGAAGGCCGCGAGCACGAGATCCGCCCTTGCGTCGGCGCCACCTATTGCCTCGACCGCATTTATGAGGGCGGCGAGGCGCTGTGTATCCACAATGCGGCGACGGGCCGCGAGGCTGATATCCCGCATATTATTCCGAAAACCGAGGGACCGAAGCGGAAGGTGGTCGTCGTCGGCGCCGGCGCCGGCGGGCTGGAGGCAGCGCGCGTCGCCGCCGAGCGCGGGCACCAGGTGACGGTGCTGGAAGCATCGAGCCAGGCCGGCGGCCAGGTGCGGCTGGCAACGCAAAACCCGCGCCGCAAGGAATTGATCGGCATCATCGACTGGCGCCTGGCCGAACTCGACCGGCTGGGCGTCGAGATCCGCTACGACAAATGGGCGGAGACGGACGACGTGCTGGCGCTGTCGCCGGACGTGGTGGTGGTCGCCACTGGCGGCCTGCCGCAGAACCCGCCTCTGACGGCGGGCGACGATCTCGTCACCTCGAGCTGGGACATCATGGCCGGCAGCGTCAAGCCGGCCGAGAACGTGCTGCTCTATGACGACAACGGCGGCCACCAGGGCATGGGTGCCGCCGAACTGATCGCCAATAGCGGCGCCAGGCTGGAGCTGGTTTCACCAGAGCGCTTCTTCGCCCCGGAAATGGGCGGCATGAATCATGTGCCCTACATGCGCGCCTTCCAGGAAAAGGGGGTCACGGTGACCATCAACACACGGCTACGTTCTGTGCGGCGCGAAGGCAACCAGCTGATCGCCGAGCTCGCCTCCGACTTCGCCGATGGCTGGCGCGGCGAGCGGCGCGTCGACCAGGTGGTGGTCGAGCACGGCACGCTGCCGCTCGACGATCTCTACCTGGCGCTGAAGCCGCTGTCGAAGAACGCCGGCGCGATCGATTACGAAAAACTGGTCAATGGCGGCGACATCTTTCCGGTGCGCAATCCGCAGAGTGGTTTCGTGCTCTTCCGCATCGGCGATGCAGTAGCCTCGCGCAACATCCACGCCGCAATCTATGACGGCATCAGGTTCGGCTTGCGGATCTGAGGAATATTTTGGATTGATTGGTGGCGCGCAGCCGAACCTCCGTACGGAGAGCCACCAGGCACGTCGGTCCGGTCTGCGCGCCGCGCACGCCGCCGGCTATCGCCGGGCACCGTACGATCTTGCGATTGCGGCAGGACGCTCAAAACATCCCGGCGGTGGCCATGCAGAACACGGTGATGACCAGCAGGCCGCCAGCGATGCGTTCGCCTTTTGTCATCTTGGCGCGCAATTGGGTTTGCTTCGCCGCATCGGCCCCGGCCAACTGCCTGCTGGCGGAACCCACCAGCGCGCCCTGAACCCCGGCGGCGATTAACGCCGTCAAGATGCCCAGCGCCAAGACCTTCTCCATCGAGCCGAAAGAGCCGTTGTGGAAGAAATACCACAGCAGCAAGCCCGTGAGGAAAACCACGCCGGCTGCGCCCATTTGCGGCCGGAAGAAACGTTCCGCCCTGATCTCCGGTTCGCGGGCGACCGCGATGGTGGTGCCGGCCCAGAACACGCCCGCCATGACGTGAAGGCCGAGGACGATGATGTAGACATATTGCATGACCGCATATCCTCTCTTGCCCACCGCCAGGCATATTGATAGATATCAAATGATTAGATGTCAACGCATAAGCTCGAGCCGGTTCCTTAGGCTTTGCCCTTGTTCTAGTGTCGGATCATGACGCCCTTTGACCGCCCGCCGATCGGGATGAATCTCGCGCGCACCGCCAAGCTGGTTGCGCAGGCTTTCGACGCTGCCTTGGTCGAGGCAGGCGGCACGCTGCCGGTCTGGGTCACGTTGCTGTCGGTCAAGTCGCGGGAGCTGGCCAACCAACGCGAGCTCGCCGGCATGATCGGCATCCGGGGCGCAACGCTGACCCACCACCTCAACGCCATGGAGACGCAAGGCCTGCTGATGCGCCGCCGCGATCCCGAGAACCGCCGGGTTCACCAGGTGGAGCTGACCCAAGCCGGAGAAGCGCTGTTCCTGAAATTGCGCACCGCCGCGTTAGCCTTCGACAAGCGGCTGCGGAAAGGACTGTCCGACGACAGGCTGGCGGAGTTTGCACAGGTGCTGGCCGCGTTGCGGGCCAATGTCGAGGGTTAGAAATTAGGATAGGAAACGCCATGCGCGAAATTTCGCTGAAGGATGCCGGGGCTACACTCTCGGCGCTACTCGATCAGGTCGTCGCGGGAGAACCCGCCATCATCACCCGGCACGGCCGCAAGCAGGCGGTCATTCTGTCGTTTCAGGACTACGAAAGACTGGCGCGTGTGCCCAGCTTTGGACAATTGCTGGCAGGATTTCCCGGTGATGAGGATGACCTTCCGCCTCGGCAGATCAGGTCGGTTCGCAAGTCCGAACCATGACGGATCTACGCCCGGCAGCCCTGCAGCACCGTCAGCCTGGCCTTCTTGGGCGTTCGCGCCAGCAGCCATTCGCGCACGCTGTCCGGCGGCATCGGGAAAGCGATGGAATAGCCTTGCACCTGGTCGCAGCCGATCGCCATCAGCGAGTCGAGCTCGGCTTCGGTTTCAGCGCCCTCGGCAACGATCGAGATGCCGAGACCGCGGGCGAGTTCTGTGAGGGCACGCACGATCTTGGTGTTGCCGCTGTTCTCGTTGATGTTCTGGACGAAACGGCGGTCGATCTTCAGCCGATCGATCTCGTTTGGATTGACATGGCTGAGCGATGCGTAGCCGGTGCCGAAATCATCGAGCTCAAGATGGATGCCGGCGGCGCGAATGTGCCGCAGCTTTGCCGCGATACCGGTCTTCTCGTCGTCGAGGATGACGGATTCGACGATCTCCAGCGACAGTTTGTGCGCTGGCAGGCCAGCCCTCTCCAGCATGTCGAACAGGAAGACTTCGAAATCTGTCTCGCGCAGCTCCGAGCCGGATACATTGACGGCGATCCGCCCGAAGGCGATGCCTGCGCGGTTCCATTCGGCTGCTTCGTCGATCGCCTTGGCAATGACGATGCGGCCGATCTCGGGCATGAGTCCGCATTTTTCCGCGATCGGAATGAACTCGCCCGGCGCGATCATGCCGCGCTCGGCATGTCTCCAGCGAACCAGAGCCTCGATGCCGCTGATGCCGCCGTCCCACAGCGAGACTTGCGGCTGGAAATAGACTTCGAACGCCTTCTCCGAGATGGCGGTCCTGATGTCGAGCTCGAGCTGCTTGCGATAATCGAGTTCGTGCCTCAGCTCCTCGGAGAAGAACGACAAGCTGCCGCCGCCCTGCTTCTTGGCGGAATACAGCGCCAGATCGGCATGGACGAGCAGATCCTGCGCATTGTCGGCGTCGACAGGGTAGACCGCAATCCCGGCACTTACGCCCGGATGGATTGTCGTGCCTCGAAAGACGATCGGCTTGTTGAGCTTGGTCAGGATGCGCCGGGCGACGGTATCGATGTCCTCGGTGCTGCCGGCACCGTTGAGAATCATGACGAATTCATCGCCGCCGAGCCGCACGTTGAGATCCGACGTACGGCACGAATCACGCATGCGCTGCGCAGCCGCCACCAGCACATAATCGCCGGCGGCGTGGCCGAACGTGTCGTTGATCTGCTTGAACCGGTCGAGATCGAACTGCACAACGGCAACCCGTTCACGCCGTCGCCGCGCCGCATTGATCAGCGTATCGAAATGCTCGGTCAGGAAGGTGCGGTTGTGCAGGCCGGTCAGCCCGTCATGCACGGCGATAAAGGCCATGGAATTGCGCGCATCGACCAGCTCGCGCGTCCTGCGCAGGATGGCATTCGACATTGGCCTGAAAATGAAAAGCGCCACCAGCACGATGACGCCGATGGTCGAGTAGAACAATGTGCGGTTAAGATCGAGAAGTGTTTCGGATCGCTGGTCTGCAAAGGCGCTGATGCGCTGGCCAAGTGCGGCATAGCCCGACAATGTTGCGTTGGCAACGGAAGCGTTCAGGTTGACGCGCTCCTCTCCGCCTTTGTAGCCACCATTGCCGGCCATGTTGAGCCGCGATTCGAATGACGAGATCAGGCGTTCGCCGTTGGCGATAAGCCCGACCGAGAAATAGTCGAGATGGTACGGCTTGGCGAAAAGCACGCTCTCGATCGATTTCGGATCGAACCTTGCCGGCGACGCCGGATCGGCGGCGGTCCGTTCGAGCAGCAGATCGTAGTTCTTCTCGAACTCCACCGTCGCTTGCTTGAGCGCGCTAACCAGGGCCGGCTGCTGGTCGCGTGAAGCGCTGCCTGTCGCGCCGGCGAGGAAGACGATGCGCTGCGACAGGGCTTTCTGTGTGCTGACGATATCGAGCAGCGCCTGATTGTGCCGTTGGGTAGACATCACCTGTTGCAGCAGGATGAAGGAGGCCACGACCATGGCGGCTATGATCAACAGAGCCAGCCAGTAGCCGGATTTGATCAGGAGTATGAGCCTGCCTGAAACGGCGTGCACCGGCTGCTGCGACATTTTCTGAGGCGGCCCTCTCGCCAACGAATTCTTGTCCGACAACCTTTGGCTTCAAAGTGTTAACAGGTTTGGGACGGCAGCAGGCCGGCGGCGACGACCGCGGCGGGAAACCCGCAAAGTGGTTATTGCAATCTTTCGCGGCGCCTCCGCATTTGAACATCGTGGCCTCTGCCGTGCCATTGCCGCCACCGAAGCGGTCGCTTTTGCGATGGATTTTTCGTCCGCGCGGCGCGACAGTCCTCGTCGATCTCAACAGGGCCTGATCATGACCGAAGCATTCCTTTCCCACATCGACAGCGAGCTTGAAGGACTGAAATCGGCCGGCCTTTACAAATCCGAACGGGTGATAACCTCGACCCAATCGGCCGAGATCGAGGTCGGCGGCGAGAAGGTGCTGAATTTCTGCGCCAATAATTATCTCGGCCTCGCCGACAGCGCCGAACTGCGGAAAGCGGCCAAGCAGGCGCTTGACCGCTACGGCTACGGTATGGCGTCGGTGCGCTTTATCTGCGGCACGCAGGAAGAACACAAGCAGCTCGAGGCGACGATTTCTGGCTTCCTCGGCATGGAGGATACGATCCTCTACGGCTCCTGCTTCGACGCCAATGGCGGCCTGTTCGAGACGCTGCTCGGCGAGGAGGATGCGGTCATCTCCGATGCGCTGAACCACGCTTCGATCATCGACGGCGTGCGGCTGTCGAAGGCAAAGCGCTTCCGCTACGCCAACAACGACATGGCCGATCTGGAGGCGCGGTTGAAAGAGGCGCGCGACTGCCGGTTCCGGCTGATCGCCACCGACGGCGTGTTCTCTATGGATGGCATCATCGCCAATCTGAAGGGCGTCTGCGACCTCGCCGACAAATACGATGCGATGGTGATGGTCGACGACAGCCATGCAGTTGGTTTCGTCGGCAGGAATGGCCGCGGCTCGGCCGAACATTGCGGCGTCGAGGGCAGGGTGGACATCATCACCGGCACGCTTGGCAAGGCGTTGGGTGGCGCGTCGGGCGGCTACACTTCGGGCAGGAAGCAGGTAGTCGACTGGCTGCGCCAGCGCTCGCGCCCCTATCTGTTCTCCAACACGCTGATGCCGGCGATCGCCGGCGCCTCGATTCGGGTGTTCGAACTGGTCCGCAATGGCGATGCGTTGCGTCAGCGCCTATATGCCAACGCAGCGCGGTTTCGCTCCGAGATGGGCAGGCTCGGCTTTACACTGGCCGGCGCCGACCATCCGATCATCCCGGTGATGCTGGGCGACGCGACGTTGGCACAGGAAATGGCGGCGCGGATGCTGAAGCGCGGCATCTATGTCATCGGCTTCTCGTTCCCGGTGGTGCCGAAGGGCCAGGCGCGCATCCGCACGCAAATGTCGGCCGCCCATTCCAGCGCTGACATCGATCGTGCGGTTGAGGCGTTCGCCGCAGTCGGTCGCGAACTCGGCGTGATTTCCTGAGCGGCCGGGACCGAAAAGCGATTCCGGATCAAAAGATTCAAGCGACTAAGTTCAGGCGACTAAGGTTCAGGCGACTAAGGTTCAGGGGACAAGAGAATGTCGAACATGATGAAGGCGCTGGTCAAGGCCAAGGCCGAGCCGGGCATCTGGATGGAAGAGGTGCCGGTGCCGGAAATCGGTCCGAACGACGTGCTGATCAAGATCAGGAAGACGGCGATCTGCGGCACCGACGTGCACATCTACAATTGGGACCAGTGGGCGCAAAAGACGGTGCCGGTGCCGATGGTGACCGGCCACGAATTCGTCGGAACCGTCGCCGATTTCGGCACGGCGGTGACCGAGTACAAACTCGGCCAGCGCGTTTCCGGAGAAGGCCATATCGTCTGCGGCCATTGCCGCAACTGCCGGGCGGGCAGGGGGCATCTGTGCCGCAACACGCTCGGCGTCGGCGTCAACCGGCCGGGCGCCTTTGGCGAATACCTGGCGATCCCGCAGCACAATGTTGTGCCGATCCCCGACGACGTGCCGGACGAGATCGCGGCGATATTCGATCCCTTGGGCAATGCGGTTCACACCGCATTGTCCTTTGATCTCGTCGGCGAGGACGTGCTGGTCACCGGCGCCGGGCCGATCGGCATCATGGGCGCGCTGGTGGCGCAGTGCGTCGGCGCGCGAAAAGTGGTCATCACCGACATCAACCCGGTGCGCCTGGCACTGGCGAAAAAGCTCGGCGTCCAGCATGTCGTCGATGCGTCGAAGGAAAAGCTGCGCGACGTGATGCCGGCGCTCGGCATGACCGAGGGTTTTGACGTCGGCCTCGAAATGTCGGGCGCAGCCCCTGCCTTCCGCGACATGATCGACACCATGAACAATGGCGGCAAGATCGCCATTCTCGGCATCGCGCCGACCGGCTTCGAGATCGACTGGAACAAGGTCATCTTCAAGATGCTGCACCTGAAAGGCATCTACGGCCGCGAGATGTTCGAGACCTGGTACAAGATGATCGCGCTGGTGCAAGGCCCGCTCGATGTCAGCGGCCTGATCACGCATCGCATCGGCATTGACGACTATATTTCCGGCTTCGAGGCGATGAAGAGCGGCAATTCCGGCAAGGTGGTGATGGATTGGTAGCGCCACGCCCATTGCTGTCATGTAGGGACCGAGATGGCGGATAACGAGCACGGACGTATCATTGCTTCGCAGGCAAGGATCGCATTGCAGCCTGCTGGATTTCGGCGGAAGGGTCAGTCGCGAACCTGGATTGCCGACCGTGGCTTCTGGCTAAGTGTTGTCGAGTTCCAACCCAGCTCTTGGTCGAAAGGCTCTTACCTGAATTTAGCGGTTCACTGGCTTTGGGGTTTGCCGCCATTCACATTGACGTTCGATCGCGTTGAGCGCGTTGGCTCCTTTGTTGAGTTCGAGAGCCCAGAGCAGTTTCTCCCCTTGGTAGGTCAAATGGCCAGGGAGGCAGTCGAAATCGATCAGGTTCACCGATCGATGTTCCCTTCCGTTCAGGCGGCGGCGACGATCCTCGTGAATGAATTGCAGCCCCGTGCATACGGCGAATGGGCAGCTCTCAATGCCGGGGTGGCGGCCGGCTTGGCTGGTGATTTTGAAACAGCGAGGCGGCTGTTTGAAAGCGTTCGAAGACACGCGGCTTCGCAAGCGCAGGTGCTCCTGACTTACATCGATGATCCGGTAGCATTTCGAAGCTATGTCAGAGGCATCATTGAAGCCGAACGCGCCTATTACGGTTTAGGAGCGTCGCCTGCCCAAGCCATCTGATTTCTGCGACGGTCGAAGCTGAGGGAGGATTTTCAACCCAAGGTGAGTTTTGCCTCCAGCGCCGCTACCCCACCGACAATCGCCGCCCGCTCTTCCGCACCAAGCCTCTCCAGCAGCTCCCGCTCGAACTCCTTCGCCAGCGGCACCATCTCGCGATAGGCAGTAACGCCAGCCTTGGTCAGCGTCAGATGCTCGACGCGACGGTCTTTCTCGTCTGGCGTGCGGGTCAGCCAGCGGCGCCGCTCGAGTTCGGCGACCGCGCGCGAAACCTTGGTCTTGTGCATGGCCGATTGCTCGCCGAGCGCCGTCGCCGTCATCGTGCCGTGCTGTCCAAGTCCCGCAAGCGTGCGCCATTCGGGCCGGGTCAGGCCGTGGCGGTCCTTGTATATCCTTGAGAATTCGCGGCTGACGGCATCGGCGAGCCGATAGAGCCGGTAAGGCAGGAAGGATTCCAGTTCGAGGATTTCCATGGTTGGCCCTGACTGGCATGCTGGCGGCTCATGCCGAAATCACCGTTGATGGTTACATTTTCAATGGTTACAAATGAAACCGGTATGGTCAACTCGGAGCATCTTTGCGGATGCGCAAACGATGCTCCAAGACCATGAATTCGGGAGGATTCCATGGCCTATTCCTACATGCCGGGTTTCGGCAACGACTTCGAGACCGAGACTCTGCCGGGCTCGCTGCCGCAAGGGCGAAACTCGCCGCAGCGGCCGGCTTACGGCCTCTATGCCGAGCAGCTTTCGGGCTCTCCATTCACCGCGCCGCGCGGCACCAATGAGCGCTCCTGGCTTTATCGGATAAGGCCAAGCGTCAGGCACACCGGCCGCTTCAAAGCGGCGAATTATCCGCTTTGGAAAAGCGCGCCGAACGTCGGCGACCATCAGCTCGCACTCGGCCAGTATCGCTGGAGCCCCGTGCCGATGCCGAAGGAACCGACCAATTTCATTGCCGGCATGCGCTCGATCACCACCGCCGGCGACGTGCTTAGCCAGACCGGCATGGCGGCACATGTCTATGTCGCCAACCGTTCGATGGCCGACGACCATTTCTTCAACGCCGATGGCGAGTTGCTGGTCGTGCCGCAGGTTGGAGCCTTGCGCTTCGTCACCGAGATGGGCGTCATCGAACTCAGGCCGGGCGAGATCGCCGTGCTGCCGCGCGGTCTGGTGTTCAAGGTCGAACTGGTGGATCCGCAAGTGCGCGGCTATGTCTGCGAGAATTACGGCGCCAAGCTGACGCTGCCGGATCGCGGCCCGATTGGCGCCAACTGCCTGGCCAATCCGCGCGATTTCAAGACGCCCTGTGCCTGGTTCGAGGACAAGGAAACACCGTGCCGGCTGATCGCGAAATGGTGTGGCCAGTTCCATGTCACCGAGATCGATCATTCGCCGCTGGATGTGGTGGCGTGGCACGGCAATTATTCGCCCTACAAATATGATCTTGCGACCTTTTCGCCGGTCGGCGCGATCTTGTTCGATCATCCTGACCCATCGATCTTCACCGTGCTGACCGCGCCGAGCGGCGAGGAAGGCACCGCCAATATCGATTTCGTCATCTTCCCGCCGCGCTGGCTTGTGGCGGAAAACACTTTTCGGCCGCCCTGGTATCACCGCAACATCATGAGCGAGTTCATGGGCCTGATTCATGGTCAGTACGATGCCAAGGAAGAGGGCTTCGTGCCCGGCGGCATCAGCCTGCACAACATGATGCTGGCTCACGGACCAGATGCGTCTGGCTTTGAAAAAGCCTCGCGCGCGGAGCTGAAACCGGTCAAGCTCGACAACACCATGGCCTTCATGTTCGAGACACGCTTTCCGCAAATGGTGACCCGCTATGGCGCCGAGCTCGAAACCCGGCAGGACAATTACATCGACTGCTGGGCCGGCCTGAAGAAGCGCTTCAACGGCACGCCAGAGGGCGACTGGTCTTGAGCGCCGACGCATGACGGATCGTCTGGTGCTTCTGGGCTCGAAGGGTGGCCCGGCGCTGCGGCCGGGCGGCCCGTGGCCGAGTTCGTCGCTGCTGGAGATTGGCGGCCGCACCATCGTCGTCGATTGCGGGCTGGGCGTAACGCGCGGGCTGACCGATGCCGGCATCAGCCTGAAGGCGCTCGACCTGATCTTCATCACGCATTTGCATTCCGACCATGTGCTGGAACTCGGACCGTTGATCCACACCGCCTGGACCGCCGGCCTGGCGGCGCCCGTCACTTTGTTCGGCCCGCCCGGCATCGGCCATTATTGGCAGCGCTTTTGCCAGGCGATGGAATTCGACATCGAGATCCGCATCGCCGACGAAGGCCGGCCGGATATCCGCGACCTGGTTTCGATCGTCGAGTTTGGTGAAGGCCAGGTGGCGGAAGAGCGCGGTCTCAAAATATCGGCGCTGCGCGTCGACCACCCGCCGGTGACGGATTGCTTTGCGCTGCGCTTCGATCATGCGGGGCAAGGCATCGTCTTTTCATCGGATACGGCGTTCTTTCCGCCATTGGCGGATTTCGCCGAGGGCGCCGACGTCCTGGTCCACGAGGCCATGCTGGAAAAGGGTATCGAGCGGCTGGTCGCGAAGACCGGCAACGGCGCAAGGCTGAGGGAACACCTGCTTGCCAGCCACAGCTTTGCCGAGGAAGCGGGCCGCATCGCCTGTGATGCAGGCGTCAAAAGACTGGTCCTCAACCACCTCATTCCCGCCGACGATCCCGAGATCGGCGAGGCCGACTGGATTGCCGCCGTCAGGAAAACATGGGCCGGCGACTTGACGATCGCCCGCGACGGCCTTGTTGTGGGGCTTGGGAGTGAGACGTGACCAACGACAAGCTTTGGGAAGAGGTGCGGAAATCCGAGGAGACATCCTGGGCGCAGCTCTCCTTGTTTCTCGATCGGGTGGAAGACTTGCCGTCTTTCGTCCGGTTCGTCGATGCGTTGAGGAGGGATCGGGAAGACGCCGACCGCAGGGAGATTGCGAAGCCCGGACCATCCGATCCCGGCTGGAATGGGTGGCAAAATGGCTCGATCAGCACCTTTCTCGAATCGGCGGTCGCCTGGTTCGAAGCCCATGGGCAGGGCAATCCGGCGTTTCTAGCGGATGAAAATCCTTGGAAAGCCGCGGCCAGAATTATCTACGCCGGCAAATACTACGAATAAACGCATTGGGAGGACGCATGAAGCTTGCCACATTGAAGGATGGGACGCGCGACGGAAAGCTCGTCGTCGTCTCGCGCGACCTGACGCGGTTTACCGATGCTTCGTTCCTGGTGCGGACGCTGCAGGCCGCGCTCGACGACTGGCATCGCATCGCGCCGCATCTCGCTGCGATGGCCGAATCGCTTGAGAATAATGCGGTGCCGTCTGCCCGCTTTCACGAACATGACGCCCTTTCGCCGCTGCCGCGCGCCTACCAATGGGCCGACGGCTCGGCCTATGTGAACCACGTCGAGCTGGTGCGAAAGGCGCGCGGCGCCGAGATGCCGGCAAGCTTCTGGACCGATCCGCTGATCTACCAGGGCGGCTCGGACTCCTTCCTCGCGCCGCGCGACCCGATCCGCATGGCCGACGAGGCCTTCGGCATCGACATGGAAGGCGAGGTCGCCATCATCACTGACGACGTGCCGATGGGCGCAAGCCTCGATGAGGCGCGGGCGGCGATCCGGCTGGTCATGCTGGTCAACGATGTAACGCTGCGCGGCCTGACCGGACCCGAGCTCGCCAAGGGGTTCGGCTTCTACCAGTCGAAACCGTCATCGGCCTTTTCGCCGGTTGCGGTGACGCCGGACGAGCTGGGCGATGCCTGGGACGGCGGCAAGGTCGCCCTGCCGCTGCTGGTCGATCTCAACGGCAAGCCGTTCGGCCGGGCAAACGCCGGCATCGACATGACCTTCGATTTTCCGGCGTTGATTGTTCATGCCGCAAAAACGCGGCCGCTGGCTGCCGGCACCATTATCGGTTCGGGCACCGTCTCCAACAAGCTCGACGGCGGGCCGGGCAAGCCTGTCTCGGCGGGCGGCGCCGGCTACTCCTGCATCGCCGAGTTGCGCATGATCGAGACCATCGAAACCGGCGAACCGAAAACGCCGTTCCTGCGCTTTGGCGATAGCGTGCGCATCGAGATGAAGGACAGGGGCGGGCATTCGATCTTCGGCGCCATCGAGCAGAAGGTCGAGAAGTACGAGGGGGCAAGAGCATGACGGGCGAGACATTCTATCTGCTGTGCGGTGTCTGGGCCCTTGTCATGCTGGCGATCTTCATCCTGGCGATCCGCCTGAGCTATCGCATCGAGGCGCGCTCGCCCGGCCTGACCAACCGCAGCGGCCTGCCGCGCAAGGCGATGATGTTTCACACCGTCACCAACACGAATGTCGCGCTGGACCAGGAAACGCAAGCCATGCGGCGGCGCATGATCGGGCTGCTGCTGACTGTTTTGGCTGGGTTTGCGCTTCTATGGGCGGGTGTGTCGCTATTCCGGGTCGCGCCGTGAAGTCATGGACCTGCTGAACCATTTTCGGCGCATGGCAGCCAACAATCTCTGGTCGAACGACCGGCTCTATCGTGCCGTGCTGCAGCTTGAGCCCGGCGAATTCGAGGTTGAAAGGATAAGCTTCTTCCCCTCGATCAAGGCAACGCTCAATCACATCCTGGCGGTCGATCACCTCTATCTCGATTTTCTCGAAGAGGGCGGCGTCGGCGCCGCCGCCCATGACGATTTTGTGCCGTTCAATGATGCCAAGGCGCTTTTTGTTGCACAGGCGGAGGCCGACCGGCGGCTGATCGCCTTTTGCGACCGCCTGTCGGCGGACGATCTCGAGCGCCGCGTCGTCACCGACCGGCGCGAGGACGGCATGGTACCGGAACGGATCGGCGACGTGCTCGCCCATCTCTTCATCCACGACATCCATCATCGCGGCCAGGTGCACGCGATGCTGTCCGGCACCTCGGTGAAACCGCCGCAACTCGACGAGTGCTTGCTCGATTACGATGTGAAGTTGAGGAAAGCCGAAGTCGAGCGGCTGGAGCTGGATGATCAGGCCAACGCGACGTCGTAGGCTGAGAAATGTCGATCCGCAGTGACCACCGTCAGACCTTCAATTTGAGCCTGTGCGATGAGCAGACGGTCGAAGGGATCGCGATGATGGAACGGCAGATGCTCAAGCCTCGCTGCGTGTAGTTCATTCACACTGAGGATCGGAATGCCGTTCGATCGCAGGATTTCCACGATGTTGCCTGTGAGCGTGACTTTGCCGAGCGATTTCTTAATGGCGATCTCTGCTACCGAGACGGCGCTGACGACCACATCCTCGCCCGCAAGAAAGATGTCGCGATGGTGATCCGAAAGGCGTGAATCCGCGTTGAGTACCCAAAGCAGAATATGAGTATCCACCAGATATTGGCGGCTCATTTAATGTACTCGTCCCATTCGGGACCGAGTTCATCAAAATCATCCGGTATCCGAATTTGGCCTTTCAGGGCCCCAAAAAGGCCTTTGCTCCCGCCGGCCCGGGTGGGCGCGCTTAAGGTCGCCACCACCTCTCCATGCCGCGTCAGATGGATCTCTTCGCCGGCCTGGGCACGTTTCACCAACTCAGAGAGTTGGGCCTTCGCTTTTGCCATCGGAACATTCATGGTCAGACCTCTTATGACCAGAATTTAGGTCATAATTGATCAAACCACAAGGCACCTCGGCCGAGTTGGCTACGCTGCCTTGCCGTCCACCTTCAGCACGCCGCGCTTGATCTGGTCCTGCTCGATCGATTCGAACAAGGCGCGGAAATTGCCCTCGCCAAAGCCTTCGTCGCCCTTTCTCTGGATGAACTCGAAGAAGATCGGGCCGATCACGGTTTTCGAAAAGATCTGCAGCAGGATCTTGGTCGTGCCGCCGTCGACGACGCCCTCGCCATCGATCAGGATGCCGTGCTTCTTCATACGTTCGATCGGCTCTTCATGGCCGTTCACGCGGGCATAAGACATGTCGTAATAGGTCTCCGGCGGTCCCGGCATGAACTTCAGGCCGTTGGCGGCCAGCCTGTCGGTGGCGCCGTAGATGTCGTCGGTGCCGACGGCGATGTGCTGGATGCCCTCGCCATTATACTTCTTCAGATATTCGGCGATCTGGCTGGTCTCGTCCTTGGACTCGTTCAGCGGGATGCGGATCTTGCCGCAGGGCGAGGTGATGGCGCGGCTGACCAGGCCGGTGATCTTGCCGTCGATGTCGAAGAAATGGATCTGCTTGAAGCCGAACAGGTCTCGGTAGAAATCCCACCATTTGTCCATCTGGCCGCGATAGACATTGTGGGTCAGGTGGTCGAGATAATAGAAGCCGACGCCTTCCGGCCTGGGGTCGCGCTCGCCCAGCCAGTCGAACTCGGCGTCGTAAGCCGAGCCCTTCTCGCCGTAAGTTTCGATGAAATAGAGCAGCGATCCGCCGATACCGACGATCGCCGGCACATCGAGCGTCTTGTCGTTGCCTTCATAGGGCGTCGCGCCCTTGGCCACAGCGTGATCGAAGGCATGCCTTGCATCGATCACCCGCCACGCCATCGAGGCGGCGCAGGGGCCGTGCTTGTCGACGAATTTCATGGCATGCGAGCCCGGTTCGGCATTGACGACATAGTTGATGTCGCCCTGCCGCCAGACGGTGATGTCCTTGCTGCGGTGCTTGGCCACCGGCACATAGCCCATGCGGGTGAACAGTTCGGCGAGCTTTTCCGGCTCGGCATGCGCGAATTCGACGAACTCGAAGCCGTCGGTGCCGGCGGGATTGGTTTTGCTGATCTTGGCGGGCGGTGCGTCGTGCGGGAAGGGACCCATGGCATTGCTCCGAAATCTGGAACTGGCCGCGTCGGCCATCTAAACCCAATTATAGCGCGGAGCGAGTGCAAATTGCTTGCATTCAAACGCTTGAAATGGTCTGATCATGCGCGAGTTGTGCACTGCGGACCCGAAATACATGGATGAGGCGCGCATCGACCAGTTTGACCGCAAGATAATGGCTCTGTTGCAGGGCGATGCACGGCTGACCAACAACGATTTGTCGGAACGGGTGAACCTGTCCGCGTCGCAATGCTCGCGCCGTCGCCAGCGACTGGAGGAGGACGGGTATATCAAGGGCTACCGGGCGGTGCTCGACCGCGACAAGCTCGGCTTTTCCCTGGTCAACGTCATTTCGGTGACGCTCGCCACCCACAACCGCGACAATGCGCGGCGTTTCGGCGAATTGGTGGCGCGGCTGCCGCAAGTGCAGGAAGCGCACGCGCTGACCGGCGAGATGGATTATATATTGAAGGTCGTGACGCCGGACCTGAAGTCGCTGTCGGAATTCGTCAACGGCGTGCTGCTGCCGCACGAATCCGTGCAGCATGTGAAGACGGCGATCGTGCTGGAGACGCTGAAGGAAACCGGCGCGCTGCCGATTTGAGTGTAAATCATGTCGAACTTTCAGATCGCCGGCATCGTGCTGTTTCTAGTGGGGATTGTGCCGTTCACGATTGGTAGTCTGATCCACGCCGCGCATGAACCGAAGGCTTGGGAGTTGCGCATCATCAATCCCTGGCCTTCGTGGCCGTATGGCTGGGTCGAACTCACTCATCCGAAGTCGCGCTGGTGGTGCGGTGTCGGCTTTCCGATTTGTCTCGTGGGCTTCGTCGTAATGTTGGTCGCTACGATTCCGCTCGTCGATCTTGCGCCATATGTCGCTTTGCTTGTCGCTTTCTTCTGGCTGCGGCGGGTCATAGCCAGACGGCGGCATCACTAATCATCGGAACGCCTCTCACCTCTTCGACTGCTTGATCAGCCCATAGAGATTGGTGCAGCGGGCGCCGGAGCGGCAATAGGCGAAGACCGGGCCTTCGAGTTCGTCAAGCGCCTCGGCCTGGTCCTCGACATTTTCGGCCGTGATCTGGCCGCTGACGACAGGGATGTAGCGGAAGGCGAGCCCGGCGCCCTCGACCGCCGCCTTGACGGTGTCGGCCGATGGCTGGCCGGGCTGCTCATCGTCCGGCCGGTTGCAGATCACGCTTTTGAAGCCGGCGGCCTTGATGGTCGCGACATCCTCGGGCTGGATCTGGCCCGAGACCGAATAGTCCTCGCTGATCTGACGGTATTCCATGGCGGTGTCCTCACAATCTGGCTAGCGGCAGTCTTGCCACTCCCGGACCCGGTCGGCAACCGCCATTAGATAGAAATCCGCCCGGGCAATTTCAGCCCGACCGGATGGAGTGACTAGACAGCTCAGCTTCCTAGGATCGCGCCTTTGATCTGGGCGATGTTGTTGTGCATCAGATCGATATAGGTCGCGGCCGGGCCGTCGGGCTGCGACAACGCATCGGAATAGAGCGTGCCGCCCACCTTGATGCCGGTCTCGCTGGCGATCTGCTCGATCAGCCGCGGGTTGGTGATGTTCTCGACGAAGATCGCCGCCGCCTTGTCCTGTTTCACCTGGCTGACCAGCTTGGCGACGTCGGCAGCGGAGGGCTCCGACTCGGTAGACACGCCTTCCGGGGCCAGGAACGTCAAGCCGTAGGCCTGCTCGAAATAGCCGAAGGCGTCATGCGAGGTGATGACGACGCGCTTCTCCTGCGGGATCGACTGGATCGCCGCCTGCACTTCGCCCTCGAGCGCCTCGAGCTTTTGCGTATAGGCGGCTGCATTGGCCTTGTAGCTGTCGCAACCCGCAGCGTCGGCCGTGCAAAAGGCGTCGGCGATGTTCTTCACATAGATCTCGGCATTGGTGATCGACTGGAAGGCATGCGGATCGGTGACCGTCTTGCCGCCGTCGGTTTCCGCGCCTTCGGCGACATCGGCCTCGGCGAATTCGGGTTTGAAATTGATCGGCGTGACCCCCTTGGTCAGCACGGCAATCGAAGCCTTGGTGGCGCTGGCGTCGACCAGGCGCTGCAGAAAACCTTCGAAATGCAGGCCGTTGACCAGCACGATGTCGGCCTTGGCCATCGCCACCGCATCGGCGGGGCTCGGCTCGTAGACGTGGGCGTCGCCGTCCGGCCCGACGATGGTGGTCAGATCGATGCGGTCGCCGCCGACATTTTTGGCGAAATCGGCGATTATCGTGAAGCTGGCGACCACCTTCAAAGGCTCAGCAAAGGCCGAAGATGCGCCAAAGGCGGTTAATGTTATAACGCTCACGGCCAAAGCGGCGCGGATCGAATTCAGCATGGACAGTTTCTCCTTGTTGGGATCAGGCAGTTCTGTGGCGGTGATGGACGATGCGGGCGCGCAGGATGCCGCGCGTGCCGAACAGGATCGAGGCGAAATAGACGACGCCGGCGGACAGGATGATGGCCGGGCCGGAAGGCAATGACGCATGGTAGGACAACAGCAGCCCGGCAATGCAGGAGGCAAAGCCGATTACTGTGGCCAGCACGCACATCGGCTCGACGCGCGAGGTCCAGAAGCGGGCCGCCGCTGCCGGCAGCATCATCAGCCCGACCGACAGCAAGGTGCCGAGCGCCTGGAAGCCGCCGACGAGGTTGAGCACGACGAGGCCGAGAAAGATGAAATGCACCGGGCTGCCCATCCGGCTGACCGAGCGCAGGAACAAAGGGTCGAGGCATTCGGCGACCAGCGCCCGCCAGAAGATGACGAGGCTGACCAGCGTCACCACGACGATGCCGCCGATCAGCGTCAGCGCCTCGTTGTTGAGCGCCAATACGGTGCCGAACAGCACATGCATGAGATCGACGCTGGAGCCGCGGATCGAAACCATGAGCACGCCGATGGCCAGCGAAATCAGATAGAAGGCCGCCATAGAGGCGTCCTCGCGCTGAATGGTGAAGCGCGAGACGGCGCCGGCGCCGAGCGCCACGATGATGCCGGCGATCAGTCCGCCGATGGTCATCGGCAGGATCTCCAGGCCATAGAACAGGAAGCCGGCGGCAGCACCCGGCAGGATGGCATGCGCCATGGCATCGCCGGACAGGCTCATGCGCCGCAGCATCAGGAACACGCCGACAGGGCAGGCGCCGAGCGACAGCATCATCGAACCGGCAAGCGCCCGCTGCATGAAGGCGTAGTCGGCGAAAGGAGCGACGAAAAGACCGTAAAGCACGTCCATCATGCCGCCCTCGGCCCGGAGCCGTGATGATGGTCGTGATCATGGCTGTGCTCGTGGCCACCGTGCTGGTGATCATGCTCGCCGGGCTCACACCACGGCGCGTTGTCTTCCCAGGCTTCGTGGAAGCGGCGCGCGCGCAACAGATTCTCCGGCTGCAGCGTCTCCCTGGTCTCGCCCCAGGCGATCGGCTGGCGCGCCAGGAGCAGTGTTTCGGGGAAATTCTGCCGCACCAGATCGAGATCGTGGACCACAACCATGATGGTGCGTTCCTCGCCGTGCCAGCGCTTGATCAGCGCGATCAGGTCGCCGACCGTCTTGCTGTCGACCGCGTTAAACGGCTCATCGAGCAGGATGAGCTCGGCATCCTGCAACAGCACGCGGGCAAACAGCGTGCGCTGCAGCTGGCCGCCCGACAACGTGTCGATCGGCCGCTTCTCGAAGCCGCCGAGGCCGACGGCCATCAGCGCCTTGCTGACAGAGTCGCGATCTTCCCTCGTATAACGGCCGAGCATGCCGCGCCGCGGCCACAGGCCAAACGAAACCAGGTCGACGACCCGGGCCGGAAAGGAGCGGTCGAGCTCCGATTGCTGCGGCAGATAGGCGGCGCGCACGCCGGGCGCCCGGATCACCGCGCCGGCCATCGGCTTCAGAACGCCGACGATGCCCTTCATCAGCGTCGATTTGCCGGAGCCGTTGGCGCCGACGACCGCCGTCAGCGATCCCTTGCGGATCGTACCATTGAGGTGGTGGACCGCAGGATGGCTATTGTAGCCCAGCGTCAGGTCGCGGAAGGTCAGGCAGGTTTGGCTCATGTGACGATCCATGGGGCGATGATCGGTGCTGCAGGGGCGGATTCGATATGTGATGTTATTACATTAGTCAACAAGCCAATCGGGCGGAATTGCGGCCGGGCCGTCTTGTTGTGTGCTTTGGCTTGGCTCAAGAAGTTCCGCTCGAGCGGCCTTGCCCCCGGCGAACCCGGCCCCTAAACAGGCGCACCGACAAGAGGAGAAGGAATATCCAATGAGCATTCGTCGTATCGATGTAGGCCCGCGCATGAGCCAGATCGTCATCCACGGCAACACCGTCTATCTGGCCGGTCAGGTCGGCAAGCCGGGCGGAAACGTCGGTGCCCAGACCAGGGACATTCTGGCGGCGATCGACGAATTGCTGGCCAAGGCCGGCACCGACAAAACCAAGATCCTGCAGGCGATCATCTGGCTGGCCGACATGAGCACCTTTGCCGAGATGAACGCGGAGTGGGACAGATGGGTACCGCAGGGCAACACGCCGGCCCGCGCCACCGGCGAAGCGAAACTTGCCGGACCGGAATATCTGGTCGAGATTATTATTACCGCGGCGATTTGAGAATGCGGCTCTTTACCCTCCCCCTCGAGGGGAGGGTCGGCGAGTAGTCGAAGCGAAGCGGAGACTGCGAGACGGGGTGGGGTCGGCGAGGTCGCACCGGCCCCCCCCCCCCGACAAAAATAACCGCCAGAGGGGCAAATATACCCGCCCCCACCCACCACCGGCAGGGGGTTGGCCCGGGACCGGCGGTAAACACCCCCCCCGCGGGGGGGGTGGGGGCCAA